>NZ_JAOCQE010000006.1 GCF_025290915.1 Streptomyces sp. 15-116A | reverse complement strand
GACGACGAACAGCGCGACGTTGGGCAGCAGGGCGGGCACGCACCGTCGCACCGCCTGGCGTGCGATGCGCCGGCCCGGTATGCCCCGCGCCGCCGCGCTCAGCGCCCACGGCTCACCGAAGGCGCCGGGCAGCAGATCGTCGAGCAGCCGCCCCAGCACGGCCCCGGCCGACAGCCCGAGGGCGAGTGCGGGCAGCACCGTCCACTGCGGCCCGTACCAGCCGAGGGCGGGCAGCCAGCCCAGCTGCACCCCGACGACCGTGGCCAGCACGGACGCGACGAGGAACTCGGGCAGCGCGGCGAGCACCGCGGACCCGGTGCCCGGCGCGCGCCGCCCGTCGAGCCGCCGCCGCGCACCGAGCCGGAGCGTGCGGGCGCAGACCAGCGCGGCGGTGAGCACCGCGACGACGAGCGCCACGCTCATCAGCAGCAGCGACGCACCCAGTGCTTGCAGCACGTCGGGCATGACCTCGCCCCCGGAGATCCACGACCGCCCGGCGTCCCCGCGCCACAGCCCGCTCAGCCACTGCCCCAGCAGGTGCAACGGCCCGGCGTCCAACCCGAGTTCGGCCCGGATGTCGGCGAGCACCTCGGGGGTCGGGTCCCGCTCGGCCGACCGCGCCTTGAGCACGGTCAGCGCGGGATCGGTCCGCGCCAGCCACGGCAGCAGACCGATGCCGCACACGAGGGCAGCCGCGAGCGCGGTGCGCCACAGGAGTGTGGCCACGTGCTGTCGCATGGCTCAGCGCCGCGTTCCCATACCGACCAGGGTGCGCTCGTACGGGTCGAGCACCACCCCCCGCACCGAGGTCCCGACCCCGGTGATGATGCGCTGGTGCACCAGCGGCACCACGGCGTCGCTGCCGAGGACGGCGGCCTCCGCCGCCATGGCCGCGTCCTGCCGCTTGCCGGGATCGGCGGTTCGCTCGGCCTCGGCGACCGCCCGGTCCACCTCCTTGTCGCACAGCTGGGCGATGTTGTAGTCGCCGTCGCAGGTGTAGTCACTGGCGAGCACGGCCACGGGGTCACCGGTGTCGAGGAGGGTGTTGCGCGCCAGGACGAAGGCGTCGAACTTCCCCTCCAGCGCGTCGCTCTCGAGTCTGGAGTACTCCCGCACCGTGAGCTTCACCTTGAACCCGGCCTTCTCCAGCTGCTGTTTCAGCACCTGGGCGACCTCGGGCAGTTCGGGCCGGTTGTCGTAGGTGGCCAGGGATATGGAGGCGCCCTTCGGATCGTCGGCGCCGGCCCGCCCGACGGGCTTGACCCGCTTGCCGTCGGCCCAGGTGACGGCGGGCCCGTAGATCCCGGCCCCGGGGTCGGCATACCCCTCGTAGACGCCCTCGGCGAGAGCGGAGGTGTCGACGGCGGCACGGGCGGCGGCCCGCAGCCCGGGGTCCTTGAAGGGGCCGGAGGCGGAGTTGAGCAGGAGGCTGGTGCTGCGCGTGGTGGCGGTGTCGCGCCGGGTCGCCTGATCGAGCGTCGCCGCCTGCGCGACGGGCACGGCCTCGGCTATGTCGACCTCACCGGTGCGCAGGGCGTTGGTCCGCGCGGTCCCGTCGGCGACGAACCGTGCGTCGATCCCGGAGGCCTGGGCGCGCCCGCCCCAGTAGTCGTCGAAGCGGTCAAGGGTCGCGGACGAGGCGCCGTTGACCTCGGTGAGCTCGAACGGCCCGGTCGCGGTGCCGACGGGATCCACGCGTCCGCCCTTGGCGTACGCCTTCTCGGAGAACACGGCGAGGCTGGGGCTGGACAGCCGTAGCGGCAGCACGGGATCGGGCTCGGCGGTGCGCACGGTGACGGTACGGCCGCCCCGGTCGCCCCGGGCGGTCAGGTCGACGCCGGAGAGGGCGGCGGGCTCGGGCTCGGCCTCGGCGGCGTGGGTCAGCGCGGCGGCGACGGCTGCTGCCGTGACCTCACTCCCGTCCTGGAACTGGGCGTCGCGCAGCGTGAATTCCCACGTCCGCTCGTCCTTCTGCCGCCAGGACTGAGCGAGTGCGGGCGCGGCGGCACCGTTGGCGTCCAGCGCGGTCAGCCCCTCGGTGACGCCGAGCCGGCTGAGGAGGGTGGCGTCGGCGCCGTAGGGCGAGAGCCGCTCGGCGGGCGGGAAGGCGAGCGCGACGCGGAGCCGGGAGCCGCTCTTGCCGTCGGCCCCCTCCCCCGTATCACCGCCCCCGGAGGCGAAACACCCGGCGAGCAGCGGTGTCAGGGCGAGGGCGGCGAGAAGCCGCGTACGAAACGAGCGAGACAGGCGCATCCAAGCTCACCTCCCCATCGGAATCTCGAAGTGGACGACGCTGTTGCCGCCGCCCGGGTCCTCACGTTCGTCGTGCACGACCTTGCCCAGCGACCGCCAGAAGGCCTCGGCCCCCTGGACGGACGGGTCCGTGTGCAGATACACGGACCGGTAGCCTCCGTCGGCTGCGGCGAAGTCGAGCAGTTCCGCGACCATGCGCCGCGCCAGTCCACGCCGGCGATGCTCCGGCCGCACATACACCCGCCGCAGCTGCGCGGTCTCCCCGGAGGGATACCGCTCGGCGAGGTGCCGAGGGTTCGGCGGGTGAGCCGGCCCACGGGAGTCGAGCGCGGCGGTGGCGACGACGTCCTCGGTGTCGGGGTCGAGCGCGACGAGCAGGGTGTGTCGGGGTGAGGCGAGATAGGCGGCGGCCGGGTCGATGATGTCGCCGTGCCATCGCGGCACATAGCCGGTGCCGAAGTCGCGGTACACGGTGTCGAGCATCACGGCTCGCGCCCGGTCGAGGTCTGCGGGGCCGGCGGTCCTGATGCTGTAGTTGCGCACTTGCACATCTTAGGCATTAAGGCTCCTGGGCAGGTCACGGGGGCGTCGGTGGCGGGCGGGGTACGCCGGAGGCGGCCCAGACGGCAGAGGCGCGGCCGCCCGGCCGAAGAGAAGCTAACCACATGACATTCATTTTCAAAAAGTTCTACTCGACACCCGCCGCATCGAGGAGCCGGACGACGTCCTTGCGCCCGTACCCGAGCAGACGGGCCCGGTGGGCGGCCGTCAGCACCAGATGCGCGACGATCTCCGCGGCCGGTCCGTTCCTGTCGCTGCCGAGCCACTCGTGCGGCTTCTCGACCCCCAGGCTGTTCATCACCAGCCCGTGCTCACGCCGGATCTCCGCGACGGTCCCGGCGACCGCGTCCAGCAGCGTCTTCCCCGGCCGCTCGCACTCGAGGGCGAAGCACCCCCAGTCGACCGGCACGCACCCCTCGGGCGGCCGCGCCCGCAGCCCCGCGTACCGCTCGTCCTCGAACCCCGTCGCCTCGAACTCCTCATGCACCAGCGAGAACCGATGAAACCCTGCCGGGACAGGAGGCGGTGGCGGCGTGTACGCCCACCCGGCGTCCTCGTACAGCAGCCGCTTCACCTCTTCCGCGTCAGTGTTCGTCACCGTGAACCCGGTGTCGTCGTTGCGCCCGGTCGTCGTACCGTCGGGATTGCGGTGGAAATGCAGACCCATGTGTGCCCCCGTTGTCTCACTGCGGATGGGCGTGAAGCCCTCGTCGCTGGATCAAACGGGCGGCGGATCCGGGACGTGCCCGCGCCACGGATCATCACCCGATCGCGTGACACGCGGGCGGATACACTGACGCACAGACCCCGCAACGCAACGGCCGGGGACGGCCATCGGCACCGGAAACGATGGTTGTTACCCTCCCCCGGTGAGGATTCCGAGCCCCGAAGAGATCCGTGCCCTGCACGAGAAGTACGCACCGACCGCCGAGGCGTTCACCCTCGTCCACACGCACTGCGAGATCGTGTGGGGCATCGCGGAGCAGCTCCTCACCTCGCCGCACCTGAGCCACCTCGACGCCGAACTGGTCCGCGCCGGCTGCCTCCTCCACGACATCGGCGTCTACCGCCTGTACGACGACGACGGACGGCTGGACCACGCGAACTACATCCAGCACGGACTGCTCGGCCAGGAGATCCTCGAGCGCGAGGGCTTCCCGGAGAGCCTGTGCCGCTTCTGCTCCCACCACACCGGAGTGGGCCTCACACACCACGACATCGTGAGCCAGAACCTCCCGCTGCCGCCCGCCGACTACCTGGCGGTGACGGCGGAGGAGCGGCTGGTGATGTACGCGGACAAATTCCACACCAAGTCCAGGCCGTCGGCCTACCTCTCCCCCGACGAGTACGCCGCCTACGTCCGCCGCTTCGGCGAGGAAAAGGTGACCGCGTTCGAGGCCCTGCGCACGGAGTTCGGCGATCCGGACCTGGCCGGGCGGGTACCGGGCGGCTGCGCTCCGGTCCTCCCCTGACACTGGACCGCACAGCTCAGGACAGGTGCCTCACAGCCCGGCAGCCCGGACCCCGCGCCGTCAACCGCGTTGCAGCACACCCGTACTCACCTGCGCCAGGAGGGGCGGTTCGGTGTCGCCCTCATACCCGAGGTGGAGTTCCTGCCGCGCCCTGGTGGCGAGGACGTAGTACGCCATGCGCAACGCGGCAGAGGTGGGGTCCATGGCCGCGTCCTCATGTGTGTCGGGGATGACGACCGTGTCGAAGCCGAGCCCCTTGGCGCTGGCCCGGTTCACGATCACGATGCCACCACGCCCGAGGTCGAGATTGCGGTACAGGCTGCCCCTGGATTCCGACGTGTACAGCTGGGGTTTGAGGCGCGGTGCCCTGCGCTGGACGCTGCCGAGCAGGGAGAACTGGGTGTGCCGGGAACGCGCGATCACCCCGATGCTCCGACCCGGGTGGGACTCGGCCAGCAGGATGAGCAGATCCGCGGCACCCCGCTCGTGGAAGCGGTGCAGGCGTGGTGCCGGTCCCTGGCGCACGGGCAGGGATGGAAGACCGGTGCCCATGTGGAAGTGCGCGGCGAAGGAGGCTATCTGCTCCGTGTTGCGGTGGTTGCCGTCCAGTTCACGGCGGGAGCACTGGCCGAGGTTGCGGGCGATCTCGTCCAGGGTCGAGTTGGTGTCGGTGAGCCGCTGGCACTCGTCGGCGTACACGGTCACGCGGGCGTTGATCATGCGGCAGAGCAGATAGAACTCGGGCGGCAGGTCCTGGCCTTCGTCGATGACCAGGGTGGGCCCGTCGGCGGCCGCCCGGTCGGCGGCCCGGTTGAACAGGGCGTCCCAGTCGTACCAGCCGTCGCCCCCGCCCGGGGGTGTCGCGCCGTACCAGTCGGCGAGCCAGCGGTGGGCGGTCATGACCCGCACCGAACGGTCGGCCGGACCGAGCACGTGCACCGAGCCGGCGAGCGACTGGCGCAGCAGGTTGGAGTAGGTCAGGAGGGTCACCGGGGTGCCGGTGAGGGCGAGCATCACGGCACGCTGCGCCGCGAGGATGCTCTTGCCGCTTCCCGGCGGGCCACTGACGAGGTGCCGGCCGTCGAAGGGGACGCCGTCCAGTCCGGCCCGCTGGTCGGGGGTGAGGTCGAGATAGGTGACGGTCATGGCTGCTCCAGGGCGGTGACCGCGGCGTTCCGGGCCGCGGCGACTATGGACTGCAGATAGCCGGGGACCCGTTCGCCACCGACGACGAGGGCGCGGTCCAGGAGGCTGTTCCCGGCTTCGCAGCTGGTCTCGGGAAGCAGCGCGCAGGCATGACAGGCGGCCCGGTTGAGGTTGCCGAAGCCCTGCCCGGAGTGCTCGGCGCACAGGGGGTCGGCGGAGCACCAGGCGGCGGCCTCGGTCATCCGCAACAGCGTCTCGGCCAGCCGTCCGGGTTCGCCCTGGCGGACGAGCCCGCCCAGGGTGCCCTCGGCGTCTCCGGCCGCGGTGTAGACGAGGATGCCGTACTGGTCCTGGTCGGGGCGGGCGTAGATGCGTTCGCGCAGGCTCGCGGTCGTGTACCCGGATTCGAAGGACAGTTGACGGATCCACAGATGGGCCAGCGTGTGGAGCAGGACGAAGCGAGGAGCGAGTTCCGGGCCGGTGACACTCGCCAGCCGGTCCTTCTGGAACGAGCGCTCCAGGTCTGCGCGCAGGCCGGCCACGCGCCGCCGTACCTCGGTGTCCTGCTCCCAGTCCCCCAGGGCGGCGCGGTCGAGGGTGAGGAAGATGCCCTCGCCGAAGACCTCGACGGCGGGGAGCCACTTTAGTCGGCGGGAGGTGTCGGCGGGGACCACGGTGGCGTCCGGGGAGACGCGGGTGAAGCCGGACAGGGCGCGCACCTCGCGGAGCCGGTCGGCGAGGACGACGCGGCCGAAGCGGCCGGCGATCCCCGCCCAGGGTTCCTCGGTCTCACCGGCCAGGCCCAGGGTCGTCTCGCGCAGAGCGAAGTCCCGGGTGGCGGGCGGGGCCGGGGCGGTGAACGCGGCCCATTCCTCCCGGCTCAGGTCAGGCCAGGACGGTCCGGCGGGCAATCCGCCATCCGCGGCATCGGCAACCGGGGCGGCCTGCCCCATCTCCTCTGCCAGGAGGGCGTCAATGAGGCCGTCGTCGGCTCCGGTGTCCTCCTGGATCATCTGCCGGAAGAGCACGGCGCGCGGTGAGGCGGCGTCCCGGCACAGCGACACCCACAGGTGGTGCTCACGGACTTGGGCGGCGAGCCCTTCGTCGTCGTGCACCACCACGTCGGTCTCCGGGATGTCGAGCGCCGAATGCACGTTCGGGTAGTACAGGTTGCCGGCCGTGCGCTGCACGATCTGCACCGGGCGGGGGCACGGGACAGCCTCGCTCGCCCGCTGCCAGGGATTGCGTCCCGAACAGCGCATGCCGTGGGTGCCGAGGATGTCCAGCAGGTCCCGGGCGGCCTCGCAGCCCTTCGCGGCGCAGGCGACGGACAGTGCCTCCAGGCCCGAGGCGCGGTCGGAGACGAGGAAGCGCAGCTTCTCGCGTTCCTCGCAGGTGCGGCGCTCACCGCCGTCGCGCCGTGAGTGTGCCCAGAACCACCAGTCGACATCGCTCAGGTGGCCGGCCTTGCAGATCTGCACGAACCTCATCGGGGCGAGAGGCCGTGCGGGAGAACAGGACGGGCAGCGCGGTGCCTGTCCGTGCTTCTCGTCGGCGATGCGCCAGCGCTTCATGCGCCGGCAGGCACCGCAGAACAGCCACGAGGGGAAGCGGATGTACGGCGCTCCCGGCGCGTCGGCGACGTCGTAGCGGTCGTTGGGCGTGGCGGGGGCGGCGTAGAAGCCGGTGACGCCGAGCCGGTCGGCGAGCCGGGGCGAGTCGATCCGCTGCCTGCCGCGGGTGGGCCAGTCGCCGATGCCGGTGGCCACGAACGACTCGCCCTGGATGTCGAAGACGGCTCCGGCTCCGAAGGGGACCACGGTCTGCGACTGGCGTACCCGGAGTGTGCGGCTCACAGGTCGGCTCCCTTCACTGTCACCTGGCATTCACGGTCGACGTTGCGCATCGAGTTGGGCGTCTCCCACAGGCCGTGGACCTGCTCGAAGCTCTTGATGAGGTTCGTGTGGCCTTTGCCCTGGCTGCGGTAGTACAGCTCGCGCCCGGACGCGCGGGCCTGGCGTGCGAGGTCCTCCCAGTCCGCGAGGAGCCCGGCGAGTTCCTTGCGTACGGCGTCGCCGGCCGTCGGCTCGGCGGCCTCCGCCCGGGCCGCCAGTTCCTCCACGAGGGCTTCGGCTTCGGGCATCCGGTCGAGGATCTGTCCGGCCTGGTTCTCGGCGGCGAGTCCCAGCCGGTGCCGCACGAGGACGACGAGCACGGCGTGCAGCGCCCGGCGGCGGGAGGGTACGGACCACGGGGTGACGCTGGTCGGTTCGACGTGCCGGTACAGGGCGCGGTGGTACACGTCGAAGGTCTCGTAGTGCGAACGGTCCCTGGGGCGCGTGGCGTTGAAGAACGTCACCACCAGTCCGGGGACGGAGTGCCGGCCGACGCGGCTGGTGGCCTGGATGTACTCGGCGGTGGTCTTGGGCTGCCCCTGCATGAGCATCAGCGCCAGCCGTTTGACGTCGACGCCGACGGACAGCATGTTCGTGCAGGGCAGGAAGGACACCGACTGCGGGTCGTCCCAGGCTTTCTCCAGCCGGTCCAGCAGTACGGGCTGTTCGGCCCGCGGGAGGTTGCTGGTCAGTTCCTCGACCTGGGCGTCCGGCAGCGGGCGGACGCCCGTCCCGGAGTCGAGTCCGGCGAGCTGTGCGGGGATGTCGTCCGCGGCGGCGGTGACGGTGCGGCCGAGTTCCCGCAGGCTGTGGTGGTACGCGACGAGCGTCCAGTAGGCGTCCCGGTGTTCCTCGGGCAGCTCCCACGCCCCTTGGAGCAGGGCGGCGGCGGTGGCGACCGAGGCGCGGCCGGCGGTGTGACCCTGCGCCATGACGCCGACGTAGCGGCGGCCGGGCCGGGAAGTGTCCGGCTCCGCGAAGTAGGAGTGGCGGGCGTCCAGCCCGGCGGGCGGGAAGAGCTGAACGTCTCCGCCGTACAGGGCGCGTACCTGCTCGCCGGACCGGCGGATGGTCGCCGTGGAGGCGACGACCTTGGGACCGGTCCCGTCCGGTGCGGTGCACAGTCCGAGGACGGCCGCCTCGTAGAGCCCGACGGTGGTGCCGAGGGGCCCGGTGAGCAGGTGCAGTTCGTCCTGGATGACGAGGGACGGCGGCCGGTTGCCCGTACCCGCGCCGAAGAGGCGTCCGGCGCGGGGCTCCCAGGCGAGCCGGGCGAACTTGTCGACGGTGCCGAGGACGAAGGTCGGCGGCCGGTCGTACAGGTGCTCGTCCACGACGGCCACCGGCAGTTCGTCGTGGAAGAGGCACGCGTCCCTGGGGCAGAAGAAGCGGAAGGAGCCAGCGGTGGCGCGCACGCCGTAGTCGCCGATGTCGGGCGACTTGTGCGCGGGCAGGATGCTGGTGCCGCACCAGGGGCAGCGGTCCAGGATGAACACGTCGTCCGGGGTGGCGGCCTCCCGCGCGGTGTCGAAGGCCCGGCGGGCCTTGTCATAGCTGTTCGCGGTGGTGGCCTCACCGACCCACAGGCCGATGGAGAACGGTTCCTCGCCGTAGGTGGCCGGATCGGCGCGGCGGAGGGATTCCAGGGCGCAGACGGTCGTGGCGGCGCGCTGGAACTGCTGTGTGGTGAGCAGGCTCAGGGTGTACCGGCTGAGGACGGCGGTGCCCGCGCCGTCGGGGTCGTTCCGGCGCAGGACCATGACGAACGCGGCGAGCAGCAGGTACGCCTCCGTCTTGCCGCCGCCGGTGGGGAACCAGATCAGGTCCGTCACGGCGCGGTCCGGGTGCCGGGGGTCCGCGGTGCCGTCGACGGCCAGCAGGAAGAACGCCAGCTGGAAGGGGCGCCAGCGGGCGTCCGGGGACGGTTGCGGGTCCGGGGGAACGCTGTCGTCGCGGCGGGCACGCCGGGTGCCGGCGAGATCGGCGGCGGAGTGGCGCATCTGCAGCGCCATGGCCTGATTGGCGGCCCGGAAGGCGCGCAGCAGTTCCGGGCGTTCCGGGTCGCACAGGGTGCGTACGCCGGACTCGATCCGGGTGACCGCGGTGCGGATCCGGTCGAGCACCCGGCGGGCGGCGTCGCGGCCCCACTCGGGCACGTCCGTGTCGAGCTGTCCCACGTACCAGGCGCGGTAGGCGGCGGCGAACTCCCCCAGTTCCTCGCGGAGTTGGTCGACCGGTACGGACGGGTCGGCGAGGTGGCGCAGGCTGAGCACCGGCATGCCGGTAAGGCCGGCCGCGCGGACGCCGGTGACCTCGACCTCCGGCATGACAGCGGCCCGCAGGCCGGTCACCCGCTCTCCCGTGTCGTCGTGCAGTTCCTCGACCGCGCATCCGTGACCGACGGCGTGCGTGCGCACATGCCGGTACTGCAGGCGCAGTTCCTGTTCCTCCGGGTCCCGGCTGGCCAGGAGCACACTCGGGTACTGCAGCACCTGGCCGTCGACGGGCCGTGCGCCCAGCTCCACCTGGAACAGCATGCGGTCCCAGTGGGCGCTCCTGCCGAGCGCCGGGTCGTAGTGCCCGGCGTTGACGAGGGCGACGGTGACGAGACTGCCGGTGCCGAACCTCCGTCGGGTGAGGCGGAGTTCGGCCCGCCCGTCCAGGACGGAGAAGTGGTCGCGGCGGGCATCGAGCAGGTGGACTTCGGCGGGCAGCGGGATGCGCTGCCAGGTCCGGCCGCGCTGACCACTGCGGGAACGTGTCTCGTAGCGGGCGCCGGCGCAGTCGACCTCGATGGTGTCGGCGTCGGTGTAGAAGCTGAAGCCGAGGGACGACGGCAGCCAGGCGTTGGACTCGGGCACGGGGTCGTGCGCCGGGGCGGCGTCCTCGGCCCGCTGCTCGGTTCCGGACCCGTCGAACTCCTCCCTCGCGAGGTCCAACTGCCCCTGGAGATCGGCTTCCTGCGGGTAGAGGGTGCCCATGAGGTACTGCCGGTCCGGGGGCGCGTGGAGGGTCTCGTCGGCGCCGCCGGCCGGGCCGACGAGGTGGCGCCGGAGGTAGGAGATGATTTCTTCTCTGGGGTCCATGGCAATCCTGCTGTTCATCGGGCGGTGGAGGGCGGAGTACGGAGGGCGGCACTCGGCCGGAGCAGTGCCGCCCTCCGGTCACGAGCGGCGCCAGCGGTCCCGGAAGGAGCTGCGGCTCTCGGCGGCGGCCTTGGCAGCGGCCAGCCGTTGCTGTGTCTCGGCGAGTTGCTGCTGAAGTTCGGTGATCCGCACCCAGGCGTCATGTTCGGTCTGCGCGATGCGCTGCGCGGCCTGCTGCTCGGTGTGCTCGGCGCGGAGTCTCGCCGCCGCGACCGCCTGCTCCTGCCGGGCGAGGGCGGCCTCGGTCTCCCGGAGGCGTTCCTCCAGTGCGGCGACCCGTGCTTCGGCAGCCTCGCGCTGCCGGCGCAGAACGTCCTCGTCCGCCCGGTCCCGTTGGGTCAGCGCGGCTCTGGCCTGCCACAGTTGCGTCTCGAGGTCGGTGATCCGGGCTTCGGTGTCCTCGCGGTACTGCCGCAGCCGCAGCTCCAGCGCCTCGGTACGGTCCCGGTGGCGTTCCGCCTGCCGCAGAACCTCCTCCGCCGCCCCGGCCCGCCGCAGGGCTTCCTGATAGGCCTCGTGATGCTGTGCCTTCAGCTGGGCGATCCGCTGCACGGACTGGGCGCGGATCCTTCCCTCCCGCCGGAGCACCATGGTGTCCATGCGGGTGAGCAGTACGTCCTCCCATGCTGCCAGCTCCTGCCCGGCGGACTGCCGTTGTTCCGCGAGCCGTTGCTCGAACTCCTCCCTCAGGCGGGCCTCGCGTACCTCGTACTCACCGCGGAGGTCGGTCACGGGAGCGGCCTCCTCGTCAACGGGGACGGCCTCCTTCTCGGCAGCCGCCGCGATGAACTCCCGCAGCGCGTCCCGTGCCGCGAGCCGGGACTCGCGCAGCACGAGAGGCCGTTCGGTGAGATAGGCGCGGAGCGTGCCGCCCCTCAGACATTCCGCGGGCCGGTCGAGAAGGTCCTCGGGCCGCTGCCCGGTCTGCGCCAGGTGGTCGACAACGCGCCGCAGCACGTCCAGCGCCGTCAGAACGTCACGCGAGAGGTGTCCGCCCGCAGAGGCGTCTCGCACGACGTCAGCGGCGGGCCGGCCGAGCAGGGCGACCAGGCCCTGGTGCCCCAGGGCCGCGAGGGCGTACGCGGCGAGCCAGGCGTCCTGCTCGACAGGGGCCTCAGCCATCCGGAGCGCCCGGTCCCAGTCGGCGCCGGCCGTGGGAGATGCCGCGTCTGGGCCGATCTCCGCGCTGCTCCCGGTGCCGGTCCCGGCAACGCGGGCCGCGCCTGCCCCAGCATCGCCCTCCGTGCCGGTGTCAGCGACCGTATCGGCGTCGGCCTTCTGCCCGGCGCCCCCTCCTGCCTCACCCGCCGCAACGACCTCCGCCCCGAACACCGCAACCGCCGCGCCTGCCCCGCCACCGCCATCCATGCCAGTGCCGGCGACCGTATCGGCGTCGGCCTTCTGCCCGGCGCCCCTTCCTGCCTCACCCGCCGCAACGACCTCCGTGCCGAACGCCGCCACCGCCGCGCTGTCCTGCTCGTCCGCGGCAACTGCCTCGGGGGCGGCATCCCGCTCGCTCACCGTACGCGCGGCGGCCCCGGCGTCGCGGCTGACCGCGGCGTTGTCCCCAGCCGCCGCGCCCCCTTCAACCTCCGCATCGTTTCCGGCCGTTGCGTCCCCGGCACCCCCCGCATCCTCCCCGCGCGCGGTGCCCCCGCCGACCGCCAAGCGCTCCCCCGCGACGTCCCCCTCGACCCCCGCGTGCTCTCCGTCGACCTGGGCGGCCACGGACTCTGCCTCCGCGGTCAGTGGGTTCGCGACCTCTCTCGCCCCGGCTGCCGGCCCCGGCGTTTCAGGCACCTGCTTGTGCTCCCCAGCCGCTGCGGCGAGCCGCTGTGCCCTCGCCCGGCGCAGGGCGTGCCGGGCTCGGGCGGTCCGGGCCCCGTGTGTGGCGCGGGCGATGCGGGCGGCCCGTACCGCCTCGGCCGCTTTGTCCGCCGCGCGTTCGGCCTCCGCGCACAGGGCGTCGAGGTCGACGTCGACGAGTCCCGCCGTCCTCAACCGTTCCCGCAGTTCAGGACGTGCCTTCACCTCGATCTGCCGGATACGCTCGCGCGTGACGCCGAACTCGCGTCCCAGTTCGTCCAGCGTGGACGGCTCGTCCCCGTCGAGCCCGAGACGTCGTACGAGGATCCGGCGCTCACGCGCTCCGAACGTGTCCACGACGTCCAGGGCCGCCTCCACATGCAGCGCGTCCAGCACCTGCTTCTCGACCGACGGCAGCGCGTGCAGGTGCCCCACGAAGTCGGCCAGGGTCGAACCGTCGCCGATGACGCGGTCCAGGGAGTCGGTGCGCCGGGTGAGGCGCCGGATCTCCTCCACCTTCTGCAGCGTCATATCGCATCTCACCGCGACGTCGGCGACGGTCGCCGGACGGCCCTCGGCCGCGAGGGAGCGTTCCGCCCTGACCACCTTGCGCATCTGCTCGTGCATGTGGACCGGGATCCGGATCAGCGCGCCCTCGTCGGCGATGGCACGCGTGATGGACTGACGGATCCACCAGGTGGCGTAGGTGGAGAACTTGAAGCCCTTGGTGGGGTCGAACTTCCGCGTGGCCCTCAGCAGGCCCAGGAAGCCGTGCTGCAGGAGGTCGTCGTAGTCGAGGCCCTGGTCGAGATACGGCCGGACGACGGAGTGCACGAGTCGCTGGTTGTGCAGGACGAGGCAGTCCCGGGCACGGATTCTGAGGTCACCGGGCGGGAGCGCCTTCAGTTCATCGTCGTCCGGTTCTCGCCCGATGTGCTCCGCGCCGCCCCGCACCAATACCGCGAGACCGACTTCGGCCTGGGCACTGAGCAGCCGGTTCCCAGGGCTCCGCTCGAAGCGGTCCGCGTCGAGTACGGCATGGGCGGCGGCCAGGGCTGGAGCGAGGTCACCGTGCGCATCCTCGCCCCCCTCATCCCCGGCACCGCCCTCCGGCTCCGGCTCCGGTTCCAGAGCCGGGGCATCCACCGCCTGCGCGGCCTCGGCCCGCACCAACGCCCCGGCGCGCAGTTGCTCCGCCTCGCGCGCGGTCAGTCCCGCGAGCCGGGTCACGCCCTCGAGAACGCGGGACGTGACATATCCGTCGGCGTCCGCGTAGCGGGCGAGCAGGGCCCGTACGCTCACGAGCCGCGAGGACACATTTTCTTCACACCTCCGTACAACCTTTTCACCACCCTGCCGGTCATCCCCGACGTGCACGTGCGATTCCCCTACGGGCAGCCCGAGCCGGGCCAGCTCGTGACGCAGCCGCTCCCGCTCGGCGTCTCCCAGCGCGAGCGCCCGCACGCCTTCGGCGAAGACGTGCTCCGGTACGACGCCACCCACAGCCGCCTGCCGCAGCCCGGACAGCAGCTCCCCCAGCGCCGCACGCAGACCGGCGACCGCCTCACCACCGCCGACGTCGGACCGATGCGCCATTGCCCCACCCCCAGACCTTTCACGAATGACGTTAAGTCAGCCCGTTGATAGTGTCAACAGGCGCCGCACTATCAAGTGCACAGCGATTCGTGTACGGTGTCACGTGCTGCCACCTCTCTCTGTCACGATGAGTAGCGCAGCGGTACATCAGGGGGACCGCTCCCGTCGGGGAACCGGGGCGGCGAGGCGGGCGAGGGACGAAGGGGCGAGGGCAGTGAGCCAGGCACTGGTCGACGGCAGGTTCCGTATCGGACAGGTCATCGGCAGGGGCAACATGGGAGAGGTCCACCGCGCTGAGGACCTGCACGCCCCCGAGGGCACGCCGGAGCGCAGGGTCGCCGTCAAGACGATCCTGCGCCGCCGCACCGGGGCCCAGGTGGACACGGCCGGGGACACGAAAGCGGTGCAGCGCTTCGCTCGCGAGGTGCGCATCATGTGCCGGCTGCGGCACCCCAACCTCACCCGGCTGGTCGCCGGCGGGATCGACGAAGCGGCGGACGGGCTCCCCTACCTGGCCATGGAACTCCTGGAGGGCGAGACGCTGCGCGACCTCGTGGAGGAGGAGTCGCAGCTGCCCGTCTCCTGGGCCGCCGCCATCGGCGCGCAGATCGCCGCTGGTCTCGCCGCCGCGCACACGGCCGGCATCGTGCATCGCGACCTCAAGCCGGCGAATGTGATGCTCACCGAGGGCGGCACGGTCAAGGTGCTCGACTTCGGCATGGGCAGCATCATCGACGACCCCGACCAGACCCGGCTGACCAGCACCGGTGTCAGCGTGGGCACCGCCCGCTACATGGCGCCCGAGCAGTGCGAGGCGAGACAGGTCACGCAGGCCGCCGATCTGTACGCCCTCGGCTGTGTGCTGTACGAGATGCTGGTCGGCGTACCGCCGTTCACGAGCGAGTCGGCCTTCGAACTGGCCCGCCGTCATGTGGAGGAACAGCCGAGCCCGGTCAGAGCGGTCCGGGCCGAGGTGCCCGCCGAGCTGGCCCGGCTGGTCGAGCGGCTCCTGGCCAAGGACCCCGCCGACCGCCCGGCGGACGCGGTCGCCGTCCGGGACGCACTGCTGCCGCTGGCCGTTCCGGAGAGCGACGCACCGCTGCTTCCGGCCTGGGCCGGCCTGGACCCCACGCTCCCGCTGCGGGAGTCCGCCCCGGCGCCCGCCGCCCCCGAGGCCGAGGCCGAGCCGGCCGGCGTCACCGCGCCGGGCGGAGCGATCATGGACGTGTTCGGCGTCCACGAGAACCTCATCCGGGACTACCGCTCGTTCACCGAGGGCGGCACCGTCATCCGTGATGAGCGGATCAAGGCGTACGTCGAGAAGGACCTGGACGGCAAGTCGCAGTGGCCGGACCCCTGGCTGTCGCTCAACCCCTTCTTCAAGAGCGGCGGTTCCGTGGTGGAACTGGCCCAGCAGGGAGTGCTGCACGAGCAGTGCGTGCGCATCTTCCAGGCGAGGAAGACCGAGGGCGGCACGGTGTGCGACGGCCGTCCGCTCACCCTGCACCAGCACCAGCGGGAGGCCATCGACGCCGCCGCGACGGGGGCGTCGTACGTCCTGACCACCGGCACGGGTTCCGGCAAGTCGCTGTCGTACATCGTCCCCATCGTCGACAAGGTCCTGCGCGAGCGGGCCGCGGAGGGGCCGGACGCGCCCAAGAGGGTGCGGGCGATCATCGTGTATCCGATGAACGCGCTCGCCAACAGCCAGCTCAGGGAGCTGGAGAAGTTCCTGCGCGACGGCTACGGCGCGGGCCGGGAGCCGGTCACGTTCGCCCGGTACACGGGCCAGGAGGACGACGAGAAGCGCAGGGAGATCCGCGACAACCCGCCCGACATCCTGCTCACCAACTACGTGATGCTGGAGCTGATGCTCACCCGCCCGGCCGACCGGGCGAGCCTGATCCGGATGGCGCGGGGCCTGGAGTTCCTCGTCTTCGACGAGCTGCACACCTACCGCGGGCGGCAGGGCGCCGACGTGGCACTGCTGATCCGCCGCGTCCGCGAGGCCTGCCAGGCGGACCGCCTGCAGTGCATCGGCACCTCGGCCACCATGTCGACGGAAGGAACCTTCGACGACCAGCGCAAGGTGGTCGCCGAGGTGGCGAGCAGGCTCTTCGGCACGCCCGTCGCCCCCGAGCATGTCATCGGCGAGACCCTGGTCCGTGCGACCGGTGAACCGGCGGACTCCGTGCCCGCCGAGCGGCTCACCTCATCCGCGCCCCGCGCCTACGAGGCGCTGGTGCGCGACCCGCTGGCCCGCTGGATCGAGACGCGGTTCGGTCTGGTCGAGGACACGGCGACGGGGCGCCTGGTGCGCCGCGAGCCCGCGAAGATCGAGGACGCGGCGCGGGAGCTGCACGAGCAGACCGGTGTGCCCGAGGAGCAGTGCGTCCGGGCCATCCGCGCCACGCTGGAGGCCGGTTCGCAGGCCCGCCACCCGCTGACGGACCGGCCGCTGTTCGCGTTCCGGCTGCACCAGTTCCTGTCCAAGGGCGACACGGTGTACGTCACGCTGGAGGACAAGGCGTCCCGCCACCTGACCCGTTCCTACCAGCTGGAGAAGCCGGACAGCGGCGGCAAGCTGCTGATGCCGCTGGCGTTCTGCCGGGAGTGTGGCCAGGAGTATCTGACGGTGTGGCGCATGGAGAAGGACGGCGAGGTCCGGTACGAGGCGCGCCGCGACACCTCCGCCACCGGGGGCCGGCAGGGCGACGGTTATCTCTACATCGACCACGAGCGCGCGTGGCCGTCGAACGTGCAGTACGCGGTGGACGACCGAAGACTGCCCGAGTCGTGGCTGGAGGTGGACGACAAGGGTCAGGAGGTCGTCAAGCGCTCCTACCGGGACCGGGTGCCGCGCGCCGTCACCGTCGACCCGCTGGGCCGCGAGGGTGAGGGCGAGCTGAAGGCGGCGTTCATCCCGTCGCCGTTCCTGTTCTGCCTGCACTGCGGTGTGGCGTACGAGCAGACGCGCGGCCGGGACTTCGCCAAGCTGGCCACGCTGGACCAGGAGGGCCGCTCCTCGGCGACCTCGCTCGTCTCGGCGTCGATCGTGCGGTCCCTGAAGTCGGTGCCCGAGGAGGCGCTGGACAAGGAGGCCCGCAAGCTGCTGACGTTCGTGGACAACCGCCAGGACGCCTCCCTCCAGGCGGGCCACTTCAACGACTTCGTGCAGATCACGCAGTTGCGCGGGGCCCTGTACCGGGCGGCGCTGGACGCGGGCGAGGAGGGCCTGCACCACGAGGACCTCGCCACGGCGGTCACCAACGCCCTCGCCCTGGCCCCGGCCGACTACACCGGCGACACCGACCTCGCCCCGTCGCTGGCCCGCAACGCGGCCGGCACCCTGCGCGACGTGGTCGCCTTCCGGCTCTACCTGGACCTGGAGCGCGGCTGGCGCATCACCATGCCCAACCTGGAGCAGACGGGCCTGCTGGAGATCGACTACGAGGATCTGCACTGGGTGGCCGGGAAGCAGGACCGCTGGGAGGACACGCACCCCGCCCTGCGCGACGCCGACCCCGCGCTGCGCGCCGAGATCACCAGGACGCTGCTCGACGAGATGCGCCGGTCGCTGGCGATCGACGTGTCGTACTTCCGCGACGATGTGTTCGACTCGCTCCAGCGGGCGAGCGAGGAACGGCTCGTCGATCCCTGGATCCTGTCCTCGGGTGACCGGCCGCGCATCGGCACGGCCTTCCCGCACCCGTCGCGGCCGGGCGCGGACCGCTCCAGCCTGTTCCTGTCCGCGCGGGGCAAGTTCGGCAAGTACCTGCGGCGCGCCGACCCATCGTTCACAGAACGCGCAGGTGTGACGCGCGACGACCTGCAGCTGATCATCGCCCAGTTGCTGACCGTCCTCGCCAAGGCGGGCCTGGTGAAGGAGGTGGAGGTGGCGCAGCGCCGCCCGGGCCGCTTCCGGCACCAGTCGGGTCCGGCGAGCACCGGCTACCGGGTGGCCGCCCAGGCCCTGGTGTGGCGGGCCGGCAAGGGCGAGTCGGGCGCGCACGACCCGCTGACCCGCCGCTACCAGAGCGGCGACGGGCCGCGCATCAACCGCTTCTTCCTGAAGCTGTACCGGGAGACCGCCGACGCGCTGGCCGGTCTGTTCGCCCGCGAACACACCGCGCAGGTGGCCCCCGAGGACCGCGAGAAGCGCGAAGAGGCCTTCCGCAAGGCCGAGTTGAAGCTGCTCTACTGCTCCCCCACGATGGAGCTGGGTGTCGACATCTCCTCCCTCAACGCGGTGATGATGCGCAATGTGCCGCCGACGCCCGCGAACTACGCGCAGCGTTCGGGCCGCGCGGGCCGCAGTGGCCAGCCCGCGCTGGTGACGACGTACTGCGCGACGGGCAACAGCCATGACCAGTACTACTTCCGCCGCTCCGAGCGCATGGTGGCCGGCGCGGTGGCGCCGCCGCGTCTGGACCTGGCCAACGAGGACCTGGTGCTCTCCCACCTCCAGGGCATCTGGCTGGCGGAGGCGGGCCTGCGTCTGGGCCGGTCGATCCCCGAGGTGCTGGACGTGTCATACCCCGACACCGGTGACCGCCCGAACCCGGACCTGAAGCTGCTGCCGGAGATCGAGGCCGCCTCGCGGGACGAGGGCGCCCAGCGGCGCACGGTGAACGCGGCACTACGTGTACTCGGCCCGCTGCTGCCCGACTTCACGGACACCACGTGGTGGCACGACGACTGGATCCAGGACAAGGTCCGCACGGTGCCGGAGCGGTTCGACCGGGCCTTCGACCGCTGGCGTGACCTGTTCCGTGCCGCGCTGGACGACCAGTACGTGCAGAACAAGCGGCGCCTGGACTACAGCCTCACCGAGGGCGACCGCAACCGCGCCAACACCCGCCGCCGCGAGGCGGAGACCCAGCTGAACCTGCTCATGAACGAGAGCGTGGACAGCAAGTCGGTCCTCTCCGACTTCAACCCCTACCGCTACCTCGCCTCCGAGGGCTTCCTGCCGGGCTACAGCTTCCCGCGCCTGCCGCTCGCCGCGTACATCCCGACGATCGGCCGCCGCCGCGGCGACGGCGACTACCTCCAGCGGCCCCGCTTCCTCGCGATCCGCGAGTTCGGGCCGGGCGCGCTGATCTACCACGAGGGCGCCCGCTACCAGGTGACCCGCATCCAGCTGCCGCCGGACTCCTCCGGCGAGCTGACCACGGGCGAGGCCCGCCGCTGCGCCCACTGCGGCTACCACCACGACCCGAAGGACCGCGAGGACCGCTGCGCGTTCTGCGACGAGCCGCTGAGCTCGGCCACCTACGGCCTGCTGCACCTGCACACCGTGTACACCACGCGCCGGGAGCGGATCTCCTCCGACGAGGAGGAGCGGCGCCGGGCCGGATTCCGGCTGGAGACCTCGTACCGCTTCCACGACCACGGCGCCCGCAGGGGCCGTCTGAACGCCACGGTGACGGACGCCTCCGGCGGCCCGCTGGCCGAGATCGCCTACGGCGACTCCGCGACCGTCCGTATCACCAACACGGGCCGGGTGCGCGCGAAGAAGGACGAGCCGCCGGGCTACTGGCTGGACCTGGCCGACGGCCGCTGGATGAACGACAAGGACGCCTCCGAGGCCTCCGGCGACTCCAGCGAGCTGCCGGTGATCGACGCGGACGGCAACGAGCGGCGCCGCAAGAAGCGGGTCATCCCGTTCGTCGAGGACCGGCGCAACATCCTGGTCCTCACGCTCGACGAGGCGCTGCCCGAGCCGATCGCGCTGACGCTGATGTACGCCCTGGAGCGGGGCATCGAGGCGGCGTTCGAGCTGGAGGACGCCGAGCTGTCCAGCGAGCTGCTGCCGCCGGACGACGGGCCGAGGCGCCGCATCCTGTTCATGGAGGCGTCCGAGGGTGGTGCAGGTGTGCTGCGCCGCCTCCAGGCGGAGGACGACGCTCTGGCGAAGGCGGCCCGCCGCGCGCTGGAGATCTGCCACTTCGCGGCGGACGGCACGGACGAGGGCGACGAGGCCCACCGCGGCGACCGCGCCTGCGCCCGTGGCTGCTACGAGTGCCTGCTGACGTACGGCAACCAGCTCGACCACCCGCAGATCGACCGGCACACCGTCGCCCAGCTGCTGGTGGACTTCGCCTCGGCGAGCGCCCAGCGTGAGGAGCGGGGCGAGTCCAGGTCGGAGCAGTACCGCAGGCTGCTGGGCGGTGCCCCCGCCGAGCCGACGGCGGTGGAGAGCGCTGCCGCCGCCGAACTGGCCGAGCGGGGCGACTTCCTGGGCTGGCTGAAGGCGAAGGGCCTGAACCTGCCGACGGAGACGGACATTTTCCTGACGGAGGCCAACGCCGCGCCGGACTACGTCTACCGGCAGCCCGGCATGCGCCTGGCCGTCTTCGTCGACCTGCCCGACACGGAGCAGACCGCGCTGCGCGACGAGGACGCCGCGGAGCGTCTCCTCGACGCCGGCTGGGAGTACGTCCGCTTCCGCCCCGGCGACGACTGGGACGCGCTCGCCGAGTCCTACGCCGACTGCTTCGGCTCCCCCGCTGCCAACTGACCCCCCACGCCCACGGCCTTGACGAGGAACTGACGACTGACATGGCACTCACGTACTCCGCAGGCTCCCTGGTCACCGCGCGCGGCCGGGAGTGGGTCGTGCTCCCCGAGAGCGAGCCGGACCTGCTGGTGCTGCGCCCGCTGGGCGGCTCGGACGACGACATCGCCGCGGTGTTCCCGGCGTTCGAGGAGGTCAAGGGAGCCGAGTTCGCCCCGCCGGAGCCCGGCGACCTGGGCGACCAGCGCGCGGCCGGTCTGCTGCGCACGGCGCTGCGCGTCGGCTTCCGCTCGGGCGCGGGCCCGTTCCGCTCGCTGGCCGGGATCGCGGTGGAGCCGCGCGCCTACCAGCTGGTCCCCCTCTTGATGGCCCTGCGCCAGAAGACGGTCCGCATGCTGATCTCCGACGACGTCGGTATCGGCAAGACGATCGAGGCGGGCCTGATCGCGAGCGAGCTGCTCGCGCAGGGCGAGGCGACGGGCCTGGCGGTGCTGTGCTCCCCTGCGCTGGCGGAGCAGTGGCAGCAGGAGCTGCGCACCAAGTTCGGCATCGACGCGGAGCTGGTCCTGTCGTCCACGGTCTCGCGGCTGGAGCGCGGCCTGGATCTGGGCCAGTCGCTGTTCGACAAGTACCCGCACGTGATCGTCTCGACGGACTTCATCAAGTCCACCCGCCACCGCGACGACTTCGTACGGCACTGCCCCGACCTGGTGATCGTCGACGAGGCGCACACCTGCGTGGTCGCCGACGACACGAAGGCGGGCACGCAGAACCAGCTGCGCTACGAGCTGCTGCGCCGCGTGGCCGAGGACGCCACCCGGCATCTGCTGCTGGTGACGGCGACCCCGCACAGCGGCAAGGAGTCCGCGTTCCGCAATCTGCTGGGCCTGGTCAAGCCGGACCTGGCGCACGTGGACCTGGACTCGGAGGCGGGCCGCAAGCTCCTCGCCCAGCATTTCGTGGCGCGCAAGAGGGCGGACGTACGGCAGTACCTCACGAAGGAGGACGGTCTGGCGGACGACTCTCTCGCCGAGCGTACGGCGTTCCCGTCCGACCGCTACTTCAAGGACGAGACGTACAAGCTGTCCCTGGAGTACCGGGCCTTGCTGGACGACGCGATCGCGTACGCGAGCGAGCGCGTGGAGGAGGCGGGCGGCCAGGGCAGGCGCGAGGCCCGTATCGCGTGGTGGTCGGCGATCGCCCTGCTGCGCTCGATGGTGTCGTCACCGAGGGCGGCGGCGCAGACGCTGCGCACGAGGTCGGCGGCTGCGGTCGCCGCGTCGGCGGAGGAGGCGGACCGGCTGGGCGCCCCGCTGACCAGCGACTCGGCGGACAGTGACGCGTTGGAGGGCATGGACGTGGCCCCGGGCGCGGAGACGGACGAGAACGCGGGCTCACGCCTGGCCGAACTGGCGGCGCGGGCGGCGGCGTTGGAGGGCCCGGCGCAGGACCTGAAGCTGAAGGCGCTCATCAAGCACCTCAAAGCCCTGCTGGCGGACGGCCACAACCCGATCGTCTTCTGCCGCTACATCCCGACCGCCGAGTACCTGGCCGAGCAGCTGGGCAACGACCCGGAGTCGAAGAAGCGCGGCCCGCTGGGCGCGAAGACGGTGGTCAAGGCGGTGACGGGCACCTTGTCCCCGCAGCAGCGCGTGGAGCGCATCGAGGAGCTGGCGGCGGAGGCCGGCGAGGACGCCGCCGCGCGCCGGGTGCTGATCGCCACCGACTGCCTGTCGGAGGGCGTGAACCTCCAGCACCACTTCGACGCCGTCGTCCACTACGACCTGGCCTGGAACCCCACCCGCCACGACCAGCGCGAGGGCCGCGTCGACCGCTACGGCCAGAAGCGCGATGAGGTCCGCGTCATCACGCTGTACGGCGAGGACAACGGCATCGACGGCAAGGTGCTGGAGGTGCTGATCAAGAAGCACCGCCAGATCAAGAAGGACCTGGGCATCTCGGTGTCGGTGCCGGACGAGATGTCGACGGGCGTGACGGACGCGATCGTGGAGTGGCTGCTGCTGCGCGGCCGGCAGGGCGAGCAGGAAGCACTCTTCGCATCGGACGCCTTCCAGCAGAGCTTCGCGGACCTGGAGAAGGACTGGAACTCGGCGGCGGACCGGGAGAAGGCGTCGCGGTCGCGCTTCGCGCAGCGCTCGATCCACCCGGAGGAGGTGGCCCGCGAGGTCGCGGCGGTACGGGAGGCGCTGGGCGGCGCGGGCGAGATCGACACGTTCGTACGGGAGTCCCTGAACGCCCTGGGAGCGGTGCTGCGCGACTCCGGTGAGGGCTTCACGGCACAGATCGGCGGCACCCCGGCGGGCCTGCGGGACGCGCTGGCGCCGGTGGTGGGCGCGGACGCGGTCGAGGGGGACCGCCCGATCCCGTTCCGTACGACATCGGCGGTGGCGCGGGGCGAGGCGGCGCTGGTCCGTACGGACCCGGTGGTGGGCGCACTGGCGTCCCATGTACTGAACGCGGCACTGGACACCCAGGCGGACGGGCCGCGCCCGGCGCGCCGATGCGGCGTGGTGACGACGGACGCGGTGACGACGCGCACGACGCTCCTGCTGGTCCGCTACCGCTTCCACCTGACGCTGCCGTCCCGGAACGGCGAGAAGCAGCTGGTGGCGGAGGACGCGCGGCTGCTGGCGTTCGAGGGGGCGCCGAGAAACGCGGTGTGGCTGCCGCCGGAGCGTGCGGTGGCGCTGCTGGACGCGCAGGCGACGGAGAACACGGCGGCGGCGTTCGGTGAGCGCACGATGACGCGCATCCTGAGCCAACTGGACGACGTGACGCCGCATTTGGAGTCGTACGGCGACGACCTGGCCGAGGAACTGGACGCGTCGCACCGCCGGGTGCGGACCGCCTCCGGCGAGATCGTCCGGGGTCTGTCGGTGAAGGCCCAGAAGCCGGCCGATGTGCTGGGCGTGTACGTCTACTTGCCCGCCTCCCCCTCTGATTCCGCTGTTGTTCCCTCTGCTTCCGCTGGAGTGTCCGCCTGATGTCCGCCACGACCCGCAACCAGGTGTTCACCGCCGTCCACACCGTCGGCGGCCTGCTCCCGGCCGACATGCTGCTGCGCATCTCGGAGGGCAAGGACGTACCGGGTTCCAAGCCGGCGGACTACGGCCTGCCGTCGTCGCGTTCGGTACGGGACGAGGCGGAGCGCAGCTGGGAGTACTTGAAGCCGCTCTGGCGCGACCTGCGCAAGCACCTGCCGGGTTCGGTGGAGACGGGCGTCCCGTCGGCCGACCCGACCGGCCGCGCCGGCACGGACTGGCTGGCGCCGCTGTGGCGCGAGCTCGGCTTCGGCCGGCTGACGCCGGTCGGCCCGGCGGGGATCGCGGCGGACTCGGACGCGGAGAAGAAGTTCCCGGTCTCGCACAAGTGGCAGCACGCCCTGATCCACCAGACGCCGTGGAACGGCGAGCTGGACAAGCGCCCGGGCGGGGCGGGCACGGTGCCGCCCCAGTCGATGCTCCAGGAGTGCCTGAACCGCACGGAGGCACACCTGTGGGGCGTCCTCACCAACGGCCGCCAGGTGCGGCTGCTCCGCGACTCCAGCGCGCTGGCGACGGCGTCGTACGTCGAGTTCGACCTTGAGGCGATCTTCGACGGCGAGCTGTTCAGCGAGTTCGTGCTGCTGTACCGGCTGCTGCATGTGTCGCGGTTCGAGGTGGCGGAGGGGGCGGCGCCGTCCGCTTGCTGGCTGGAGAAGTGGCGCACGGAGGCCATCGCGTCGGGGACGCGAGCGCTGGACCAGCTACGGAAGGGCGTGCAGGAGGCGATCACCGCGCTGGGCACCGGCTTTCTGCGGCATCCGGAGAACGCGGCCCTACGAGAGAACATCCACCCGAAGGCTCTCCAAGCGGCCCTGCTCCGTCTCGTCTATCGGCTCCTCTTCGTCTTCGTTGCGGAGGACCGTGACGCGCTGCTCTCGCCGAACGCGGATCCGCAGGCGCGCGAACGCTACGAGAAGTACTTCTCGTCGGCCCGGCTGCGTGCACACGCCAGAAGGCGGCGCGGCACGGCCCACGGTGACCAGTACGAGGCACTGCGCATCGTCCTGACGGCTCTCGGTGACGAGAACGGCCGCCCTGAGCTGGGCCTGCCCGGCCTCGGCGGCCTGTTCAACGACGCGGAAGCGGACGCTCCGCTGCGCGGCTTGAAACTCTCCAACGAGGCGCTGCTGACGGCCGTACGCCACCTGTCGTTGGTCCGGGACGGCAGCTCGGGCCGTTGGCGGACGGTTGACTACCGCCATCTCGACGCGGAGGAGCTGGGGTCGGTTTACGAGTCCCTGCTGGAGCTGGAGCCGAAGTACAGCGCCGCCGACCGTACCTTCGCGCTCGTCGAGGTGGCGGGCAACACCCGCAAGACGACGGGCAGCTACTACACGCCGTCCTCGCTCATCGAGTGCCTGCTGAACTCCAGCCTTGACCCGGTGATCGATGACGCCGTAAAACGCGGCGAGGAAGCGGCCTCCCGGTCAGGGGAAGCCGATCCGGCAAACTCCATCGTGAACGAACTGCTGTCCCTGACGGTCTGCGACCCCGCGTGCGGCTCCGGACACTTCCTCGTGGCGGCGGCCCGCCGCATCGCGAAGCGGGTCGCCGCAGTCCGAGAGCGCAACCCCGAGCCCACCCTGGACGCCGTGCGTCACGCGTTGCACGAGGTCGTCGCCCGGTGCATCTACGGTGTCGACCTCAACCCCATGGCCGTGGACCTGGCCAAGGTGTCCCTGTGGCTGGAGGCACTGGAGCCGGGCAAGCCGCTGAGCTTCCTGGACGCGCACATCAAGCACGGCAACGCCCTGATCGGTGCGACCCCTGCCCTACTGAAGGCGGGAATCCCCGACGAAGCTTTCAAGCCGATCGAGGGTGATGACAAGAAATATGCTAAGGCCCTTGAAAAGCAGAACCGGCTCGAACACGCTGGCCAACGCGGGTTGTTCGAGCTGGGCACAGAATCCAAGGTAGCCAACACCGCGTTCGCGTCCCGCTTGCGTAGCATCACTTCAGCCAATGCGGACACTCTAGCCGAGGTCCGCCGCCAAGAGGCCGCCTTCCATGACTGGTCGAAATCCGCCGAGTACATTCACGCGCTCCGCGTTGCAGACGCCTGGTGCGCGGCGTTCATGTGGCCTAAGAATCCGGGGGCTCCACTCGCAGTAACCCAGGAAGTCTTCGAAATCCTTCAGGATCCTTCGGACGGCACACTACCGCAATCAACACACGACGAGATCGAACGCCTCAGAGATCAGTACGCTTTTTTCCACTGGCACCTGGAGTTCCCCGACGTATTCTTCGTTCCCGAGGCGGACCCAGAGGTGTCCCAGGCAAACCCTGCGACGGGCTGGACAGGAGGATTCGACTGCGTAATGGGGAACCCTCCCTGGGAGCGTATCGCTTTTGACGACGAGGAGTTCTTCACTAAACGCGCACCACACCTCTTGTCCCACAAGACAACAAACGCCCGGAAAAATGCGATCATCGAGGCATTGGATGCGGGCGCCGAGTGGAGGAGCGAGTACTACGGAGAACTCAGAAGGCGCGCCGAACTCACGCATTTCTTGTCTAATTGTGGCCGCTACCCACTGACTGCCCGTGGACGCCTTAAGACCCAGGCGCTCTTCTCATCCCTGGTCATTGATTTGAATCGCCTTGGCGGCTGGGCGGGTGTAATCGTAACAACGAGCGTTCTTACAGACGTTCCAATGAAAGATTTCTGGGAGCACCTTCGAGAGTCAGGGATCCTACGGGGCCTACTCGACTGCGAGAACAGTGAAGGCATCTTTCCTGCAGTTCACCGCTCGACAAAGTTCACGCTGCTCACACTGCAGAGGGAGCAAGTCGAGAAAGCCTCCACGTCCCTGACCCTCGGAGTTTATCTACGCTCAGAAGAGGATCTAAAGGACTCAAACCGCATCTACCAACTCCCTCTCGACGGACTCAGCGTACTCAACCCGATCACCAAACAGCTCCCAATTTGTGTATCCCGCCGCGATTTTGATCTGCTGATGCTGCTCACTCGGAATAGCAGACCTGGGCTTCTCGTAACTCCTTGGGTCGGCTTCACCTCCGAGGGGTTCTCAAAGTATTATCAAAATACCGCAGGGGCCAACACGATGGGCCTCTTCGAGGGGAAAATGATCCACCAATTCGACGCCCGTTTCGCCGACTACGAACGGAGCTCGATCAACGATGTATCCCCCGGCGATAAGCTCAAGCCGACTGTCCACCAATATCATTGCGACTTGGCGATCGTCGAGGAATTCCTCGCACGTAAGGGGAATTCGTCCGAGTGGGTTACCGTGGTACGCGACTATGTGCGCGCGGTTGACTCAAGGACTGCGATCGCAGCCGTGGTCCCACGCACCGTTCCAATACAGCCGTTGAACGGCTTCTCGGTTCCAGGTGGCGCCAAAGCTCACGCCTGGGCATTGGCAGTGATCAATAGCTTTGCCTACGACTTCATGGCCAAACAAAAGACACCCGGCCAGCACTTCAATGTCACGATCATGAGGCAGATCCCGATCATCGCCCCAGTTGATGACATCGCCCAGTTCGCGCTGACGAGAACGCTCGAACTGTGCTACATAAACGAAGAACTGAGGCCATTCGCATACGATCTCGGCGATTCCTCAAATCCCTTCTGTTGGGACGACCAACGACGCGAGGTTATCCGAGCCGAGCTTGATGCGTTCTTCTTTCACCTCTACGGTGTGACCCGCGAAGACGCCGCCTATATCTTGGACACGTTCCGCATCGTCAAGAACAAGGACGAAGACAGATACGGCACGTACCGCACAAAGGAGCTGATCCTCACCGAGTACGACCGCATGGCTGCCGCCGGGCTCACTCTGGAGAACCCGCTCGTGGACGGCGAGAACTACACCTCTACCCTGACCCCGCCCCCGGGCCACGGCCCCCGCCACCCGGCCTGACGGCTCGCCCAGAGACAGGAGTCCTACGGACCATGAGCGACCCGCGTGACCCGCAGCAGCCCGATCGGCTGCCCTCGGACT
The DNA here is from genome assembly GCF_025290915.1 of Streptomyces sp. 15-116A. Classification (GTDB taxonomy): domain Bacteria; phylum Actinomycetota; class Actinomycetes; order Streptomycetales; family Streptomycetaceae; genus Streptomyces. The sequence goes on along the minus strand of NZ_JAOCQE010000006.1, from coordinate 51,199 downwards.
ACGAGCTCGAAGCATGGCGCGGCATCCAGCAGTTCAAGGGCCGCCCCCTGTCACGGGCGATGAGTAACGCCGGCGAGCACGTGGCCAACGGCGTCGCGAAACTCGGTAAGCGTGCCGCGAAGCAACTGGAGAACCGCCCACGGGCCCAGGCGGCGGTCTCGCGGGGACAGGAGTTCGTCGCCAAGGGCACCCGGAAGGCCGGTGCCAAGGCTCGCGAAGCCGCCGAAGCCCTGCCGGACTGGAGCGGTGCTGCCGCGCAGTCCATACGGCGGACGGTGGGACGCGTCTCACGAGCGGGCCTCTCCCCCAAGCGGGTGGTGGCGCTCCACCAGAAGCGCGGGCATGACGTCGAGTCGCTCTCCGACCTGCGTCGCCTCGACCTTGAGCAGATCGACTCTGTGCGTGGACGGGGAGCAAGCTGGTACTACCCGGCCGCAGCAGCGCTCTCGGGAGCCGGTGCGGGTCTCGCGATCTCCGGCGGCCAGCTCGCCATCGCCGCCTCCGCCGGTGCCGCAGCGGCACCTTCGGGAGGTGCCATCGCGGGCGCCTTCACCGCCGACGCCGCTGCAGTCCTCGCCCTCGCGTCGCGCGCCGTCGGCCATGTCTCGCTGTTCTACGGCTACGACCCCGAAGAGCCTGCCGAGAAGCTCTTCGCGATGTCCGTCGTCAACGTCGGGACGGCGAGTTCGGCCACTGCCAAGAACGCCGCGATGGCCGACCTCTCGCGCCTCACTCAGGCGCTCTTCCGCGGCAAGACGTGGGACGTACTCAGCGAGTCGGTCGTCACCAAGGTCGCCGAGCAGTTCGCGAAGGCGTTCGGCTTCCGGCTCACCAAGAAGGGCCTCGGCAAGGCCGTACCCGCATTCGGGATCGTCGTCGGCAGCACCCTCAACTGGAGCACGCTAGAGGGGATCGTCGACGCAGCCGACATGGCGTACCGGCGGCGGTTCCTCCTGGACAAGTACCCGCATCTCGCCGACGAAGCGACGCTCGAATCGTTCGTCGTCGACGACGACTCCGACCTTGCGGACGACGCCGAGGACGGGATCAGCGTGCTCGATGAGATCGTCGAGGCAGGCGGACCCAACCTCCGCTGACCCCCTGCGTCCCGGCGGCCGACGCGCAGCACGCGACCGCCGGGACTACGCAGCTCAGGCCCCCGCCGCGAACCCCACGAACCGCGCCCAGCCGTCCCGGCCGACCGCGAAGTCGGGGCGCGTGACGTCCTTGGAATCGCGTACGTGCACCGCCCCTTCGGTGACAGCGACCTCAACACAGTCGTCTCCCTGGGCGCTGCTGTAGCTGGACTTGAACCAATCGAGTTCGGACGTGTTCATAGCGCTCCTCTGATCCGCACCAGCAGGCTCATGGAGTCCTTCGGGGAAAGTGCCTGCGAGCGCAGTCTTGCATAGCGCATGTGGATGCGGCTGACCTCTTTCGGATCAGCGATCAAGCGGCCGTTCTCCTGGCCCTCGGAGTACGCTCGCCATCGGCCGTCCGGCATCTCCAGCAGTCGTACAGGCCCCGAAAGGCACGCATGCTGCTCGCTGTTCGCAGGCATGACCTGGACGGTGACGTTGCGCAGCGAGCTGAGCTCAAGGATGAGGTCGAGCTGCTCTGCGGTGACATCCGTCCCTCCCAAGCGGCGCATGAACACAGCTTCTTCGATGACGAAGTCGAACGTCGTGTTGGGCCGTTCGCGGAGCAGTTGCTGACGCTCCATGCGTACCTGCACCGTGGTCTCCAGGGCGTCATCCGACAGAGGTGGGATCTCGTTCTCGCACAGGGCCCGTACGTACCCCTCCGACTGCAACAACCCCGGCACCAACCGGCACTCATACGTGCACAGGCTGACCGCAACGCGCTCCAGCCGAGCCCACCTACGAAACCAAGCCGCCAACCCCGCCTCCCCCCGCGTAAGAAACCGCGCCGACTTCCGCAACGCCCCCGTGTTCCCCGTCGCCTCCTCCGCCCGCTCCACGAACGCCTCGTCCGGCATGCGCCGCCCCAACTCCACCGACTCCACAGTGTGCTTGGAGAACCGCACCCGCTCGGCGAACTCCGCCCGGCTCAGGCCGGCGTTCTCGCGGAGCGCCTGGACGACCGCGCCGAACGTCCGCAGACTGTCCGACGGGTCCGGCTCCCGCTCCCCCTCACACACCGCCGGCTCATCATTCACGCCCGCCCCGTTCGTCATCCGCGGCCACCTCCAGGTGCGTACGTACCGTCCTGCATCCCCGCACTCGACAGCACCCAGAGTGACGGCAAGATCCCCGTACCGTCCACCGATTGTGCCCGTACGCTGACGCACCGTACGGGCCGTGCTCCTGGATCGCGCCCCCGCGCAACCGCCACCGTGGCCCCATGCACGCAACCACGCCCCAACTTCCCGCGTCCGTCCGCACGTTCTCGCAGCTGCTGTCCTCCACCCGCCGCGGCGCCCGTCTCGCCCGCCTCCTGGCCGTCGAGCAGCTCCGCACCTGGGACGTGTCACCCGACGTCACCGAACGCGCCGAAGTGATCACCGCCGAGCTCGCCGCCAACGCGGCGCTCCACGGACGGGTGCCGGGCCGCAGCTTCCGCCTCGGCCTCACCCTCACCACCACGACCGGCACCCTCCGCATCGCCGTCAGCGACGCCCGCGGCGATCACCTGCCCACATCGAACCCACCGGAGGCGGACTCCGAGTCGGGCCGCGGCCTCCTCCTCGTCGCCGCCCTCGCCGACCGCTGGGGCACCGAGCCGTACCCGCCCACCGGCAAGACGGTGTGGGCCGAGTGCGACGGTGCGGGCGCTTGACGTGGCCACGAACGTGCCCGTGCTACCCCGCGTGCCGTTTCGGCGTCGCGCCTGGCCGACCGGTTCGTGCTGCTGACGGGGTCGTCCGGCAGTGGCACGTCCTCATCGCCACTTGACCGCTGGGATGACAATGATGCAAGCGAGTTCGAGGGAGTGGCCGGCCAGTATGCCTCGATCAGCCCGGGATCGCGCCGCAACACCGCCCGCCCTACTGCAACAGGTCTGCCGGTCTCGGGGGAATGCCTCGAAGGTGTCGGCCGGACTGTCGCATCCTCAGCAGCATGCCGTGCCCGTCATCGGCCGCGACAAGGCCCTCCACCACGGCCTCTCGCATGAGATCGACGGTGTTCTTGACGCAGATGCCCTTGCGGCGCGCGTAGTGGCCGGCTTCGCCGTCGTCCGTGATCCACACCGAACCGGCGAACTCACTCCGATGTTCGATGAGGAGCAGCGTCTCTGCCTCACCCAGGTGCTGCCGGGGCCGGGACGGTGAGCCCGCGAAGACGACGCGGCGGACGCGGTCGACCAGGGCTGTTTCGGCCGGGTCGTCGATCTCGATCGGGTCGCCGAGCCATCCGCCGTCGATCACCTGGCTCAGTCTCGGCCAGTACTGCTTCGACTGCGCCGCTTCTGCCGCGACCGCCTGTGTCCAACGGCCGCGACCGTCGAGAACCTTCTCCAGCAGACTCAGGCGGTCGACGACCGCGAAGTTGCACAGCACCGTGTTGTCGGGAAACCAGCAATGGCGCGTCATGGCTGGAAGACCAGGTCCCCTTCGTCGGCACCCGTGCTGGAGGACTCCACGCCCGGCGGGACCGGTTCGGGTTCGAGCCTGCCGCGAACTGTGTCGACGTCCAGGCCGGTGTACGCGGCCAGCGGACGCAGGGTGGTGTCGCCGGCCAGATACGCCTCGTAGAGGAGCAGGGCCGGCCGGTAGGGGAGACGCTTGGTCTGTGACCACGTCTTACGCGCTTCGTACAGGTCACTCTGGCCCGCCAGCCAGTGGCAGTCCTGCGTGGTCATTCCACGGAGTCTGTTCGCGGACTCCGAGGTGATGGCACGGAGTTGGCCGAGCCGGGCCGCGAGAGCGCTGGGCGATACCTCGAATCGCACGACCAGCTGGGTGAGTCGTTCGTCGGTGAGTTCGCTGTTCTGCACCGCTGCGACGATCTCGTCCCTCGGCATCAGGAGGTTGGCGGCGAACACGTTGGCGCGTACCTCGGTCAGGTCCTTCTGATGTCCAGGGGACAGATGCGTCTCTGTCAGCAGATCCTGGGCATCTCGCGCCAAGATGTGGCCGAGTTCGTGGGCGAGCGTGAAGCGCTGACGAGTGGGTACGTCGGTCAGGGCGAGCATCACCAGCCGGAATCCGTCGGCCTGCCAGGCGGCGCCGTCGAGTCCGTCGGGCAGGCCGACTTTCGCGACGTCCACGCCGAAGGCGCGCTCTGCGAGCTGGAGCAGATCGGCAGTGCCCAGTTCGCCGATGGCCGGCGCCCCCTCGCCCCTGAGCCTGGCCAGGGCGTCGTCAGCCAGGGCCACGCCCTGGTCGACGTAGCGCTTGAGGTCTGCCCGTACAGTCGGCAGCTCCGGCAGCTCGGGCGACAGACCGAGGAGATCGATCACTTCGTACGCCGTGGTGAAGCGCTCGATCAGTTCGCTCAGCCTGTCGCGGCCCCGCTCATCGACTGTCGGTACGCTCGTGCGCGCCGCGAAGGAGGGGCGCTGCGGTTCCCGCCCGGTCAGCAGCCAGTCCACCGTGGTGTGGCCGAACTCCGCGATCCGGGCCAGGTCGTACGACGTGAACCTGCGGACGCCGGCCAGGGACTTGGAGAGTTTGTCGGACGTCAGCCCGATCGCTTCGGCGAACGCCGCCTGGTTGACCGACGCCGCTGCCATGACACTGCGTACACGATCGATCACGGACTCGCTCATGAATTTACCGTACGAGCTAGTTGCGAAAATCGCAACACGGTATCGGCTGGCGTCGTACCGAGCGGCCGTGAACCGCGACCGCTGTGCCGCCACCGTCAGGGCTGTGGCTGTCGCCGCTCGCGGTTCACGTGTCGTCGCTGCTCTCACCCGTGCAGCCCCACGCACTCACGGAGAACCGTCTCCAGACGCACGTGAGTGTCCTCGCGGTCGAAGACCTGGAGGGCGTCGAGGCAGGCGACGAGCCATCGGGCCTCGTCCTCGTCGTCGACTCCCGCCCGCAGCACGACGGCGGTGACGGCCGCCTCGATGTCGAACGGTCCCTCCTCGAACTCCGCCGCGAGCGCCCGGTACGCGGTGGCGAGCAGCGGATCCGCGTACACACCGGTCGCCTCGACGAACGCGGCGGCCTCGGCCCGGTCCGTGCGCAGGCCCGCCAGGCGGCGCAGCACCTCGTCAGGGTCCTCCAGTTCGGTGTGCAGACGGTGCGCCCGTCCGACCAGCAGCGGCCAGCCGCCGGTCAGCTCATGGAGGCGGTCCAGGCGGTCCTCCGTGTGGAACATCTCCACACGCTGCGCCCAGCCGCGCAGGCTGCGCTGATCGTGGCGGCGCAGCACCACGGGGGCGGCCGAGGTCTGTTCCGTACCCATCAGCAGCGATCGCCACAGGGCGAGCTGGGCCGGATCGGTGACGAGGACGACCGCGCGGGTCACCCCCGGGGTGTGGGGCAGCAGGTTCTCGGCGAGGTCGACGGCCTCACGGCAGGTCTCGGGCCGTACCGGATCGCGGTAGTTGACGAAATCGCTGATGACGACCCGCCGTTCCCGTGGGCGTCCGCCGACGAGTTCCTGCTTGTAGACACTGGGCTTGCCGACAGCCGGCAGTTGCCAGTCGGCGATGCGCCCGGCGATGGTACGCAGGGTGTCGGCGACATCCTTGACGCCGGTGGCATCGGTGCCGAGGACGACCCTCGTCTGGTTGGCCCGCTCGCCGAGCAGATCGTCCAGCTGCGTGATGCTGAGCGGGGCGGGCCGGCCGTCGGGCAGTTCGGGGCGGCCCTCCTGCACGATGCTCTCCTGCAGCTTGTAGTCCCGCTCCGCACGGAGCAGGCGGGCTTCCACCTCGTGCGAGGTGCCGATCATGCGCAGCGCGTTGGGACCGCGCAGGTGCCAGCCCTGGCCGTCGTGGTTGGGGGCGAGGATGCCGAGTCCCACCATCTCGGACAGATAGGCGCGGAAGCCCTCGGTGTCGAGCTGCTCGAAGCCCTTGCGCCAGAACGTCTCGCACTCCTCGCGCAGTTCGGTGTCGCTCAGCCGCACCTCCAGTCCGTGATGGCGGGCGTGGTGCGCCAGCACATTGGCGATCACGTCGTAGCGGTGGTCGAGGCTCAGCGTGTCCTTGAAGGCCGCCGAGATGCTCTCCCTGAGGCCGGAGTCCGACTCCACGATCTCGATGTCGGCGAGCTCCACCGTGTACGGGGGTCCTTCCGCTCCGCGCCGCGCCCGCTTGCGGTGCATCACCTCGACCAGCCGGTGCCCGAACATCTGCAGCAGGAAGGGCTGGTAGGAGCAGTAGCCGAGCACCCGGTTGACGAGGTCCAGATCGCCGAACTCGAAGCCGAGTGCCCGCATCGGCTCGACGAGCAGTTCGGCGGCGAACTGGGGAGCGAGCGGACCGATCACCTTCGGGGTCTGCGCGAGGTGGCCGAACGGGCCGTTGCTCGCCAGCTTGGAGAACCGCTGCACGGAGTGCAGACCGGCGAACACGACCTTGGCGTGGTCCTTGGTGTCCGAGCCGAGGCCCTTGAGTTTCTTCGTCTGGTCGAAGCGGGGGGCATCCGCCTCGAAGAACTGGTCGCACTCGTCGAGCAGGATCAGCAGGCGACGACGGGAGTCCCCGTCGAGCCACGTGCGAATGGCCGTGCGGACCCGGTCGGACACATCCTTGCCCGACTTTCGCCCCTGCGGCCGGTCCGGCGTCACCTGCACCGCGGCCAGCTCCCGGTCCAGGACGCTCCACAGCATCTCCGGGCCCAGTGCGCTGCCCTTGCCGATGTTCTCCTGGTCGAGGTTCACGTACACCGCCTGGTGGTAGCCCGGACGCTGCTCCATGAACCGCTCCCCGGCATCGGCCAGCAGTGCCGACTTGCCCAGGCCGCGGCCGCCGAAGATGACCTGGGTGCCGCGCGGGTCGATGATGCTCTTGCGTTCGGCGTCACGGCCGTAGAACATCTCGCCGCCGATCCGGCCGCGCTTCTCCCGGATGTAGGGATTGACGCCGGAGAACGGCAGCAGCGTCTGGGTGGCGGTGCTGGCCTGGCGGTTTCCTCGTGCGGCGAGATAGGCGAGGGCGGCGTCGTCGACGACCAGCAGCGGCTGCAGCCGGCCGGCTCCGGCGGCGAGCTCGGCGCGGTGCTCGCGGCTGAGCGTGCCGAAGTAGGCGACCAGGAGACTCGATCCGCTGGTGTCGGGCTCCGCCAGGCTCATGACGAACTCGGCGGGCGGCCGGCCCCAGACCATCAGCACCCGCAGCGTGCCGCCCTGCTCCCTGATCTGCGAACCGAACGCGGGCGCCTTCGCCCTGCCGTTGATCTCCACATCGGTCAGCTCGAACAGACGGTGCTCGCGACGGCGACCGCGATGCGTCCGCTCATCGAGTGGCCTGGCGCTCTTGGCGTCGTAGCCGAGGAGCTTGAGGGCGGGCAGGAGCTGCCGCTTGGCGGAGACCTCGAGCCGGTCGTTCGGCTCGGCCGCGGCCAGGATCCGCCACTCGTCGAGCGCGTCGGCCGCCAGCGCCGCCTCGTCGGTGGACAGCGAGCTGTAGTCCAGGACGGGCAGCGTGGGGTGCTTGCCGGCGGCCCGGACCAGCTCGACCAGGTCGCGGTCGATGCCCTTCGGCAGACCGTCGGGCACCGTCGGGAAGAAATCGGTCAGGTGCGACTCGCCACCGTCGATCTCCGGGACCTGTTCTCCGATCTCCAGGAAGTACACCAGGTCGGCTGCGGTGGGCAGGCCGCCGGTGTCCAGGTGCCGCAGGACCTGGGCCCGTTCCTCTTCCGGAAGGTCGAGGGCGTCGAGCCGGGCCCGGATCCGGTCGGCGGCCTGCTGCCGGTAGGCGGGCAGGTCACCGCGTACGGTGTCGAGCGCCCGCCGTACGTCCATCAGGTCGTGGCTGCCAGGGCCGTCGAGCTGGTCGCGGGCGCCGGCCAGCAGCGCCTGGAGGCGCAGGTCCTGGTCGTCGGTCACGGCTCCGTCGGCCTGGGCACGGTGCAGCTCGGCGACGAGTTCGTCGTGCACACGGCGCAGCTCCGTGCGCCTGCGGGTCTCCCGCTCATCGATCTCGGCCGGCGCGGGCGGGGTGAACGTCCCCGGCTGCACGGCGGGCAGCAGCCCGCGTCCGGCCAGGTCCGCGATGGTGCGGGCCGCGGCGAACGCGTCATGGTCGAGCCGCTCGGCGAGGGCGTCCTGCCAGTCGCGGTCGACCGCTGCGAGCAGCCGGCCGAGCGGCGGCTGCTCGGCGCGGGTGTCGCACACCTTCAGCAGCTCCGCGTCCAGGAGCAGTTCGGGGTCGACCGAGCCGCCGGTGCGGGCGGCGGCGGTGTCACCGGCCAGCAGAGCGAACAGTTCCTCCACAGCGTCACGGGCCGCCCATGCCGTCGCGGCGGAGACAGCGCCCGAGCGACGGCCCATCTGCTCCAGCTCCGCGAGCACGGCCTCCCTGCCCGCCAGCAGAGAGTGACGCAAGGAGGAGATCTCCTTGACCGCCCTGCTGCCGTCGGACCGGTCGCCGCGCCGGATGCTGTCGACGGCCAGGCACCACTCCTTGACCAGGCTGACCACGCGTTCCACGAGATGCACCAGATCCTGCCGTCCGGAGCCCTGGAGCGGTTTGCCGCTGGCCGAGCGGTACTTGCGGTCCATGCGGTCGATCTCGTTGTTGATCTCGCTCAGCTTCGACAGGCGTTCGGCCTTCTCCCGCACCTGCGGCACCGCGTCGCGGTGGTCGTCGGCCACGGTCGTGAGCAGCGATCCGAGCATTCCCTTGTCCGGAGCCAGCCAGTGCTTCGCGATCTCCGTCGCCCGTGCGAAGCGCAGCCTCGGCGGCGCCAGCAGGGCACGGGAATGGTCCCGCAGCTCGCGCAGCCGGGCCTCCGTCCTGGACACGTCGGCGAAGACGTTCAGTGGGGAGGCGATCAGCAGGGCGCCGCTGAGAGCGCGGTCGGCCACCGAGGCGGCGGCCTCAGCGAGGCGGTCCGGCAGCCGGGGCACCAGAGCCTTGAGCTGGGCGCCCGCCGTGTGGTCGCCGGTGATCAACGCTGTGCGCAGCAGGGCGGGCAGCAGAAGCAGTGCACAGTCCTCCGCCTCCCGGCCCGCGTATCCGCCGTACTGCTGGAGCAGGTCCATGGTGAGCCGGGCGCCCTGGCTGTCACCGGAGGTGAGCAGCGCTGCGGCACCGGCCAGGCGGAGCGCCGCGACCTGCGGCGCGGGGCGATGGGCGGCCTTCGCCACGTGATGGGCCAGTCCGAAGCGGCGCTCCGCGATGAGCTGCGCCAAGGCCTGCTCGGCCGCGGACGCGACGGGATCCTCACCCTGCCCCTCGTCGTCCGCGGCGGAGACGGCGGGAACGGTCTTGGGGACGGGCGGCGTGGCTTGGGCCGATGTCAGGGAAGGTGCAGTCTCCTCGCCCGGCGTGGAGGGCTCGACCGTGTGCGCGGGCTCCGGGACCAGCTCTGTCTCGGTTTCCGCCTCCGTCGCAGTGGGCTGTGCCGGGTCACCGACGGCGGGACGGGCCGTCGTCAGGGCGGGCGCGCTGCTGCCCGGGTCCGGGACGGGCTGGAACTCCCGGTCTTCGGCGGCAGGCCCGGTGGTCTCCGGCCCCGTGCCCTGCTCGGTCTGAACCGGCGAAGGGGCAACGGCGTCCGTCATGGGCGCGGCGGCGGGATCGGACGGGCCGGTCGCCACCACGTTCGTTGCCTCGCCGTTCTCATCGGCCGTGCCCTCCGCCTGCGGCAACGTCAGTTCGTGCGGCATCACCGCAGCGACGGCGCACTCGGGCAGCACCGTGGTGACCTCCTGCTGCAGAGCGAGGATCTCCGCCGCGGCGTCCGCCTGCCGTCCCAGCCGGATGAGCCGGGCCAGCGCGGCAAGCGCGTCACTCTCCTCACGCTGCGGGCGGTCCCACACCGCGGTGTCCAGCAGTCTTCGGGCCACACCCCGTACGGCCTCGGCAGCGGGCGCCACAGGACTGTCCGGCCGGCACGTGACATGCAGCATGGTCTCGACCGCTTCGCGTGCCTTCAGGTCGCGTGCGTGCGTCGTACGGTACGCGTGTGCGGCTCGCGTCATGTCCGCCAAGCGGCGTCGTACCCCCTCGATACCCGCCGCACGGAACGCCGCCTCCGCGCTGTCGAAGTATCCGCTCAGCGCGCTCAGGACAGCCACATCCGCGTCCTGCGGAGCCCGGCCGTCCGTGATCGCGCCGGTCACGCTCTCCGCGGCATGCCGGGCGCGGTCCAGAGCCCCCTCCAGCTCACGACAGGCCGCCTCCGGTTCCGTGACCTCCTCGGTTCCGGCATGCGCGGAAACGCTGGCGATCTGCTCGTCCGCGGCGGTGCGCCCACGCGGATTCTCGTCCTTCGTCGACGGCGTGGCCTCCGCCGCACCAGGCCTGAATCCCGGGTACGCCGCCTTCACGGACCGCGCCGCGTCCCCGACAGCGGCGAGTTGTTCGCTCCCCTTGTCCTCGGCCGTCCCCGCGAACCAGTCCTGGTCCGCCGCCCAGGCGATGATGTGAGCGTCGGCGACGGAAGCGTTGCACCAGGCGAACACCGTGGCCCGGACAAGTGTCGCTCCCCACCGGGACACCGGGTCGGGCACCGTCTCGCCGTCCGGCGCGAAGACAAACCTGACCACCTGGTTCATCACGGTGGAGGTGAGGTCCCTGACCCCGCGCGTACGCGGCTGCTGCGCTGCCTCGCGACGCAGTCGGCACAGTACGTCCCGGCACAGGGCGCTGCCCGCGCGGCGAGGGGCTGCTATGCGGATGCCCAGTCTGCGCAGCAGCTCCTGCCGGGTCTTGTGCGGCAGGGAGTTGAAGGCGAGTTCGACCATGTCGACGGTGAGGTCGTGCAGAGCGGTGGCCGGGTCTTCCACGCTGTTGAGGGCGGCGGCCAGGCGCTCGAGATGCTCGACCGAGACACCGGGCGGGGACAGAGGCGGTTCCGCAACGACGCTGTAGCGGTCCTCCATGTACGCGTACTCCGTTCTGTGACAGGTGTGCGGTGGTGCGGGATCAGCTCAGCTCGGGAGCCGTGTCCGGCTCAGCGGCCGCGCGTGTGCTCGGTGACGAACGTGTAGCCCTCGGGCAGTTCCCAGCCGTCCGCCTTGCCGAGCCTGCGGCAGTACTCCCGGAAGGCCACGCGCTGAGCGTGGCTGGGGGAGCAGCCGGGCCGCAGGCGGCGCAGATGGCCGGGGACGAACTGGATACCGCGAAGTGCCCCGCCGCCCGGGTCTGTCCCGCCCCACGGGCTTATCACCCGCGGCCAGGCAGGGCGATAGCCGATCAGTGGAATGGCCCGCTCCCCCGTGCGGGCCGGGAAGTGTGGCCGGCCCCAGATGTCGAGGCTGCCCAGCGCCGGTTCCAGGAGCCCTTCCGCGAGCAGTTCCACGACCGCTGTCTCCAGTGCGGCTGTCTGTGCCGCCGCCGGCCGGTGTCCGTACACGGCACGCGACAGGACGGACCGGTCCATGAGGGCATGGCCGTCCAGGGTGAGCAGACCGCATCGGCGTACCGTCCGCATCACCAACTGCCGTGGTCCCAGCCCGGCCGCCGTGTCGCCGTGACGGTCGCTGCCGGGCGCGCCTTCTCTGGTCAGGACACGAGGGTCGAAGCAGTGGCCGATCAGACGATCACCGTCCCGCACCGGCTCCTGGAGCCGGGTCGTGGCCACGCGGATCACCAGGCCGCCTCGCGGCCAGGAGACCTCGAGCATCAGCCCCGGGAAGAAGGATTCAGGCCAGGCGACACCGGCCAAGTGACCTGCGGTGTCATCGAGTTCGGCGGTGACGGCCTGAACCGCCTCGGACGCTGCCAGCACCGCACCGTGGTGCGACAGTTCGAGGTGTACCGAGCATCGGCGGCCATGTGACCGGTGCAGGGCGGCTGCCGCGTCCGGGTGCAGCGGGAGCCGGCCGTGCCTGAGATGGGCCAGCCGCAAGGGTGCCCGCCAGGCGATGCTCTCCGCGTCCGGCCGCAGCAGCTCAGCGGGGCCGAGCAAGGCGTCATCGGCCAGAGGAAGATCGACCGGCTCCAGCATCTGTTCCGATGCCGGCTCGGCCTCCGGCATCGCGTCCGCATCGGATGTCTCGCCGGTCGTCGACGCCCAGCCGCGGCCCGCCGGGATCAAGGGGTTCCCGGCGGGTTCCGTCTCGCCGGGATGGTGGGTCCGCCACACGCCGCCGCCTTCGAAGGCGTCGTCGAGTGTGACACGGGAGCCGTTGCCGAACAGTCCCTGCTCACTGTCTCGTTGGACGACATCGGCGAGGGTCACATTGGCCCGGCACACCGCAGCCGCATAGCCCACTCCCCTGAGTCGTTCGGCCGCCCCGGGAAACGCGCGCAGCCGCGGCCCGACCGCCGTGTACGCAGTGACGGGGGAGGTGAGGCCATAGCGCCGCTTGGCCGGGTTCGCCGCACGCTCCACGGCCGCCGCGAGGCAACGGAGATCGTCACCGCCCAGGGGCCCGGTGTCGCGCCAGCATTCCGAGAGAGAGGCACGGGTCATGGCGTAGTGCCCCCACATGCGCAGCTCGTCGCCGGCGAGGAGGACACCGCGGACGGTGTCGAGAAGGCCGAGAAGACCGGCCCGCAGGTCGTCGTCCCTTGTACTGCCGACCAGTTCGGCCAGCGAGACCGGCACGAACGGACTGAGCAGTTGCTCCCGCGCCGTCGTCAGCAGATGGTCGGCGTAGGCGGTCAGGTCATCGCTCCGGGACGCCTCCCGGGACGGGTAGCAGACATCGACGACGACATGACCGTCCTCGTTGATCCAGCGCCGGCGCGTGCGTAAGCGGTGGAGCTGCGCCGGTGACAGGCTCAGGGCGGGCCCGAAGGCGTGCAGGTCGGGGACCAGGAGTTCCCTCCGGCGAGCGGTGCCGTCCCCCGGCCGGCCCGGTCCTACCGCACCCACGGGAGCCCCCGACACCCAGGCCGGTACGTCGCCCAGGGCGCCCAGTTCCGGATGGGCGCCTTCCCGGTAGACGATCTCGGCGTAGAGAGGGTCCGATCCGGTGGCGATGCACACCATGGCACCGACGGGGAGCGCAGGAACGCACTCGCCGAAGGTGATCTCAGGGAAGTCGTCGAGCCGCAGTGGACTGCTGCCATAGCCGTCGCCCCCGAGGTCGTAGCCGAAGTACACGGCGTTGAAAGCGACAGTGGTGTGGACCGGCGCGGGGCGGGCTGCGACGACCGCCGCGAGATAGCGTAGAAGCCGATCCCGCTCGTCCTCGGGTACAAAGTCGTACCCCCTCGTCATGACAGGGGTCAGCAGGGCCCGTTCACCATACGGATCAGGCACGTCCGCCGCGTCACGACGCTCTCGTGGCTCTGGCTCGTCGTGGCCGCCGGCAATTGCTGACACAAACAGGTCCCCACCCATGACACCTCCCCCACTCTGGGCCTCCCCAGCCCAGGGTGCGGTAATTCCCGAAGACTATGCCCGTATGGCGTGTTCCGGTGGCACTTTCGTCACTTTGCAGGGGCGGCGGCGGTTTGGTCGAACATGCTTACGCACCGACAGCAGAATCACGCTCACACAGCACGATAAGGCAGCCTGTTAGCGGCGTCAACGCATTCACGTGCCATGGAACCCTGTCGCTGTGAGCGTCACGAACGCCGTGACGCGAAGGTACGCAACGCCTCCTGCGCCCGCTCCAGCTCGCCCGCCCGGAAGTCGGCGTCCGAGGAGTCGTCGTCTTCGCGTGGCCGGTGCGCCCACCCTTCCTCGCGCAGACGCTCGAGCAGTTCGATCAGCTCGGTGCGCTGGGCGTCGGGAAGATCGGCCTCGCGGTGGCTCGCGTAGCCGCCCGCGACGGAGACGAACACCCCTTCCACGTCCGGTCTGTGCAGTTCGGCGGTCAGCCGGCGGTGAGCATCGGGCTCGTCTCGGAGCAGGGCTCCCTCCACGCTCGCGGCGCGCACACGCGGGGCGCTCGATGCGGCGTGGCGTGCCAAGGCCCGCGCGGCCAGGCGGGAGTTGGCGGCGTCGGCGCAACGGATGTGAGACAGCGCGGACGCGGCACAGAACACCACTTCGGGGTCGGGATCGTCTTCCAGCACCGCGGTCAAGGCGTTCACGACGCGGCCCTCCTCAGGCACGCCCGCTCCCACGGTGTTCAGTCCGGAGGCGGCAGCGGCTCGCACCAGCGCGTCGTCGTGGCGCAGGAACGTGAGGAACAGCTCCACAGGCGGGTTCTCGAGCGGTCGATCGGCATGGAGTGCGGAGTAGCAGGACAGTGCCATGCCGAGCGTGTACGGCTCCTGGCCGGGTACGCACAGACGCTCGACGGTCTCGCGAATCGCCGTGTGCCCTGCACTGCGCGAGGGCCTCATCGATGCGCAGCCCGGCCAGGGCTCGGTCCGTGAAGGACTCCTCCCCGGGCCGCAGGGCCAGGGGGACGAGTACCTCCGCGCGCTCATCACTGCCGGCGGGATGCGACAGGGCCGATTCCAAGGCCGCCCGTATGTCCTCGCGCACGCGCGCTTCCTCTGCGGCGGACAGTGCGACGTTGCGCCGTACGACTCCATGCACCAGCGCCAGCGTCGTACTGAGCGTCAGGGAGTACGGGAAGGACTCGGGACGCATACGCTCCAGTCGGTCATATCGAAAGCCCTGCCCGCGCAGGTGCCGAAGTGAGTTTCGGACGTCCTCCACCAGATCGTCGTCGGCCGTCTCCAGAGCTGTGCCCCCGCCGCACTCCGCGAGGAACGCCGTCCAGGCCCGCACCAAGGCCGCCGGCTCGCTGTCAGGCCGGCGGCGAGCATGTGCTCGACACGTTCACGCAGGAACCGATCCCGGCACAGCGCGTCACAGAAGGACCCGACGATGTCGGGGAACACATCCGGTACCGGCTCCCGGTCCAGTGCGTGCGCCGGCTCCCGTACGGCCCAGGCCTGATCCCGGACCTGCGCGATCTCCGCCGCCGCGGCGACCCGGGTTCCGGCGTCGCAGGACCTGATCCGTGCCGCCAGGGCCTCCTGCCGCCCCTGCTCCTTACGAGCTCTGCGCCTGCCGAACATCCCGACAGCGTAGGTCAGAGGTTGGCCGGGGCTTCACCGACCAGCAGGCAGGCGTGGAGACAACCACCTACCTGTCCACCGTCTCGCTGCCGTCGCCCCGGAAAACCACCAATGGCGGCTCCATCTCGCCCCGAGTCGCGCTCAGCTGAGAGTGCGCCGTCGCCACCTCCGGCCTGACCCCCAGAAGGTCGGGCAAGCGCGGCAGCAACACCTGCCCGCCCTGCATCACCCTGTCCCAGTCTGTCTCTTCCGTCAGCCCGCGACGGTCGATGACCAGCCCCCATGTCCTGTCCCGGTCGGCACTGACGGCATGTGAGGCCGCGCGGATCGCCCTCTCCTGCTCCGCAGGCGACATCCCGTCCAGGCCGAACTCGATTACGACCCGTCCCGCGCCCAGACGACGGAATCTGGTGAACATGTCGGTCTCCTCGTTCAGCCACAACTGGAAGTTGACCTCGGGCCGGTCCGTCAGCGTGAGGAGCTCGACCAGTTCGCCACGTTCCACGGGGAGTTGCTCACCCCAGGAGTCGGGGCCGTCGGTGATGGTGGTGATGGCATGCGACGTGGGGTGGGCGAGGTGGACGCCGTACGCCTCGAGGGCATGGAGGAGGCGCTCGACACCGCGCTTGTCATGCGGCTCGCTGTACCAGTAGAAGAATCCGTCACTCATCCCTGTCACCTCGTGAACGTGTGCACGTTCGCATCACCCAGAACCTTCCTGGCCAGCGCGAGTGCCGAATCCGGTGTGCCCTCTTCCAGATATACCTGAGCCCGTACGCCCCGCTGCTCGGCCGCGTACTTGAGAATGTGGAGCTTCTCACCGAACTTGGCGAGATTCCTCGCCTTGGCCGGCCCGCCCACGGCGATGAACGAACCGTCCGCTCCGATCACGTCCACGTCCGTCGTCCCCGCACCGGGTTTGGTCACCTTCAGCCCGGGCTTGCCCGGGGCACCCGAGGGCACTGTCCCGCCGGTCAGCTCGGCGACCTTCTCCTCCCGTGCGGCTCCCACCTTCTGCGACTGCACGGGATCCGTCGAGCCGGGTTTCTGCGGACCGGGCGACGCCTCCTGCTCGCCTGGTGGATCCATCGAGGAGCCGCCGGCACTCACCGCCAGGAGCGCGATACCCGCGAGACCGAGCCGTGCCGCGAGCGCGGCCTGGGCGGCGGTCACGCCGGCGGCGGCGCCCCCGCCGGCGAACGCGAGGCCTGCCGCTGGCGGGAAGAGCGCCAGCAACGACAGCAAGACCAGTGCGAAGCCCAGATACACGAGAAACCGGTCGAGTGCCTCCAGGAGGTGGGCCGCTGGAATGGCTCGCCCGTCGGGTCCTGCGTCGCCCAGGCCCCGCCATAGCAACAACAGGCCTGTTGTCGCGGAGCCCACGGCTGTTCCGAAACGAAGGCGGTGCTGGGCGAGTTGTTCGCCCAGCGGTTGGGCGGCCGTCCGGCGCCATGTCCGCGCCAGGAGCACCAGCTGCCAGGCGATCCATGCCAGGGCGGCGACCGCGCATCCCATGAGCAGCTTCGCCCCTGCCACACTGGCGAAGAAGTCCTGAAGTCCCACAGTGGACTTGAAGGAACCGGCTCCGAGGAACAGAACGGAAGGGAGTGCGAGCAGGCAAGGTACAAGGATCAGCCATCGGCGTGGACTACGCGCCGCTGCCCGCGCGGCCCTCACGTGCGCTCGTCTATCGACTGTGCGCCAGGGTCGTTCGTGGTCGGTGGCGTTGATGCGCCGCGCGATCTCGGCGACGGAATTCCGAAGTGGCTCGATGCCGGAGGCGGTCGGGTGAGCCGCGTAGGAGTAGTAGAGCGATCTGCGCAAACGCACGAAGCGGAGCGCGATCAGCAGGCTCCACGGAAGGCGCCAGGCGGCGTAGCGGGTGACCGCGGCGATGCTGTCACCGTCGCTACGCTCGGACCCCAGCAGGACGTCCGGCATGTTCCGCTTGCCGCGCCTGACATGGCGCAGGTCGATCAGCATGGCGAGCGCGAGCGTCGCCAGAGAGATGAGCCACAGGCCGTTGTCGATGTCCTCCAGCCACTCTCGCTGCGGTTCACGGCGGCCGTTCTCGGCGACGTAGTTGTTCAGGGTGTGGTGGGCTACCGCGAGAGTCACCGGCACAACAGCGACCGGTTTCGCCCAGCGGGGCAGACGCCACAGCAGACCGACACCCAGGCCGGCGAGGGCCGTCCACACGAGGTGGGAGAAGGTGGCTGTCGCGGTCGGGCTGGAATGGCCGAGTTCGAGTGAATCGGAGGGCGCGGGAAGCCAGGCGGTGAACACCTGGCCGGGACCCGGTATGTACGGTGCCGAGAGGCTGTCCGGGATGGTCCAGCCGCCGTCCGGTCGGGCGATGGCCCGGTCAGCGTCCAGTGAGTACCGCAGCAGCGCCTCCAAGAGTCCGAATCCGGCGCCCAGGGCCGAGCCCACCAGCACGAAGTCGGTGACGCCCCACTGCCGCCGAACCTTCGCGTACACACCGGCCAGCACGAGCGGAGTCGCCTTGACCAGTTCCTCCACCCACGGCGCCACGGTGTGACTGGTGGTGCTGACGACCTGCGCCATAGATCGACCAGTCTGCGCCGCGAAGACTCTCGTGTAGGTCAGTTCAAGCAGCCCGGCGGCCGTTCCGCACGCGAACATCCCGGCGGCCATGGCCAGGAGAACCGTGGACAGACGTACGGACCGCGTGGGCCACGACACCACGCATAACTGCCCCACGCCGTAGACGGCTGCGGCAACCATCATGAACGACACCCAAATACCCCCGTCGCACTGCGAGTTGCCCTCGCAAATGTGCAGCCTAGGGGAATGGGTCGCCGCTGCCACAGAAGCGATTTCAGCCACCCCGCGTCGCACCGCTGCCGACGCACAGATACATCCGTACACAGATACGAGTGGGCCGTCTTTCGTGAATCTGTTGACAGTGCTAACGTTGCGCATCATGCTGATTAGAGACACGCATTCGCTCAACTCGTGTCGGTGCACACCACGCCGACCCCGTCCCTGGAGCACTCCATGACCGACGTGCCGCAGCCCCGTTCCGCTACCGACCCCGGCCACACCCCGCCCTCCGTACGGGAGCTTCTCCGCGCCTGGAGCGTTCGGGGCTCGCGGCCGAAACCCAGGCCCTGTTGCGTGAGCTGCTCCCGGAGGAGCAGGTCAGGAACGGCAAAGGGCGGGCCGGTCCCGTGCAGCTGCGGTCCATCACCGCGGCCGGCTGGCGCGGCATCGGGCCGCGTACCACGCTCCGACTCCCGCCGGGACCGGGCCTGGTGGTCGTCACCGGACCCAACGGGTCGGGCAAGTCGAGCTTCGCCGAGGCCGCGGAGACCGCTCTCACCGGGCGTAACTCCCGCTGGGAGGGACGCCGGGCCGGTGACTGGAAGCAGGGCTGGCGCAACCTGCACAGCCCCGACGTCAAGCCCGAGGTATCCGTCGAGCTCTCCCTCGGCGACGGCGGGGACCCGGTCACCGTGCGGCGCACCTGGTACGGGGGCAAGGTCGACGAGGCCCGCACCCGCATCGAGGCGGCGGACGGATCCGAGCGGCAGCTGGAGGGGGTTCTCGACGCCGACGCACTCGATCTGGCCCGCCCCTTCCTGCCGTACAGCGAACTCGGTTCGGTGATCAACGGAACGCTCGGCGATCTGCACGACGCGTTCTTCAAGCTGCTCGGACTGGAGCTGCTCGCCGAACTCGACACCCGGGTCAAGGACACCGCGAGCGCGTGCGAGAAGGCGGTCAAGCTCGAGAAGGAGTGCACGGAGCAACTGCTCGAGGCGCTGGCCGCGCTCGACGATCCCCGGGCCCGGGAGGCCACCCAGGCCCTCTCCGGTACCCGGGCCGACCTCGACGGGGTGCGGGCGCTGCTGTCCCGGCGTTCACCGGCCGCCGAGGCGGAACTCGTACGGCTGCGGCAGCAGGCGAGCCTCACCGGGCCCGACCTCAAGGACGTGTCAGTCGCGCTCACGCGGCTGCGTGAAGCCGCGGCGCGTGAGGAGGA
Organism: Streptomyces sp. 15-116A; assembly: GCF_025290915.1. GTDB lineage: Bacteria > Actinomycetota > Actinomycetes > Streptomycetales > Streptomycetaceae > Streptomyces. Next base: position 32,163 of record NZ_JAOCQE010000006.1, on the reverse strand, counting down.
GGCCAGGTACGGCGACGCCGAGAACGCCCGCCGTCTGGCGCAGCTGCTGGAGGCGGCGCTCGATCACCGGCGGCGCGCGCAGTCCGCCGACTGCCCCGTGTGCGGCAGTACCGGGCAGCTCGACCGGGCCTGGGCGGAGCGGGCCCGCGCGGAGGTGGAACGGCTGCAGGGCGAGGCGGCCGAGGCGGAGTCCGCGCGGCAGGCAGTGACCGCGGCACGGCGGGCCCTGCACGATGTGATCCAGCCCGTTCCGGTGTGGCTCCAGGGCGAGCAGTCTCCGCTGGCGGCCCTGTGGCGGGACTGGGCGCTGTGCCGCGGCATCACCGACGTGCGCGAGCTCGCCGAGCGGGTGGAGAGGACGGCTCGCGCCCTGGACGAGGCGTGCCGGCAGGTGCGGGAGGAGTCGGCACGGCAGCTCGCCGAGCACGACGGCGCGTGGCAGCCGATGGCCGTCCGGCTCACCGGCTGGCTGGGCGTGGCGGAGGCCGCCGCGGACGCGCGTGCCCGTAAGCCGCAGGCGACCAAGGCACGCGCGTGGCTGCGGTCAATCATCAACGAGCTGCGGGACGAGCGGCTGCGGCCCTTCGCCGAGCAGTCGCAGGAGGTGTGGCAGCGGCTGTGCGAGCACAGCAGTGTCACGCTGGGGTCCGTGACGCTGGCCGGCACGCCCGGTCGGGGCCGGGTCGAGCTGGATGTGACCGTCGACGACATGACGGCGCCCGCCTACAGCGTGATGAGCCAAGGCGAACTGCATTCACTGGCACTGTCGTTGTTCCTGCCGCGTGCCACGCACGACGGCAGCCCGTTCGGATTCCTCGTGATCGACGATCCTGTGCAGTCCATGGACCCGGCGAAGGTCGAGGGACTGGCCCGGGTGCTCGACGCCTGTGCCAGGGACCGCCAGGTGATCGTCTTCACGCATGACACGCGGCTGCAGCAGGCCATCACGCACCTCGGTATCCCTGCCACGGTCCTGCGGGTCACCCGCCAGACGGACTCCGTGGTGGGTGTCGAGGCAGTGACCGATCCCGTCGACCAGGCGCTGGCGGAGGCCCGGGCCATCTCCCTCGACCCGCACGTGCCGCAGGAGGTGGCCGATCATGTGCTGCCGGCCATGTGCCGCGGGGTCGTGGAGGTCGCCTGCCTGGCGACGGCGCGTCGCAGGCTCCGTGACGAGCAGGGACTGGCCCTGGCCGAGGTGGAGGAGCGCATCGCGTCGCTGGAACGCACCAAGGAGTACGTGGCCCTGGCCCTGCTCGGGGACGGCAAGCGGGACGCGCGTGCCGCCGTCGAGCGGATCCGGCCCGGTGGCTGGCCGCTGATCGAGGCGTTCAACTCCGGTACCCACGGCCCGCTGCCCACGGTCGACGACCGCAAGGCGCTGATCACCCGGACCAAGCACCTGGCCACCGCCATCGTGCGGGCCGAACTCTCCGCGGGCGGTGCGCAGGTCGCCGGAGGTGGACGATGACGGCACGTGCGCAGAGTCTCGTCGCCGCCGCCGAACGACTGCTGCGGCCCCCGGCGGGGACGGTGCCGGCCCTGGCGCCGGGCCTGCGTGCCCGGGCCGCCGCCATCCTGCTGCGCATGGCACTGGAGCAGTCCCTCGACGCCTGCTGGCAGCGGATCACCCCTCGGATGACGCGGATCGGCAAGCACCGCATGCTGTGCCTGGAGTGGTACGCGGGAGGAGACACCGCCCGCCGGTGCCGCACGACATGGGCGGCGCTCAGCGCGGCCTGCCACTACCGCACCTACGAGCTGCCGCCCGCACCGGCCGACATCGAGGCCCGGCTTCGGGAGGTCGCCGCGCTGGTGACCGCTCTGGGCGCCGTTCGGTCCCCCCTCCGGGGGAGGGAAGGTGACGGCAGGGCCTAGGGTTCTCGAGCGAGGGTGCAGGCTCTCCGCGAAACGAGGAGTGGGTGTGAGCGAGGCGTACGACGGCCCCTCGGGCGCGACGCGCTATCCGGAGTTCCGGCTGCGGCTGCCGGCCGGCGGGCCGGAGGCACGGGGGCGGCTGCTGGAGGAGAAGGGCACCAACGGCAGCCAGAAGTTCGTCGTGCTGGCCGGATCCCCCGGCAGGGCGGACGTCGTGTCCTCGTTCCCGCAGCGCATGCCGTCGTCGTACCGGTTGCGGCAGCAGCTGCTCGGCGAGGGCGCCCTCGTCGAGTCCGAGCGCTGGCCGGGCTGGCTGGAGACGACACGGGACATCGAGTGCAACTCCCCGTCGGCCGCCGCCGAGATCCTGGTCGGCCGCAGCGCCAACGGATGGACGGAGTGGAAGTCGCCCGACGGGCATCCGCTCGCCGACTATCTCGACCAGGTGTGGTGGGGCCGCAGCCGGGCCTGGCTGGTACGCGGTTCGAATGTCTCCGGTCTCGATCTCGTCCAGCGGCTGTGGCTCACCGAAGGGTTGGTCTCGCTGTCCGCCCGGCATCTGCGGAAGGGCATCGAGCAGGGCATCAGCAAGGACCGGCTACGCACGGCCGTCGACGAGGACTACGCCTCGACGGCGACGTACAACCAGAAGATGCAGCTGGTCGAGGACCTGCACGCCTTCCTCGCGCGGATGCGCCCTGGCGACACCATGTGCACGATCTCCGGCGGGCGCCTGTACGTCGGCGAGATCGCCGGCCCCGCCGAGCAGGTCGACTCCGAGGACGGACGGTCCAATCTGCGCCGCCCGGTGGACTGGCAGGAGCAGGGGCACGCCTACGACGAGCTGCCGGAGGAGCTTCAGCAGCGTCTGTCCGCCCAGCACGACGTCGTGGATCTCACGGTGGTCAAGGACCTCATCGACGGTCTCGGTCTCAGCGACCAGGATCTGATCGACGAGGCCGAGGCCACCGACCGTGACCCCAGCGGGGAGATCCCCGCTCTGACGGCACGGCGCGAGCTGGAGCTGCCCCGCCCGACGGACGAACTGGCCGCCGAACTGCTCGTGCACGACGTGGCCTGGCTGGACGAGGTGCGCGAACTGCTGTGGGACGAGCGGCAGTTGGTGCTCTACGGCCCGCCCGGCACCGGCAAGACCTACCTCGCTCTCAAGCTGGCCGAGTTCCTGGGCGGCGGACCCGAGCAGGTGAAGCTCGTGCAGTTCCATCCGTCGTACGCCTACGAGGACTTCTTCGAGGGGTTCCGGCCCCAGGAGGACCCGGACACCCGCAAGGTCGACTTCCGGCTCACCGCAGGTCCCCTGCGTGAGCTCGCCGACCTCGCGTCCCGGGAGGGCAGCCGGCACATCCCGCACTTCCTGATCATCGACGAGATCAACCGGGCCAACCTCGCGAAGGTCTTCGGTGAGCTGTACTTCCTGCTGGAGTACCGCAACAAGTCGGTGCGGCTGACGTACTCGGGCGACGACTTCGCGCTGCCGCCGAACCTGTTCGTGATCGGGACGATGAACACGGCCGACCGGTCCATCGCCCTCGTCGACACGGCCATGCGCAGGCGGTTCGCCTTCGTCGAGCTGTCGCCGCGCACCGAGCCGACGAGTGGGCTGCTGCGCCGGTGGCTGGCCAGGGAGGGCAAGGACGCCGAGCCGGCGGACCTGCTGGACGCGCTCAACTCCCGTATCGACGATGCCGACTTCCGTATCGGACCGTCGTACCTCATGAAGCCGGGCGTCTACCGCGACGGCGGTCTCGAGCGGACCTGGCGGACGAAGATCCTGCCGTTGCTGGAGGAGCATCACTACGGCGAGGGTGTGGACATCGAGAAGCGGTACGGGCTCGCGGCGCTCCGGGAGTCGCTGGGGTGACGCTCGTCGTCGAACTCGTCGAGCACGCACCGGCGGTGAGTCTGCCGCTGCCGGACGCCCTGGGGCGGGCGCTGGCCGTCCTGCGGATCGCCGAGGCCGCACCGGACCCGTACTCCCCCGGCCGCTGGTCCCTTCGGGCCGGCAGCAAGGTCGGCGCCGTCACGCTCACCGCGCCCGGCCATGAGGACGCACTGACGGTCCGCATCGTGCCCAAGGTGCCCATCGGCCGCCTGTTCTTCCTCCTCGGGTACAGCCAGGACCCGTCCGGTGCCTGGCGCGACGGCGAGGTCGACGTGGCCGAGCACCGGGATCTGCTGCCCGCCCTCGCCCATGCCGTGGAACGGCAGGTCGACCGTGCTCTGCGCCAAGGGCTGCTGCAGGGCTACCGGGTGACCGAGGAGACCTCGCTCGTCGTCCGGGGGCGGATCCGGGAGGCCGATCAGATACGCCGCCGGTTCGGGGCGACCCTGCCGGTCGAGGTGACCTACGACGAATTCACCACCGACATCGCGGAGAACCGCATCCTGCGGGCGGCCGTGGAGCGGCTGCTGCGGCTCCCCGGCGTACCGCGCGAGGTGCGCCGCAGGCTGCTGCACCAGCGGTCGCGGCTGGCGGACGCCGGACGACTCGTGCGGGGCCGTCCGCTGCCCGAATGGCGGCCGAGCCGCCTCAACGCGCGCTATCACCAGGCCCTGCATCTGGCCCGGGCCGTTCTGGAGAACGCCTCGCCGGAACACGACCCCGGTGGACTGCGCGTCGACGGCTTCCTGTTCGACATGAACAAACTCTTCGAGGACTTCGTCACGGCCGCGCTGCGTGAGGCGCTCCACGGCTCCGGACACCACGCCCGGCTCCAGGATCCGCACACGCTCGACGAGGCCCGGATGATCCGCATGCGACCGGACTTCGTCCTCTACGGGCCGGACCGCCGTCCGTGTGCCGTGGCCGACGCGAAGTACAAGGCGGAGAAGCCCGGCGGGTTTCCGGAGGCCGACCTGTACCAGATGCTCGCCTACTGCACCGCCCTCGGGCTGCGCCACGGACATCTGGTGTACGCGAAGGGGAACGCCGAGCATGCCGCACACCGGGTACGGCATGCGGGCATCGTGATCCACCAGCACGCCCTGGACCTCGGCCAGGAGCCGGCCGGGCTGCTCGCCGACGTGGCAGAGGTGGCCGCCCGTCTGGTGAGCGGCCCGTGCGTATGATCGGCCTCGCAGTGACCGTCCGGGGTGGGGAGGGCACACCGTGCCACAGCTTGCGTTCGCCAATAGTTTCTGGGAGAGCTACGACGTCCTGGAGAAGCCCGTCAAGGCCGGCGTGCGCAAGGCGATGCAGAAGTTCCAGCAGCTCACCGTCGCCGAGCTGCACTCGGACAAGGGGCTGCATCTGGAGTCCGTGGAGAACGCCCGTGATCCCCGGATGCGGACCATCCGCATCAACGACTTCTGGCGCGGTGTCGTCCTCGCCCCGGACGACGGCAGCGATGTGTTCCTGCTCGTCAACGTCGTACGGCACGACGACGCCTACAGCTGGGCCGCCAAGCGGCTCTACACCACGAACTCCGCGACGCGGGCGCTGGAGGTCCGCAATGTGGTGGCCATCGAGCAGCTGACCCCGCAGCTGGAGAAGGCCGCGGCCGCGGCCGGTTCCCTGTTGTTCGCCCGCTACTCGGACACCGTTCTGCGTGAGCTCGGCATCGACGACCAGGTGCTGCGGGCGGTGCGCACGATCATCGACAAGCCGCAACTGGAGGCGTTCGGCACGCTGTTGCCGGAGGACCAGTTCGAAGTGCTGCAGTATCTGGCCGAGGGGTTCAGTCCCGAGGACGTGTACCGCGACGTGGTCGCCGTCCGCCGGCCTGTCGCCGCCGGACCCGATCCGGACGAGAGCCTGGCCGCGGCCATTGCCAACACCTCCAGCCGGATCACCCTGGTCACCGGGCCGGAGGAACTCACCGACATCCTGGAGAAGCCGTTCGCCGCCTGGCGGGTGTTCCTGCACCCGTCACAGCGGCGCGTCGCCTACCGCGTGTCCTACGGCGGGCCGGTCCAGGTCAGCGGGGGTCCAGGCACCGGCAAGACGGTCGTGGCGCTGCACCGCGTCAAGCATCTGCTCAGCCGCTCCCCGGACACCAGGGTGCTGCTCACCACGTACACCAACGCCCTGGCCGCCTCCCTGCGCGAGAACCTGTCGCTGCTGCTGGACGGCGACGCGGAGCTGCTGGCGCGCGTGGACGTGACCACGGTCAACGCCTACGCACATGGTGTCGTCACCCGTCTCGACGGCAGGGCTCCCTCCCCCATCGTCGACCGGGACGAACGTCAGCTGTGGCAGCGGGTGGTGAAGAGGCTGGGGCTGCCGTGGACCGAGCAGTTCCTCGCCCAGGAGTACCGGCACGTCGTGCTCGCCCAGGACCTGCGCACCCTGGACGCCTATCGTGCCGCGTCCCGGCGCGGCCGGGGCAGTGCGCTGTTGCCGAGCAGGCGGGAGCAACTGTGGCCCGCCATCGAGCTGTTCGAGTCGATGCTGCGCGAGAAGAAGGTGACCACCCATCTGAAGGTGTGTGCCCGGGCCGCCGAGCTGCTGTCGGCTTCGTCGCCGACGCATGACCATGTGGTGGTGGACGAGGCGCAGGACCTGCATCCCGCGCAGTGGCGCGTGCTGCGCTCCGCGGTCGCTCCCGGCAGCGACGATCTGTTCATCACGGGCGACCCGCACCAGCGGATCTACGACTCGAAGGTCTCCCTCGGATCGCTCGGCATCCCGGTGACGGGGCGCACGCACCGGCTGCGGCTCAACTACCGCAGCACCGAGGAGATCCTGACCTGGTCCACCGGACTGCTGAGCCCGGTGACGGTGGAGGACCTGGGCGGCGACGGCAACGACACGCTGGCCGGCTACCGCTCGCTGCTGCACGGCCGCAGGCCGCATGTCGCCGGGTACGGCTCGGAGCAGGAGGAGATCGCGGCGCTCGTGACCCGCGTGCGGGAGTGGATCGGGCAGGGCATCCGCCCGGCCGAGATCGGTGTCTGCGCCCGGTTCAACGTCCTGCTCGACAGGGCGTACGACAAGCTGAGCGCGGCGGGGGTTCCTGTCGTCCGGGTGAGGGACAATCCGGGACCTGATGCGGACGGGGTCCGGCTGGCCACCATGCATGCCATGAAGGGCCTGGAGTTCCGGTGTGTCGCGGTGCTGGGTGTGACCACCGGCGCGGTGCCGTTCGCCCGGGAGGTCACGCCGGCCTCGGTGGACCTCCTTCAGCACGAGTCGGATCTGCTGCGGGAGCGGTGTCTGCTGTTCGTGGCCTGCACCCGGTCCAGGGAGGCGCTCGCGGTGTCGTGGAGCGGGGCGGCCAGTCCGTTCCTGCCCCGCCCGGAGTAGCCGCCCGGCGCTGTGCTGTCAGTCGGCAGGCCGTAGCGCGCCGTTGCTCAGGCCGTCCCGCGCCAGCTCGGCGATCTGCCGGCTGAGCTCCGCGACCCGCCGCGACCTCTCCTCGAACTCCCTGAGCGCGCGGAACGCTGACCCGTACCTGCGTTGTGCGGCGAGGTCCATCTGGGGGATGCGGGCGCCCTTGCTGTCGAACCGGAAGGTGCCGCTGGCGCTGGTCGACCGGCGGCTGTTGGCGGCGCTGTGCAGGAAACCCTGGAGGAAGTCCGTATCGAGCTGGTCGCTGACCGAGACCGGTTCAGGGTCCGCGTATTCGACGAGTCCGGCCCGTGTCAGGTCGGCGACGCTGACGCTGGGACCGTCGAGGGTGCCCGGTCCCTGCCCGGCCACCAGGACCGGCAGCAGCTCGTTCAGTCTCTGCAGCTGCTCGGCCAACTCCGCGTGCAGAGTGTCGTATTCGGTGACGTAGTCGCGGTGGGACTCCTCGACGTGGCGGCCCGGGGTGAGGTCCACCAGATCGTCCAGCAGATCGATCTGTGCGACCTCGGTGATCTGCTCGGGACGCGGCTCCAGGGGGCCGTCCGGGTCGTTGGCCGTGAGGTCGACCATGCGCACGGTAGTGGCTGCCTCGTCCGGCGTCCGTGGTCGTCGCAGGTGCCACAGGTGCACCGGAAGGGGGTGTGCGGCGGCCGTGCCCGGGGCCAGTGCGGTGACCTGGGTGAGAATGCCCCGGCGCACGAGCTCGGCCCGGATACGGCGGCCTGCCTTGCGGTACGCCACCGACGCGGGCATCACCATGATCACGCGGCCGCCGGGCGCCGTGTGGGCGTAGGCGTGCTGCAGCCAGGCGAGTTCCCCCTCGGCGCGCGAAGGTGTGCCGAGCTCCCAGCGCGGGTCGAGGAGCAGGTCCTCGCGCCCCCAGTCGGTGTCGCTGGTGGGGGGATCACATACGACGAGATCGGCCTTGAGATCTGGCCAGTGGTCGGCGCGCAGCGAGTCGCCCTGTTCGATCCGGACCCCGGTACGCCCGGTGAGATCGGCCCGTGCCTGCGCGAAGCGAGCACTGCGCGGGTCGACTTCCTGCCCGAAACGCCGGCCATGGTCCGCGGGTCCGACGGCGAGCAGGAGCGAACCGATGCCGCAGGCGGGATCGAGCACGACGGCGTGGTCCGCCAGATCGCCGGCGAAATGGCACACGGCCCGCACCACTCGGGGCGAGGTCACCGAATCTGATCCCGCGCGGCGAACGGAGTCGGTGAAACGCTCCGCCAAGGCGTTCACGACATCGCCGGGGGATCCGGTCTCAGCCATGTGTCGGGCGAGCTTCACCGCCTTGTCGGGCAGCGGCTCCGGTGCGGCGCTCCGGGCGTCTCTCGAACGGAGGGCGTCCGCGATGTCGGCGAGTCCACCGAGAATGTCGTCACCGTACGCACCGCGCAGCACCTGCCACAGCTGCACCTCCTCGGCCACGTCCTGGCCCTTGCGCTGTCTGTCCAGCCAGGCCTGGACCTCGGCCAGGTCGAACAGCGGGCTGTTGGCCCCGCCCCCCGCCGGTGCGGGGAAGTCGTCGTACCGCCTTCTCCAGTTCGAGACGGCAGCACGGGTGACGCCCGCGAGCCGGGCGATCTCGGAACCGGTTACCAACGGGTTCGTCGGATTGGCCGGGGTCTGTGACATACCGGCCACCGTACACAGCGCCGGTTGCCGCGGCAATGAACTAAGACCGTTGACGGCGTTAACGAGGCATTTGCGCGCTGCGGCGCCGTGATGTCAGGCGCCGGAGACGGCCACCAGGGCTGCAGCGGACCCGCCGAAGACCACGGTGTTCCGCACGTACGTCTGCACCCGCACCCATCCCGGAAACGCGTCCTCGACCGCCTTGAGAAAGGAGGCGACCTTCACGCGGGCCAGGTCCGGGTCGCCGCCGCCGTCTTCACCTACGTCCTCGGCAACGCGGCCGCCGCGCTGACTCGGAAGGTCAGCAAGGACGGGGCCGACGCGAAGGAGCAGTTGGAGCAGGCGATGGCCAAGGCTCGGGAGATCGGCCTGCGTTGTCCGCGCCTGCGCGCCCGCCTCGAGACCACGGCGGCGGCCGAGTACGCCGCTTCCCCCGAGCAGACCTTCGAGGCCGGGCTCCACGCCCTGCTCGACGGGTTGGCGCGGCGAATCGAAGGCTAGGCCTGGCGCGTGGATCGCACATTCTCGCAGGTCAAGCGCACTGTCAGTGGGTGCCTCTAGATTTGATCTCGTTCCGCCGAGGTGGCGTGAACGCCCCCTTCGCATGCATGGGAGATGGTGCGTTGTCGGTCTGGGAGAGGTCGAGTACGGCGCGAGTGGTGCCGTCCGCGCGGCCGCGGAAGCTGGCCAAGGTGCCGTTCGTGGAGCTGGCCGACGGGCGGCTGCAGGGCGTGGTGTCCAGCGGGTCGGACATCGGGCGGGTGTATGTGTCGTCGGTCGAGGCGGGGTCGTACGCGTTCGCGTGCAGCACCAACAACAACCGTCCCTGCGGCGGGGCTCGGGGATGGTTCTGCAATCACATTCGCGCGCTGATCGGTGAGGCCGTGCTGCAGTACGGGGCCGAGCGTGTTGCCCGGTATCTCAAGATAGAGGACGCGGCCGAGGAGTCCGACGCACAGTCCCTCACCGGCGCGATGACCGCCACACGTCCCGCTCAGAGCGACAGTTCGGCCGCGGCCCAGGTATTCAGCAGGTTCCTGCGGCATCTGGCCTATCTCGAACTCGGCCCGACCACGGCTCCGTTGCCCGAGATGCAGTGGTTCCCGACGACGAGGGCGGTGGCCTGATGCGTGCCGATCTGCTGGCCGACGCCATTGTTGGACTGGATGAGGCTCTCGCGGCCGTGGACGGTTTCGACGACGTCCTCGTCGGCGGTCTGCTGCGGCCGCAGCCCGGCCAGGCCGACGGGCTGGCGGCGCTCGCCGAGGCCGTCGCCGGGACCCCGCTGGCTTCCCGGGTCGCCGAGGCTGCCGAGAAGGCTGCGGCCGGTGCCGCCGGCGAGGATCACTTCGTCGCGCTCGCCGCCGCCCGTACCGCCCTGCTGGGCTCCGTGCACGATGCGCTCAGCGAGCAGATCGAGGCTGCCGTCGAACGGCCCGGGGCCGGCCAGCCCGGGCCCGAGCAGCCCGATGGCCCCACGCCGGGCGACGGCGGGGAGCATGCCGTCAACCTGCACGCCGCCGCTCGTAGCTGGCTGTGCGATCTGGCACGAGCCGGCTGGCAGGCCATCGATCACGAACTCGTGGCCGGGGCTGCGCCCGTCGTGTCCGCGATGCTGCCCGATCCGGCGCTCCGTCGCCTCGCGACCCTGCTCGACGGGTTCGCCGCCGAACTCGCCGCCTCCTGCCCTGGCGCCACCCTGGAGCGGATTCCGGTGCGCCGCTGGGCCGATCTGTGGTCGCGGGCGGTGCTGCTGACGCTGCCCGGCGCTGTGTCCGCTCCTGCGGTCGCCGAGGTGAGCGGTCGTCTGCTGCCGCTCGGCGTCGATGTGCAGGAGCACGCCACGGCCGTACAGGCGCAGGTGCACGCGGTGTTCGAGCCCGCGGACGGTGGTGCGCCGCGGCTGGTGCGGGCCTCGGCGTCCGCGCCGAAGCCGGACACCGTCGTAGGCGCGGGGCTGTGGCAGCTGCTCCGGCCGCACCTGTCGCTGCTGACCGCCGTCAGCGAGGAGCGTGCCATGGAAGTGGATTCCATGGCCCTCACCGCCGAGGGCGACTTGATATGGGACGACGCCCGGGCCCGGATGGGCGAGCCCGCCGAGGTCTTCACCACCGCCCGGGTCGCGCTCCCCACCGCTTCCGCCTGTCCCACGACGCCTCTGGACCGGCACCCCACCCGGATCGCCGTGCCCGTGCTGCTGGAGGGTTACGCGGTGGAGAAGGGCGAGGACGACGGCTTCGTGGCCTTCCAGGTCGCCGGGCAGCGTCTTGCCGTCGACAGCGACCGGGTTCCGGCGGCCGGGCCGCTCACGTCCGAGGCCGTCGCCTCCTCCGGTGCGTGCATCGGGCTGTTGCGGTGGGACGCCGGGGAGTTTCTGGTCCAGCCGCTGGCTGTGGAGCGGACGGTGCGGAAGAAGGCCGTGGCCGTGCACGCCGGGGCGTGGGCCGGTGGTACGAGCGACAAGGCCGGCGTCCGGGCCGAGAAGGCGGCCACCGATGCCGTCACCGTGCTGCGGGAGCGTGCGGGAAGGCTGCTGCGGAAATGAGCGAGCCCATCCAGGGGGAGGTCCCGGAGGCCGACCCGTACGACAACCGGCGGCAGGTGCTCTACTGGCGGCTGCTGGCGCGGCTCTTCGACCCCGAGGAGCAGGCGAGCCTGGAGTCGGCGAGTCTCGCCGTCGTCGAGGACATCGGTCTGCCGGCCGCGCTGCTCGACTCGGGGGCGTCCGTCGACTCCGTCGTCCAGCGGCATCCGGAACTGGCCGCCGAGTTCGACCGGCTGATGGTGCCCGAGCCGGAGGAGGACGGCGCGCGTGACCGAGCCGCAGAGGTGCGGCGTGCGGCGCTCGCGTCGAAGGTGCTGCTCAATGTCTTCGCCTCCAGCCCCGGCACCGTGACTGCCGAGCAGCTGGCCCGCTGGCAGTCTGATGCGGGCTGGCTGGAGCGGGCGCTGGGCTGCCGGCCCGGTGAGCTGCGCAATGGGCGTGGCGGTACCCCACAGGTGGGGGCCGGGGGCGGTGTCAGTCCGACCGGTACCGGCGTCGGCGCGCCCACCCCCGACCTCAGCCGGCTCATCCCCGAGATCGGCCCGGAGCTCGGTTCCATCGAGGCCGGGCTGGTCAAGCGGATGCATCTGCGCGAGGTGCTGGCCGACCCGCAGCTGGCGTCCCGGCTGACCCCGAGCATGTCCCTGATCGAGCAGCTGCTGCGCGACAAGAACAACCTCTCCGGCGTCGCCCTGGCCAACGCCAAGGCGCTGATCCGCCGTTACGTCGACGAGGTCACCGAAGTGCTGCGCACCCAGGTGGAGAAGGCGTCGGTCGGTGAGCTCGACCGGTCCGTGCCGCCCAAACGGGTCTTCCGCAACCTCGACCTCGACCGCACGATCTGGAAGAACCTCACCAACTGGGACCCGGAGGAGGAGCGGCTCTACGTCGACCGCCTCTACTACCGGCACACCAGCCGCAAGACGACCCCGCAGCGGCTGATCGTGGTCGTGGACCAGTCGGGCTCCATGGTCGACTCGATGGTCAACTGCACCATCCTGGCGTCCATATTCGCCGGGCTCCCGAAGGTGGACGTCCACCTCATCGCGTACGACACACAGGCGTTGGACCTCACGCCCTGGGCGCACGACCCGTTCGAGACGCTGCTGCGCACCAAGCTCGGCGGCGGCACCGACGGCACTGTCGCCATGGCGCTCGCCCAGCCGAAGATCGCCGAGCCGCGTAACACGGTCGTGGTGTGGATCTCCGACTTCTACGAATGGCGGACCCACGAGCTGTTCGAGAGCATGGCCGCCATTCATCGCTCGGGGGCGAAGTTCATCCCGGTGGGCTCGGTGACCAGCTCCGGACGCGGCAGCGTCAATCCGTGGTTCCGGGAGAAGTTCAAGGACCTCGGTACGCCGGTGATATCCGGCCACATCAAGAAGCTCGTGCACGAGCTCAAGACGTTTCTGACCTGATCACCGAACACGCGCCAGGCATTGCCCCTGTTCGTGATCCCCTTCACCGAAAGGCCAACTCTTCATGTCCGACCTGCTGCGCGCTCCCGCCGAGATCAAGTACGCCGAGGAGCTCGACTGGCTGGAGTCGATCGACGACAACCCCAAGCCGTTCTCGTGGCGTCTGTCGCCGAAGATGGTCCGCCTGTTCATCCTCGGCTCCGAGCGCTCCGACGGCCTGGATCGTGAGATCTCGCAGAAGTGGTTCGGCGACCGCAGTTTCGTCGAGCGCTCCATCGTCACCCTCGCCTCCGACCGCGGTCTGCTGCTCATCGGCGACCCCGGCACCGGCAAGAGCTGGCTGGCCGAGCTGCTGTCCGCCGCGATCTGCCGCAACTCCACGCTGGTGGTGCAGGGCACCGCCGGCACCACCGAGGACCACATCAAGTACTCGTGGAACGTGTCCATGGTCATCGCCAAGGGCCAGTCCCGGGAGTCGATGATCCCGTCGCCGATCATGACCGCGATGGAGACCGGCGCCATCGGCCGCTTCGAGGAGCTGACCCGCTCCACGAGTGACGTGCAGGACGCGCTGATCTCCATTCTGTCGGAGAAGTACATTTCCGTACCCGAGCTGGAGAGCGGCGGCGGGGACGACAACATCGTCTTCGCCAAGCCCGGCTTCTCCATCATCGCCACGGCCAACAGCCGCGACCGGGGCGTCAACGATCTGTCCTCCGCGCTGAAGCGCCGTTTCAACTTCGTGCGCATACCGGTGGTGACGAACAGGAAGAGCGAGGCGGAGATCGTCCGCTTCCGCATGGAGGAGCTGCTGCGCCGGCACGCCATCGACCTGGACGTGCCGCCGACCCTGCTGGACGTGCTGCTGCAGAGCTTCGCCGATCTGCGTGCCTCGGCCGCGGCGGCGAGCAGCGACGACGAGAAGCTGGAGTCGGCGCTGTCGACGGCCGAGCAGATCGGCGTGCTCGAGGACGCGGTGCTGCACAGCAACTTCTTCGGCGAGCGCGCCCTCACCGCCCGCACCCTGGCCTCCTCCCTCGTGGGTTCCCTCGCCCGGCGCGAACCCGAGGACCTGGCCATCCTCAACAAGTACCTGCACGGGGTCGTCGAGCCGCGCAGCAAGGAAGAGGGCGGTTCCTGGCCGGAGTTCCTGGAGGGCGGCCGCGACGCGATCGCCACCCTGTCATGAGCGCACTCCAGAAGCCCGAAGGGTCACCCGTGCAGAAAGCACCCGCCGAGAGCAGCACATTCGGCGCGCTGCGGGGACAACTCCAGGAGGCCGCCGCCAGGTTCGCGGGCGGGCCGGACGCGCTGGAGAGCATCCTGCTCGGCATGGTCGACGACGTCGACCGCGCGGTGAACGAGCCGCTGGAGATCTTCCCCGTCTGTCACCACTCCCCCGCCTCCGCACTCGCCATGGCCCGCCGGCTGCGCGAGAAGCAGCCCAAGGTCGTCTATCTGGAGCTGTGCGAGGACATGGCGCCGCTGCTGACCGAGCTGCGCAACTGCCGGCTGCCGGTGGCGGTGCAGGCGTTCGCCGGTGACGTCGACGGCTTCCCCGCAGAGTGGGCGCCGCTGTCGGTCGTCGCGCCGATCACGGAGGCGTCCGCCGAGTACCAGGCCATCGCGTACGCGCTGGACACGCCGGGCGTGGAACTGGTGCTGGTCGACCGGTCCTCGGACCACGTCTTCCAGTGGGACCCGCGCCATGAGCCCCACCCGGAACCCGCTTCCGAGGCGGCCCCGGCGGAAGTGGAGGCGGAGGCCGCGCTGCACGGCGAGGCGGTCGGCGTGGAGATCGGCGATCTGCGCCCGCGCTTCGCCGAGCTGGAGGAGCATCTGCTGCGCCACGGCAAGGTGCGGCACTGGTCGGAGTGGTGGCACCAGTACGTCGAGGTGCCGCTCGGCGAGAGCGGCAGCGACCACGACACGTACCGCCAGGTGATGTTCCTCGTCGGCAGCCTGTTCCGCCGGCTCGCCCCCGGCGATCCCGCCCGGGTGCGCGTGGACGAGGACCGCGAGCGGTACATGTGGACCCGGATGCGCGAGCATCTGACGGCGACCGGCACCGACCCGGAGGACTGCCTGTACGTGTGCGGGGCGTTCCACGCGGCCAGCCGTGTCGAGGAGTTCGGCGTGCACGGGGCCGACACGTTCACGATCTCTCCGCGCACCGGCACCACCTGGCAGTACGGGCTGATCCCGTCCAGCCACGCGGCGATCGAGGCGCAGTTCGGGCTGGCCGCCGGTTCGGTGTCGATCGCCGCGACCGAGTGGGCGAAGAGCCTGAAGCGCACGCGGGTGCAGCCGTACCGGCTGGCGGGCCAGGCGGGAGGGAAGAAGAAAGCCGCGACGAAGGCGAAGGGGTCCCGGGGCCGGCAGGCATCGGTCCCCGCAGGGGCTCCGGCCACCACCACCGATGACCGGCTGACCAGCTTCCTGCGCAGACCACCGGTCCTCGACGGTCTCGACGAGGCCGAACTGCTCGGCTGGTCGGTGGACATCGTGCGCGCGGCCCGGCGCAACGGCTACCTCGCCTCCACCGCCGACGCCATCGCCGTCTTCGAGACGTCGATCCTGCTCGCCGGCATGCGGGACCGGGCCAAGCCGACGCCGTACGACTTCCAGGACGCGGCGGTCACCTGCATCGAGAAGGACAGGGTGCCCGGTCGGCGGGACGTGCGCCGCCTCGTCGAGATCATGATGGGCGGCGACCGGATCGGTCAGGTGGGTTACGAGGCTCTGCCGCCGCTCGCCCGTGACGTGTACGACCGGCTCGCCCCGCTGGAGCTGAAACTCCAGCAGCGGGGCGTGCAGCGAGCCCTGCTGGACATGGCCTCCCGGCCCGAACTCCAGGCGTGCTCCGACGTGCTGTGGATGCTGCGGCGCCTCATGCCGCACGGTGCCGCCCGGCCCATCATGGGCGAACGGCGGCTCGGCGAGCGGTCGATCCAGGAGTCGTGGGACCTGGCGCTGGGCACCCACCAGCGTGCCCTGATCGAACTCGGCTACGAGGGCGTCAGTCTCGAGCAGGTCCTGGAACAGCGGCTGCGCCGCGAGGCGTACGCCCCGCGGGCCACGACGGCGACCGTGCTGGCCGCGGTCGAGGACGCGACCCTCTATCTGGGCAGCAGGCGCCTGGCCGACGAACTCGGCACGCACGCGCTGAAGGTACTCGCCGCCGAACGCAGCGTGGACGGCGCGCCGGAGGTGCTGCGCCGGGTGCGGGCGCTGCTGGCGTACTACCGGACGACCGAGCCGGAGCTGCCCCCGTGGATCGAGTCCTTCACCAGGACCGGTTACGCCCACTACTGCACCCTGTTGCCCACCGCCTTCCGGAACGAGGAGGCGACGGTCGGGCAGGTCGCGGCGATGCTGGGCTTCCTGTTCAGCATGGAGAGCCTCGCGCTGTCCCTGGGCTGCGACCGGGCGCAACTGGAACTCGCGGTCGCCCAGTCCCACCCCGACGACCCGCCGAAGACGGCCCTGCTGTGGGCGGCACAGGTACAGCTCGGCACCCTGTCCCGCGCCGAACTGCGGGCGCGGTGCGACGAGCTCCTCGACAACCCGCTCGTCGTCCCCGCCTACCCGCGCTACCTCAGCGGCTTCGTCCACGCGCTGGAGCCGGTGCCGGGGCTGGCGGACGTGGTCGTCGAGGCCGTCTCGAAGGCCTTCGCCCGCCTGCCCGACCCGGTTCTCCTCCCCTGGCTCCCCCTCCTCATCACCACCCTGCGCTCCAGCGCCGCGGACCTCGCTCCGCTCCTGATCCGCGAGGCCGGCCGCATCTTCCCGGCCCGCCTCGAGGCGCTGGACACCTGGGTGCCGCCATGGCGAGCCCAGCACCAGCCACGACGCACACCCCGTGACACGGCGAAGCCGAGCCCCAGGCCCACCGCACTCCTCACCGCCCACCCGGCGACGTGCGACGCGGTGGCCGAGCTCCTCGGCTGCACCGAGGGCTGGGCGGAGCCGGACACCCCGCCCGCGCCGGGCGCGGCGCTGCTGCACGCGCACCCCGCCACATGCGACGCGGTGGCGGAACTCCTGGGCTGCGACGGCGACTGGACGGCACCGGCCGCCACCGCCTCCGCCTCGTCCACCACCCCCCTCACCACCCGCCACCCCAGCACGGCGAGAGCCCTGGACACCCTCCTCACCGGCACATGACGGCAACGGCCGGTTCCCGCACCACTGGGGAACCGGCCGCGCCGCAGAGGGCCGAACAACCGCAGAGGGCCAAGCAACCGCAGAAGGCCGAGAGACCGCAGAAGGCCAAGAAGCCTGTCACCCCCGGTACACCCGGCACGTCAGCCCAACGCTGTCACCGCAGCCGCAAACCGCTCCGCATCGTCCAGCCACGGAAAGTGCCCGGCACCCGCCTGCACCACCGACCTCGCGTTCGGGAAGAGACCCGCGTACTCCCTCATCGCACGCGACGGTCCCGACACGTCGTACTCACCGGCGAGGACGAGGACCGGTGCGGAGAAGGCGGCGAACGCCGCCCGAGTCTCCGCCGGCGTGAAGCAGCCCTCGCTCGCGAACACGGCCGCCGCCTCGTTGTTGCGTTGCCGCGCCTCCGCGGACCGGTGAGCGCGGGCCGTGTCGTTCCAACGCCCGTACCAGAACGGCGCCACCGCCTCCCAGTCCCGCGCATCCCCTTGGCCCTGGGTGATCGCCGTCAGGGCGGCGTACGCGGAGGGGAACCAGGGTTCGTCCCGGCGCAGGCGTGCCGTCTCCAGCCGGTCCTCGGCCGTCACCTCGATACCGACGGCGAACACGCTGGGCGTGATCAGGGTCAGAGCGGAGACGCGTTCCGGGTGGCGGGTGGTGTACAGGGCGGCCAGGTTCGCACCGGCGGAATGGGCCAGGACCGGGAGACGGTCCAGACCCAGTTCCCTCCTCAGCGCCTCCACGTCCGCCACTTGCCGGTCGCACCGGTACGTCGCCGGGTCCTCGGGAACCTGCGACCGGCCGGTGCCCCTGAGGTCCAGACGGATCAGGGTCCGGTGAGCGCTCAGTCCCCCGAGGTCGCTCAGGTAGGCCGAGTCCTGCATCGGGCCACCAGGGAGGCAGACGAGCGGCGGTCCGTCTCCCGCCACGTGGTAGGCGAGGGTCGTGCCGTCGGGTGCGGTGAAGGTGGGCATGCGGGGAGCGTTCCAGCACCCCCGCCGGGCAGGCAATGAATACGGTCGGCAGATGTCCCCACGCCCTCCTCACCGTGACGGCGCCCCCAAACCTAACGCTCGCGTGCCCTCCGCCGCCCGCAAGGGCTACGCGGCGTGCAGGTCGGCGAGCAGGTCACCTACTGCGGGCACGAACACGGCGCGGTCCACGGTGGTGTCGCCTCCCCGAGGTCCGGTGCACGCACACGCGAGCGGCCATAAAGCATTCGAACCTCATCGAATGCGAAGGGCGAACGCGTGCCGGAGGCCGGCCGACCGCGCACGATGTGAGGGCCAAGGCAGGACCACGAAGGGGGAACATCAATGGAGAAATGCCTGCGGAGCAGTCTCGCGTCTACCGTCGCAGCGCTCTCACTCGGGCTCGGACTGGCGGTCGCCGTACCGGCCGGCTCCGCTCACGCAACGGCAGCCCAGTGCCAGAACGGCGCAAACGGATTCATCGACATATCCGACGACGCGTCGGGAACGGTCGTCCGGTCCATCGACATGGGGGCGGGCCGGACCGTCACACTTCAGCACGGGAACATCCGCGGACTGCAGCGGGGCTGGGCCAAGATCAGCGGTACCACCGTCAACGGTGACCTGGTTTGGATGGACTGGACGACGAACGGCGGATCGAAGTGGCTCCAGTGCGGGCCGTTCGCTGTCGACCGCGGTCCGGGAACCTCGAAGACCAGCGCCGCGAAGACGACGAGCAATGACAAGAACTACCGCTTCCGCGCCTGCGGCTACCTGAAGAACGCCGGGCAGACGAAGTGCACGTCGTGGTGGTGACCGCACCGCGCTGACCCGCCGGCCCCTCTGTGGCCCGGCGTGGCCCCTCCCGCCTTGCATGGATGCGGGAGGGGCCGCCGTTCGTCGCCGCTACCGGGCGGGTGCCGCGGCCGGTGCCGGGGCGTAGCCCGTGGGGCGGGTGGTGAAGGTGCCGCGGCCCTGGGTACGGCTGCGCAGGCGGGTCGCGTAGCCGAACAGTTCGGCCAGCGGCACGGTCGCGGTGACGACCGTCGCGCCCGCCCGGGCGGCCGAGCCGGTCACCCGGCCGCGGCGCGCGGCGAGATCGCCGAGCACCCCGCCGACCGCGTCCTCGGGCACGGTGACCGTGACCTCGACGACCGGTTCGAGGAGGACCATCGCGCAGGTCCGCAGGGCCTCGCGCAGTCCGAACCGGCCGGCGGTGCGGAAGGCGGTGTCCGAGGAGTCCTTCACATGGGTCGCCCCGTCGGTGAGCGTGACCCGCACACCGGTCACCGGGTGACCGCCCAACGGGCCCTCGGCCAGCGCGTCCCGGCAGCCGGCCTCGACCGCCCGGACGTACTCCTGCGGGACGCGCCCGCCGACCACGGTGGAGCCGAAGGCGAACCCGCTGCCGGGCTCGTCGAGCGGCTCGACGTCCAGGACGACATGGGCGAACTGGCCCGCCCCGCCGTCCTGTTTGACGTGCCGGTACACGAAGCCGGACACGCCCCGGCCGACGGTCTCCCGGTAACTGACCCGGGGACGGCCCACATTGACGCCCAGCCCGTGATCACGGCGGATCTTCTCCACCGCGACCTCGAGGTGCAGTTCACCCATGCCGGACAGCACCGTCTGGCCGGTCTCCCGGTCGGTGCGCACGACCAGCGAGGGGTCCTCCTCGGCGAGCCGCGCCAGCGCCGACGCGAGCCGGCCGGTGTCGGTGCTCCGCAACGCCTCCACCGCCACCGAGACGACCGGCTCGGCGACCCCCGGGGGTTCCAGGAGCAGCGGGGCGTCCGGTGCGCACAGCGTCGAACCGGCGCGGGCGGACTTCAGGCCGACCACGGCGACGATGTCCCCGGCGACGGCCCGGTCCACCTGCGCGTGCCGGTCGGCCTGGACGCGCAGCACGCGGCCGATGCGCTCGGTGCGGCGCGCGGTGGCGTCCCACACGGTGTCTCCCTTCTCGATGGTGCCCGAGTACAGGCGCAGATAGGTGAGCCGCCCGGTGGGGGTGGCGTTCACCTTGAACGCGAGCGCGGCGAGCGGTGCCGCCGGATCGGCGGACCGTGCCTGCTCGTCGCCGTCGTCGTCGGTGCCGCGCACGGGCGGTACGTCGAGGGGCGACGGCAGATAGGCGAGGACGGCGTCCAGCAGCGGTTCGATGCCGCGGTTGCGGTAGGCGGAGCCGCACAGCACCACCACGGCGTCACCGCTGCGGGTGAGGTCCCGCAGGGCGGCGACGAGGGTGGCGGCGCCGAGGGAGCCCGTGTCGCAGAACTCCTCCAGCGCGCCCGGATGCAGTTCGGCGACGGCCTCCTCCAGCAGCCTGCGCCGCCGCGCCGCCTCCTCGCGCAGCTCCTCTGGCACGGGGGCCGGGGGTGCGGCGGTGCCGTCGTCGTCCCAGGTCAGGGCCCGCAGGTGCAGCAGGTCGACGACGCCGGTGAAGCCGTCCTCGGCGCCGATCGGCAGCTGGACCGGCAGCGGCGCCGGATGCAGCCGTTCCCGGATCGAGGCGACGGCCGCGTCCAGGTCGGCCCCGGCGCGGTCCATCTTGTTGACGAACGCGATCCGCGGCACACCGTGCCGGTCCGCCTGCCGCCACACCGACTCGCTCTGCGGCTCCACACCGGCGACCGCGTCGAAGACCGCGACCGCGCCGTCGAGCACGCGCAGCGAGCGCTCCACCTCGTCGGCGAAGTCGACGTGTCCGGGGGTGTCGATGAGGTTGACGCGGTGACCGTCCCAGGCACAGCTGACGGCCGCGGCGAAGATCGTGATGCCGCGGTCGCGCTCCTGCGTGTCGAAGTCGGTGACGGTGGTGCCGTCGTGGACCTCGCCTCGCTTGTGGGTGCTGCCGGTCGCGTACAGGATCCGCTCGGTGACGGTGGTCTTGCCGGCGTCCACGTGGGCGAGGATGCCGAGGTTGCGGACGGTGGCGAGGGCGTCGGTGGTGGTGTGGGTGCGCATGGCCCGTGGTGGCCTTTCGGTGATCCATCGGTGATCGGGAACAGGGCAGCGCGATTCCCCGGACGCGGGCAGGCGCACACGGTCCCGGCGGCCTGACAGCGGCCGGGTGTCGGTGTGTGGGCGAGTGAAGGTCAGCCGTGCGTCTCGGGCATCCGGTACCGGCCGCGCAGCGGGCACCGGACGGACGGGGACACCAGGATCACCTCGGACCGGAAGGACCGGGAACGGGACCGGGGAGCGGCGACGGTCGCGCGAGCGCGCATGGCCTGGCTCCCCTCACTGGTCACGGTGGTGTGGTGAGTGTAGGGAGAGGCGAGCCGCCGGGGCCACGGAATTACGGACCGCTGCGTCCGTACGCGCGACCCCGCACTCGGGGCCCTCCCAGGTGACTCCGGCGCCCGTATGGTCCAGGGTGATTTATGGTGACTCAAGCACTATGCCCCTACCGGAGGTGCCATGATGCGCGCCGCGGCAGCGATCGTCTCTCTGACTGTCAGCGGGGCGCTGATCGTGGCGGCGTCGGCGTGCGACCAGGGCGGGTCGGAGGCGCCGGACGTCCGGTACGGCGACTGCCCGGTCTCGGGACAGTACGGGGAGTTCCGCCTGACACCCGAGACGGCGGGCGCGCTCACGGTCAGGACGACCCTGCCCGCGCCCGGCTGGTGGAACGGCGACACGCCGGACTCCGTCAAGAGCGGCTACGAGTACTGCATGGCCGCCAACATCGCCTACCGGTCGGGGCTCGACCGGGTGAAGGTGCAGAACGCCCCCTTCCCGGAGGTCGTGTCCGGCCGGGCGAAGGACTTCGACCTGGCCCTGGCACAGATCACGATCACCCCGGAACGGAGCAAGGTCGCCGATTTCTCCCCGCCGTATCTCTCCTCGACCCTCGGGCTGCTGATCAGGGACGGCGAGAACATCAACCAGGACAACATCCGTGACGTCCGCATCGGCGTGGCCGAGGGCACCACGGGCGAGGAGTTCGTCGAGGACCGCATCAGGCCGACCAGGCCCGTCACCGCCTTCGCCAACGACCCGGAGCTGATCACGGCGCTGGAGGAGCGGCGGATCGACGCGGTCATCCACGACACGACGATTCTGCTGGCGTATCCCCAGAAGCAGGAGAGCCGAGTGAGCCTCGTGGGCCAGTACCGGACCGATCAGGGATACGGCGCCCTGTACCCGAAAGGGTCGGCCGAGCAGGACGAGCTGGACCGGATCATCAGGCAGCTGATCGACGACGGGACGCTCGCCAAGCTGTCTGCCGTGTATCTCGGGGCCGCCTTCGGCCGGGACCCGGCCAAGATCCCGTACCTCACGGTCGACGACGGCTCCTGAAGGCTCCGCGCCGCATCACAGGTCCGCCATCAGCAGACCGCTCAGGTCCCCGGCGGCTCCGGCGTCGAGCGCCTGCTCGGCCCAGATGATCTTCCCTCGGTCGGTGTACCGGGTCCCCCAGCGGCGGGACAGCTGCGCAACGAGGAACAGACCGCGGCCCCCCTCGTCGGTGACGGTCGCGCGGCGCAGGTGCGGGGAGGTGCTGGTGCCGTCTCCGACCTCGCAGATCAGGCTGTCGCGGTCGCGCACCAGCCGCAGCGTGATGGGGCTCTTTCCGTACCGGATGGCGTTCGTCACCAGTTCGCTGAGGATCAGCTCGGTGGTGAAGGCGGCCTCGCCGAGCCCCCAGGACTCCAGCCTGAGGGTGGCCTCGGCGCGGACCCGGGGGACGGCGGCGGGGTCGTCGGGCACCTCCCACTCCGCGACCTGGTCCGGGTCGAGCAGCCGGGTGCGTGCGACGAGCAGGGCGATGTCGTCGCTTTGCCCGGTGCACAGCATCGCGTCGAGCACCGCCTGGCAGGTGTCGTCCAGGGTGGCGCCGTGCGTATCGGTCAGCGCCTGCTTCAGCATGCCGAGCCCGACGTCGATGTCACGGCCCCGGGCCTCGACCAGGCCGTCGGTGTAGAGGACCAGCCGGCTGTCGGCGGCCAGGCGGAGTTCGGCCGTCTCGACCGGCAGGCCCCCTCCCACGCCGAGCGGCGGGGCAACGGGGATGTCGGGGAAGGCCACGGAACCGTCGGGTGAGACCAGCGCCGGCCCGGGATGACCGGCGCGGGCGAGGACACACCGCCCGGAGACCGGATCGTAGATCGCGTACAGGCAGGTGGCACCGGTGACGGACTCGGTGTTGCCCTCGGCCGCCGCGTCCTGGTCGATCCGGGTGATCAGGTCGTCCAGGTGCGCGAGAAGCTCGTCGGGAGGCAGGTCCAGGGCGGCGAAGTTGTGCACCGCGGTCCTCAGGCGGCCCATCGTCGCGGCGGCGTGCAGACCGTGCCCGACGACGTCGCCGACCACCAGGGCCACCCGCGCCCCCGGCAGCGGGATGACGTCGTACCAGTCGCCGCCCACCCCCGCCTGAGCGGGCAGGTACCGGTGCCCGACCTCGAGGGCGGACAGCTCGGGCAGGGTGCTGGGCAGCAGGCTGCGCTGGAGAGTGACGGCCGTGCTGTGCTCGCGGGTGTAGCGGCGCGCGTTGTCGATGCACACGGCCGCCCGGGCGGCGAGTTCCTCGGCGGGTGACAGATCGTCCTGCTCGAAGGGGTCCTGCTGCGAACGCCAGAACTCCACGACCCCCAGCAGCTGGCCCCGGGCCCTGAGCGGCACGGAGATCATGGAGTGGATGCCGTACTCGACGACCTTCCGGGTCCGCTCCGGGTCCTGGGCCTGCCATCCCCTGTCCTCGGCGAGGCGCTCCACCAGGACCGGCCGGCCGGTGGTCATACCGGTGACCACGGGGTTGCCGGGCACATAGCGCACCAGGGTCCCGACGGCGTGGAGCGGGGCGTCGTCCCGGATGCCGCCGGCGGCGACGCGGCGCATGGCCGTGCTCGCCTCCGTCGGTTCACCGCCGCGCAGCACGGACTCCACCAGCTCGACGGTGGCGAAGTCGGCGAAGCGCGGGACCGCCACCTCGGTCAGCTCCTCGGCGGTGCGCTTGATGTCGAGGGTGGTGCCGATCCGCGTACTGGCCTCGTAGAGCAGCTGCAGACGGCCGCCCGCCACGTCCGCCCGGCCCGCGAGGGCGCGCAGCTCCGTGGTGTCGCGCAGGGTGGCCACGCTGCCGCCCTTGGCGCCCACCGGCCGGACGTTGACCGCGAGCAGGATGTCCCCGGCGAGGAAGACCTGGTCCGTGGCCGCCTGGCCCGATCCGAGCAGTCCGGCCAGGGCCGGGCTCAGTCCGAGGTCGGTGACGGGCCTGCCCTCGGGGTCCGGCGGCAGGGTCAGCAGCCGGCGCGCCTCGTCGTTGACCAGCAGGAGCCGTCCGTCACCGTCCAGGATGATCACGCCTTCGCGGACCGCGTGCAGCACCGCGTCGTGGTGCTCGTACATGCGGGTCATCTCCACCGGCCCCAGGCCCCGGGTCTGGCGGCGCAGGCGCCCGCTGACCAGCGCCGATCCGCCCGCCGCCAAGAGCAGCGCGACGCCGCCGGCGGCGAAGATCACCGGCAGCTGGTGCTGCACCACATTGGTCACCTTGTCGACGGTGACGCCGACGGTGACGAGGCCGACGGCGGTCCCCTGTTCGTCGAAGACGGCCACCGTCGAGTCGACCGCCTTGCCGAGACTGCTGTCGAACGTGGTCTGCTGGGGCTCGCCTTCGAGCGCCTGGCCGTAGGAGGTGGAGACGTGCTTGCCGATCTGGTCCGGGTCCGGGTGGGTCCAGCGGAAGCCGTAGGGGCTCAGCGCCACGACGTAGTCGACGCCGGTCTTCTTGCGCACCGCCTCGGCCTGTGGCTGGAGTACGGCCGTCGGGTCGTCGCTCTTCATCGCCTCCGCGGTGCCCGGGGCGTTCGCGAAGGACTCGGCCGCCACCAGGGACCGCTCACCGGCTTCGTCGATCGCGCGGCTGCGGTCCTGGAACACGAGCACCAGCACGCCCGTGGCGATGAGGAGAAGGACGACGACCAGTTGCAGCAGGAAGAACTGACCGGCGACGCTGCGCGGTTTTCGCAGCGACAGCACACGCCGACCGGTCGAGGGATGAGCACTTCGCCCGAGTTTGCCCATTTTCTCAGTATCGGTGACCGGTCCGGTGGGCGCGGTTCTGGGCGGGCCATGGCGGGGCTGGGCGGGTCCGGGGCGGGCTGGCCGGTGCGGCGACGAACGGCCCTGGAATCAAGCGGTCTGGGAACCAGGCAGCCCCGGAACAACGAAAACCGGCCGAGTACATGACTCGACCGGTGAAGAGTGTCCGAGGGGGGACTTGAACCCCCACGCCCGATAAAGGGCACTAGCACCTCAAGCTAGCGCGTCTGCCATTCCGCCACCCGGACCAGGTGTCTGCCGCCGCGCCAGGGCCCTGCCCCGCGGCGACATGGACAACCATACCAAGGTTTCGCAGTGCCTTTCACCTGCGTTTCCTTCCCTCCGGCGGTGGTCCGGGACCGGAGCGCCGGATGCCCCTAGGGTCGCACCATGAGTGACTGGACGATTACCCAGGGCCCGTTGCCGAGCCGGCGGCCGCGGGCGTTGTCGCCGTTCAGGGAGCATCTGCGGGACACGTTCTGGTTCGCGCCCACCGCCGCCATGGTGCTGGTCGCCGTGGTGTGGCTGGGGGCCCAGGAACTCGACGCGGCACTCGTCCAGGCGCTGCGGGACGACGGCGACCTCGAGACCCTGAGTGAACTCCAGCGCTTCGCGGAGGACGCGAAGGCCGTGGTGAGCGCCGTGAGCTCGGCGATGATGACGTTCATCGGTGTGGTGTTCAGCATCTCGCTGGTCGCCGTGCAGATGGCGAGCGGGCAGTTCACGCCGCGCGTGGTGCGGATCTTCGTGCGCAGCCGGATCACCAAGGCGACGTTCGCCGTGTTCCTCGCGACGTTCGTGCTGACGCTGCTCGTGCTGACCACCTACGACAGCTCCACCGACCCGCGTACGGTCACCTCCGTCCCGCTGGTGCAGTCGGTCCTCACTCTGGCCATGGTCGCGCTGAGTCTGCTGCTGTTCGTGATGTACGTGAACACGACGCTGCGGATGATGCGGGTCAGCCATGTCATCGCCCGGATCGCGGCGGAGTCCTTCCGGGTCGCCGCGCTCACGCCGGTGCCGAGGAGCGATGAGGAGCCGCCCGTGCTCGGGCCGGTGACGGCGTGGGTGGCACACGAGGGGCGGGCGGGTGTGCTGCGGGACGTGCACATCGCTCGGCTGGTGCGGGTGGCGCGGGCGCACGGCGTGGTGCTGCGGCTGATTCCGCGGATCGGGGACTTCGTGGTGCCCGGCACGCCCGTGCTGGCGGTGCACGGCGGGCAGGCGCCGCCGCGCCGGGCGCTGCGCTACACCGTGGCGGTGGGGGTGGAGCGCACCTTCCACCAGGATCTGGCGTTCGGGCTGCGGCAGTTGTCGGACATCGCGCTGCGGGCCCTGTCCGCCGCGATCAACGACCCGACGACGGCGGTGCAGGCGCTGGACCGGGTCGTGCAGCTGCTGGCCGCGCTGTCCCGGCGGCCGCTGGACACGGTCGTGCACCGCGACCGCGGCGGTGCGGTACGGCTGGTGCAGCCGGTGCCGGGCTGGAGCGAGCTGGTGGATCTGGGCTTCGCGGAGGTACGGGTCTGCGGCGCGGGCGCGCCGCAGGTCACCCGGCGGCTGATGGCCGGCCTCGCCGACCTGCTGCTGCTCGCCCCGCCGGAGCGTCAGGAGCCGCTGCTGCGCCACCGTGAGCTGCTCAAGCAGGCGGTGGAGCGGGTTGCCCCGACGGCGGCGGACCGCGATTTCGCACTGCGGCCGGACCGGCAGGGGATCGGCTGAGGGCGGTCCCTCCCCGAGAGGGGGACGGACCGCCCGTTCCCTCATGTGGTCAGCGGCGCCGCTTGCGCAGGCCCGCCATGTTGTCGTAGCCGATCTTCGCGAAGCGCAGCGACTGGCCCGCGTCGGTGGAGCTGGGTGCGTTGTCCTGCTCCACCATCGGGTTGTGGTACGTGCGGTGCCCGATGCGGGTGAAGAAGGTCCGGTAGTCGATGTCACCGGTGCCGAACGGAACCATGTCGTAGCCCATGCCGTTGGACGTGTTGACGGTGCCGTCCTTGGCGTGGAACAGCGGGTAGCGCTTGTTGTGGCGGGCGACGAGCGCGGCCGGGTCGAACACGTTCTCCCGCTGCGTGCCGTCGTGGGCGGTGTAGGTGTGGAACTTGTACTGGGCCACGTGCGCCCAGAAGATGTCCATCTCCAGCCACACGGCCTTCGGGTCGGTGACCTTCAGGAAGTACTCCAGCTTGCGGATGCCGGAGCTGCGGGTGGGCCGGCCCTGGTCGTCCAGCGGGCCGCCGTCCAGCAGGAAGCCGTAGGCGGCGTCGTGGTTGTGGGTGTACAGCTTGATGCCCTCGCGCCGGGCGATCTCGCCGAGGGTGTTCCACTTGTCGGCGGCGACGTCCCAGTCGGCCCGGTAGGAGCTGCCGGTGGGGTCGCCGCCGGTGCCCATGTGGGCCATGCCGAGGATGTTGGCGATCTCCAGGTGCTTCTTGAAGGTGTCGAGGTCCGTCTTGGTCAGCGGCCAGGACGGCGGGATGAAGCCGTGGTTGCCCTGGGCGCGCAGGCCGTAGTCCTCGAGCCAGCAGCGCAGCAGCCGGGCGCCCTGCACCGACTCCAGGCTGGCGCCGCCGGGCGCGTTGGCGTGCTGGCCGTAGCCGGCGAACTCGACCTGCCGGTAGCCGTAGCGGGACAGCTCCCTGAACACCTCGCGGAAGCCGGAGGGCAGGTCGCTGGCGAGCGGGTCGCGGCCGGTGGCGTCGCGGACGGTGTAGAGGATGATGCCGCGCTTGTGCGCCGGGACGAGGACGTCACCGCCGTGGTCGTGGCCTCGGCTGTCCTTCTGTGCCGGGGCGGCGAGGGCCGGTGAGGCGCCCAGGACGGGGGCGGCGATCGCCGCGGTCGCGGCGGCGGTGCAGGTGGACAGGAAGCGGCGACGGCCGATGCCGAGGCGCCGTCTGAGCGCCTCGTCGGGGCCGGCGGCCTCGGATGCGGGGGTGTCGCCCTGCCAGGGGTGGGAGAACTGGGTCACGGGTGCCTGCCTTCTTCGTCGTGGCCGCCGCCGGTGGCATCGGAGGCGGGCCGTTGTCAGTGCCGTGTGTTTCACTCTCAGTAGTCGGATCTCGCGGGTGGTACGTCGGCGAGTCCGGCCAGTTCGAGCAGCAGTGACTTGACATCGGTGGCCGCTACGCGGTCTCCGACAGCGCGGGGGGTGGAGCAGATGAGGAGCGGACCGTCGTCGTCGCTCGCGGGGAGGCGGCCATGGCTGCCGCGAATAGGTGAGGGATCCAGGGGCACGACCGCCATGCGGTAGCGCATGCCGAGTTTCTTGCGCGCCAGCGCGGTGGCCGCCTTGACCTTGACGTACGGGTCGAGGGGATCCATGAACAGTTCGACCGGGTCGTAGCCGGGTTTGCGGTGGATCTCGACGAGCTGCGCGAAGTCGGGCGCGCGGGCGTCGTCGAGCCAGTAGTAGTACGTGAACCAGGCGTCGGGTTCGGCGACGGCGACGAGTTCGCCGGCGCGCGGATGGTCGAGGTGGTGGGTCTTCTTGCCCTCGTCGTCGAGGAGTTGCTCGATACCGGGCAGGTCCTCGAGCGCGGCGCGGGTGGCGTCGAGGTCCTCGGGGCGGCGCACGTAGACGTGGGCGAGCTGGTGGTCGGCGACGGCGAAGGCGCGGGAGGCCATCGGGTCGAGGTACTCCATGCCGTCCTGCGTGTGGACCTCCAGCAGGCCCGCGCGGCGCAGGGCGCGGTTGATGTCCACGGGCCGGTCGACGCGGGTGATGCCGTACTCGGACAGCGCGACGACGGTACGGCCCTCGGCGCGGGCGTCGTCGAGGAGCGGAGCGAGGGCGGTGTCCAGGTCGGTGGCCGCCCGCAGGGAACGGGGGTCGTCGGGGCCGTAGCGCTGCAGGTCGTAGTCGAGGTGAGGGAGGTAGCAGAGCGTCAGGTCGGGGGTGCGGGTGCGGTTGATGTACCGGGTTGCGTCAATGATCCACTGGCTGGAGACCAGGTCGGCGCCGGGGCCCCAGAAGTGGAAGAGGGGGAAGGTGCCGAGTTTCTCGGTGAGTTCGTCGTGCAGTGCGGGAGGACGGGTGTAGCAGTCGGGTTCCTTGCGGCCGTCGGCGTAGTAGACGGGGCGGGGGGTGACGGTGATGTCGGTGTCGGCGCCCATCGCGTACCACCAGCAGATGTTGGCGACGGTGTAGCCGGGGTGGGCGCGGCGGGCGGCGTCCCAGAGTTTGTCGCCGGCGACGAGGCCGTTGTGCTGCCGCCACAGCAGTACGTCGCCGAGTTCGCGGAAGTACCAGCCGTTGCCGACGATGCCGTGCTCGGAGGGCATCGTGCCGGTGAGGAAGGTGGACTGGGCGGCGCAGGTGACGGCGGGCAGGACGGTGCCGAGCGGGGCCCGGGAGCCGGACTGGCCGAGCGCCTTGAGGTGGGGCATGTGGTCGAGGAGACGGGGGGTGAGGCCCACGACGTCGAGGACGAGAAGAGGGGTGGGGCCGCTGGTGCGGTCGGGGGCGCCGGTGGCGTTCGCCGGGGTGCTCATGGCAGTTCCTTCAGGCCGAGGTCGGTCAGCAGGTCGCGGGCGAGGGTGAGCTCGGCGGCGATGCCGTCCGTGAGCTGGGCGCGGGCGCGGGGCCGCAGCTCGGGCGGGAGTGCCTGCCAGGTGTAGGTCTCGACCTCCAGGTGGCGGGTGAGCGGGTGCGGGCCGCCGACGAGCCGGGTGAGCGTGTCCTTCAGGACGGGGAGCGTGGAGGTGAGGGGCGCGGCGGGGGCCGCGTGCAGCGGGACGTGGAAGTGGGCGCGCCAGGGTGCCGCGTCCGGCAGGGCGTCGCCGGTGAGGGCCTCGTCGAGGTCGTCGGTGCCGCGGAGGCCGGCGGCGGTTCGGATGCGGGTCTGGTGCAGGAAGCGGGGCTCGGCGAAGGCGGCGAGGGCGGAGCGGACCTCCGGGTCGTGGGGGTGCTCCGCGTGCAGGGCGGCGGAGAGCTGGGACTTGACGACGGGGACGCGGGCCTCGGTGAGGGCGTTCAGTGCGGTGTGCGGGTCTTCGAAGGAGGTGGCGAGGTGACAGGTGTCGACGCAGATGCCGACGCGGGGGTGGCCGATGGCGGTCAGCGGCGCGATGGCGTCGTGGGTCGTCTCGACGACGCAGCCCGGTTCGGGCTCCAGGGCGATGCGGATGGAGCGGCCGGTGAGCTCCTCCAGGGCGTCGAGGCGTTCGGCGAGGGTGAGCAGGGCCGTGCGGGCCTTGTCGGCGCGGGCGTCGTCGTAGGCGGTGCGCCAGGCCAGCGGCAGGGTGGAGATGCTGCCCTCGGTGACGTCGTCGGGCAGCAGCCCCGCGAGGACCCGGGCCAGGGAGGTGGTGTGCTCGAGGCGCTCGGGGTCGGCCCAGTCAGGTTTGTAGACGCGGTACTTGACCTCCTCGGCGCCGAAGCCCTCGTAGGGGAAGCCGTTGAGGGTGACGACCTCCAGGCCGCGCCGGTCGAGTTCCGTGCGCAGGCCGCGCAGCGCGGAGGGGTCGGTGACCAGGGCGTGGGCGGCGTCGCGGGCGAGCCACAGGCCGATGCCGAGGCGGTCGCGGCCGAGGCGGCGGCGGACGGGCTCGCAGTGGTCGCGGAGCTGGGCGAGGACGCCGTCGAGGGTCTCGGCGGGGTGGACGTTGGTGCAGTAGGCGAGGTGGACGGTGGAGCCGTCGGGGTGCCGGAAGCGCATGGCTCACTCCCCGCCGCGCAGGATGGAGTTGCCCTCGTGGGTGGCCCCGGTGCCGGTGACGTCGAGGTTCAGCCGGCCGCTGAGCCCGTAGAACGCGACCGGGTTGCGCCACAGGACGCGGTCCACGTCGTCCTCGGTGAAGCCCTCGGCGAGCATCAGGTCGGCGACCTTGCGGGTCCTGAGGGGGTCGCTCTTTCCCCAGTCGGCGGCGGAGTTCACCAGGACCTGTTCGGGTCCGTAGGCGCGCAGGATGGCCACCATCCGCTTCTCGTCCATCTTGGTGTCCGGATAGACGGAGAAGCCGAGCCAGCAGCCGCTGTCCTTGGCCTCCTTGACGGTGGTCTCGTTGAGGTGGTCGACGAGCACCCGGTCCAGGGGCAGCGCGGATTCGCGCACGACGTCGAGGGTGCGGCGCAGTCCGGCGAGCTTGTCGCGGTGCGGGGTGTGCACGAGGGCGGGCAGGCCGTGGTCGGCGGCGAGCTGGAGCTGGGCGGCGAGGGCGGTGTCCTCGGCGGGGGTCATGGAGTCGTAGCCGATCTCGCCGACGGCGACGACGTTGTCCTTGACGAGATACCGGGGCAGGTGGTCGAGGACGGGGGTGCAGCGGGGGTCGTTGGCCTCCTTGGGGTTGAGGGCGAGGGTGCAGTGGTGGGCGATGCCGTACTGGGCGGCGCGGAAGGGTTCCCAGCCGAGGAGGGAGTCGAAGTAGTCGAGGAAGGAGGCCGGAGAGGTGCGGGGCTGGCCGAGCCAGAAGGAGGGTTCGACGACGGCGCGGACGCCCGCGGCGTACATGGCCTCGTAGTCGTCGGTGGTGCGCGACGTCATGTGGATGTGGGGGTCGAAGATGCGCATCAGGACTCCTTGCCGTGGGGGGTGTCCGCCTCCTGGGACGGGGCGGCGGGCGCGGACTCGGTCAGGGTCAGCACGCGGTGCAGATCGTCCGGGACGGGGCGGCCGGCGGCGGTGCGCTCCTCGGCGTAGTCGCCGAGCATGCGGGCGAGTTCGGCGTCGCCGCGGGCGCGCCGGGCCAGGTCCGCCACCTGGTGCACGGGGACGCCGGTGAACAGGCACTTCAGGACCGCGTGCCGCCAGGTGTGCGCGTCGAGATGCCGGGCGGCGTAGGGGCCGAGGGCGGCGGCGACGAGCCGGGTGTCGTTGGTGCGCAGGGCGTCCTCGACGAGCGGGAGGGCGTCGGGGCCGGGGACGAGATGCGGCAGGGCGTGCAGGACGGCGCGGCGTTCGTCGGCGGTGCCCTGGGAGTAGACCCGGGTCAGCGCGTCGGTGCCGGGGCGGGCCGCGCGCAGGATGAGGACGCGTGCGGCGTCGGCGTGCGCGGAGCCGCAGCGGCGTCCGGCCTCCGCGAGACGCAGCTCCCACACCGAGATGGGCCCGTGGCTGCCGGGGTGTGCGGCGGCCTCGTCGAGCGCCTGGTCGAGCCAGGCCCGGGCGGCTCCGCCGAGCCGGGAGGCGAGATCGCGGCGCAGTACGGCGGGCGGGGTGTGGGCGGGGTGGGGCTGCG
>NZ_JAOCQE010000059.1 GCF_025290915.1 Streptomyces sp. 15-116A | reverse complement strand
CAGCGCCGGGCTCCGGCCCGGTGCCGGGCTCCGGCCGGGTTCCGGTCGGCGCGGCCTTGTCTCGCCCCGCCGGGGCGCCGGTCTCCGTGCCGGTGGCGGCTTCGGCGCCGGGGGCCGCTTCCGCTGTCTCGGCCTCCCTCTCGGTCTGCCGGGCGGGACCCGCGAGGGCATCACCGATCAGGGTCAGCTGCTCTCTGAGGAGAGCGATGTCGGCAGCGGCCTCCCCGTGCGCTGTCATGAAGGCCGGGTCCCGCTCGGCCTCCGCGGGCAGCGGCTCGTCCAGGATCGCTGCCATCAGGGCGTCCATACCGTCGTACTCGGTGTTCCCGGAGTTCTCCGTGTTGCCGGTGTTACCGGTGTTCTCGGCGGTCATGTCACACCACCTCGTCCTCGTGCAGGCGGGTGCGCAAGGCGCGGACCGCCGCGTGCAGCCTGCTCTTGACCGTGCCCTCCGGGACGCCGAGCTGTTCGGCGATGGAGCGGACCGGCAGATCGGCGTAGAAGCGCAGGACGACGACCTGGCGCTGGGCGTCGGGGAGCTCGTCGAGGCCCCGGGCGACGGCGAGAGAGAGCAGGCTGGTCTCCTCGCCGGAGGGAAGTTCCGCGGGGCGGAGCGCGGCGAGGCGTTCGCCGAGGCGGTCCTGGCGGCGTTTGGCCCGGTGCCAGTCCATGGCGAGGTTGGAGGCGACGACCGCCGCCCACGCCGAGACGTCCCGCGGCGCCTCCCGCCCGCTCGCGGCGCGTTCCAGCAGCCGCAGGCGGACCTGCTGCACCCCGTCCGGCAGGTCCGCCTGCGGCACGCCGCCCAGGGCGAGCACCGCCCGCACCCGGCGTTCCTGCGCCGCGTCCAGTGGATCGTCGTCCGCGGCGGCATGCGCCCCTGGTCCGCGCCGGGTCCTTCCGCGCAGCACTGGCCACCCCCCTCACGCTGTTTCTCCTACGACGCCGCATGCGCCCGGAACGTTCAGAGGCGTACGTCACACCTCCGTGTGGCGGGGGGCCCGGTGGGCAGGGGACCTTGCGGTCCACGACCCCCGGTGGCTGAATTTCTGCAGCTCAGGGGGGCCACGACCGAAGGTCCGCACTCCGCGGTCACCGTCTCGGCGTCCCAGTACGCGGGCAGTGAGCGCAAAGAATTGGACAGGCGGGCCGTGGTCGGCCGCATGATGGAAGAGCCGCCGCCAGGCAACAGGAACGCAAAGAGACGCAGTAGGGAGTCGCCGTGAGGGTCGGAATCGTCGGAGCCACCGGTCAGGTGGGCACGGTCATGCGCAGGATCCTCAAGGAGCGGAATTTCCCGGTCACGGGGCTGCGTCTGTTCGCCTCGGCCCGCTCGGCGGGCACCGAGCTGGACGGCGTGACGGTGGAGGACGCAGCCACCGCCGACTACACCGGCCTGGACATCGTGCTGTTCTCCGCGGGCGGCGCGACCTCGAAGGCGCTGGCCGAGAAGGTCGCCTCGCAGGGCGCGGTCGTGATCGACAACTCCTCCGCCTGGCGCAAGGACCCCGAGGTCCCGCTGGTCGTCTCCGAGGTGAACCCGCACGCGATCGCGAACCGCCCGAAGGGCATCATCGCCAACCCGAACTGCACCACGATGGCCGCGATGCCGGTGCTGCGTCCGCTGCACGAGGAGGCGGGCCTGGAGGCGCTGGTCGTCGCCACGTACCAGGCGGTCTCCGGTTCCGGTCTCGCGGGCGTGGCGGAGCTGCACGGCCAGGTGCAGAAGGTCGTCGCCGACGCCGACCAGCTGACCCACGACGGCGAGGCGGTCGACTTCCCCGAGCCCGGCGTCTACAAGCGCCCCATCGCGTTCAACGTGCTCCCCTTCGCGGGCAACCTCGTCGACGACGGTCTGAACGAGACCGACGAGGAGCAGAAGCTGCGCAACGAGTCCCGCAAGATCCTGGAGATCCCCGAGCTGAAGGTCTCCGGCACCTGCGTGCGCGTCCCGGTCTTCTCGGGCCACTCCCTCCAGGTCAACGCCCGTTTCGCCCGCCCGATCAGCGTGGAGCGCGCGACCGAGCTGCTCGCCGGCGCCCCCGGCGTGGAGCTGTCCGACATCCCGACCCCGCTCCAGGCGGCCGGCAAGGACCCGTCGTACGTCGGCCGCATCCGCCGCGACGAGACGGTGGACAACGGCCTGGCCCTGTTCGTCGCCAACGACAACCTCCGCAAGGGCGCCGCGCTGAACGCGGTACAGATCGCCGAGCTGGTCGCCGAGGAGCTGCGCGGCAAGTAACCGACGACGCGTACGACGTTCCGGGGCGGCCACCTGTGTGCGGGTGGCCGCCCCGGCGTCTGCGCCCACGCCCGGTCAGGGCCGGCGCACCTCGTACAGGAAGCACCCGTACTCCACGGCCCGCACATGCACCAGAGCCACCTCGGGGTCGGCGAAGGCCTCCGTCAGGGCCGGCTCGAAGCCGTCCGGTGCCTCGACCAGCCGGCCGCCGAGGATGCGGCCGCCGACGGAGTAGCGCCGGACGACACGAGGGGCGTTGGTGAAGGGCAGGACGGCGCCGCCCTGGGGGCCGGGGCACTCCTCGGCGTGCACGAACACCGGCCCCTGTTCGTCGTACGCGCCGGGGTCGGCACCCGTCTGCGCCGCCCAGCGGCGCAGCGGCGCGTAGGAGACGAGGGCGATCCGCTCGCCCGGGCGGCTGCGGCGCAGGCAGCAGCGCAGCGGGGCGCCACCTTCCTCGTCGGTGACGGGGACCGCAGGGCGGCCGGCGTCGTCGAAAGTCAGCAGTTCCTTCAGAACGGCCGGCGGGACGGGGCGCGCAGTGTGGATCGTCATGCCTCCACAGTCGCGTGCGCCCGTTCCGGACACCGGCGGAATCCGGACATCGCGTTCGCCCCCCGACCGTCCGACACTGGGGTTCGGAACGGCTGACCTTTGACTGTCTGTGAGCGTGCCGGAGGGGTCGGTGCCCGAGGGAACGGGTGTTTGCTGATCGAATGCGTGACCTTGTGCGGGAGCGTTCGTTAGGTGGGGTGTACGACCCGGCTGAAACACCTCACACCCGAGGACGAGAAGGTCCTCACCCTGGTGGGTGCGCATCTCGGCTCGCTGACATCGAGGGACCTCAAGGCCCGCTGCGCGGACGGCCTCGAACACGACACCCAGACCTGGGCCGCCCGCAAGCGGGAGCTGACTCCGCTGTCGTCGGCCCGCTGGGCCGGATCGATCACCAAGGCCACGCACGACCAGTGGGCGCTGGCCCGCCGCTGCCAGCTCGCCCACATCCAGTCCCTCGAGGCCGCTATCCGCGCCATCAGGCACCGGCTGTCGCTTCCGGTCGGGGCGAAGGGCACGAAAGGGGTGCCGGGCGGCTACCGGTCGCGGCGGGAGTGGTTCGCCAAGACACGGCGCCTGCACGTCCTGGAGGACCGGCTGGCCCGCGAGCGAGCCGACCGCGAGAGCGGGGTCGTGCACGTGGTGCGGGGCGGCAAGCGTCTCGCCCGCAACCGCCACCACCTGCACGCTGCGCAGCTCACCGAGACGGCATGGCGCAGGCGGTGGGAAGCCGAGCGGTGGTTCCTCCAGGCCGACGGCGAATCCGGCAAGAGGTTCGGCAACGAAACCATCCGTGTCAGCCCGGACGGTGAGATCAGCATCAAGCTCCCCGCCCCGCTGGCCGGGCATGCCAACGCGGCGCACGGCCGGTACGTCCTCACCGGCCGAGTGGCCTTCGCGCACCGCGGGCAGGAGTGGGCCGACCGCGTGGCGGCCAACCGTGCCGTCGCCTACCGCATCTGCTACGACGTGCAGCGTGACCGCTGGTACCTGACCGCCTCCTGGCAGACCGCCGTCACCCCGACCATCCCCCTGGAGGCGGCGCTGGCCCAGGGCGTGATCGGCGTCGACATGAACGCCGACCACCTCGCCGCCTGGCGCCTCGACATCCACGGCAACCCCATCGGAGCGCCACGCCGCTTCTTCTACGACCTGTCCGGCACCACCGACCATCGTGACGCCCAAGTTCGGCACGCCCTGACCCACCTGCTGCACTGGGCACGCTCCCGCGGCGTCAAGGCGATCGCCATCGAGGATCTGGACTTCGCGGCGGAGAAGACCCGGGAGAAGCACGGCCGCCGCAAACGGTTCCGGCAGGTCATCTCCGGCATGCCCACCGGCAGGCTCCGCGCTCGGCTGACCTCGATGGCCGATCAGCTGGGCGTCAGCATCATCGCCGTCGACCCGGCCTACACCAGCCGATGGGGCGCCCAGCACTGGCAGCAGCCCCTGACCTCGACAACACGCAAGACGACCCGTCACGATGCGGCGAGCATCGCGATCGGGCGACGCGCCCAAGGGCACCCGATCCGGCGACGGACGGCACCGCCCCCTGCTCACCGGAGTGATGAGCAGGGGCATCGGACCGTCCAGGCCGGGTTGGAGGCCCTCGGGCGTGAGGGACCCCGCCCCCGCATCCCCGGACCACGGACACGATCCGTGCCACCGGACGCGGCGCGTACGCGGGCGACCAGGACATCCAACACCGTTCGGGATGTCCGCAGTCGGCAGGGATGGGTACAAGGCTCACTCCTGCTCACTGAACAGGAACGGTATCCCCACGGTCCGGCTCCGTCGTCGCCCGATGTCGATGTCCCGTGGAAGGATGACGCAACGCACACATAACGAGGAGATGACCGCGTGCCTGGCACAAACCTGACTCGCGAAGAAGCGCAGCGGCGGGCGAAGCTGCTGACCGTTGACTCGTACGAGATCGAACTCGATCTCTCCGGCGCGCAGGAGAGCGGAACCTACCGGTCCGTGACCACGGTGCGCTTCGACGTCGCCGAGGACGGCGCCGAGTCCTTCATCGACCTGGTGGCCCCCACCGTGCACGAGGTGACCCTGAACGGGGACTCCCTCGACCCGGACGAGGTCTTCAAGGACTCCAGGATCGCCCTGCCCGGCCTGCTCAAGGGGCGCAACGTGCTCCGGGTGGAGGCCGACTGCGCGTACACCAACACCGGTGAGGGCCTGCACAAGTTCGTCGACCCGGTCGACGACCAGGCCTATCTCTACACCCAGTTCGAGGTGCCGGACGCCCGCCGGGTCTTCGCGAGCTTCGAGCAGCCCGACCTGAAGGCGACCTTCCAGTTCACCGTGAAGGCACCGGAGGGCTGGACCGTCATCTCCAACTCGCCGACGCCGGAGCCCGAGGAGAACGTCTGGGTCTTCGAGCCGACGCCGCGCATCTCGACGTACATCACGGCCCTGATCGTCGGCCCGTACCACAGCGTCCACAGCGTGTACGAGAAGGACGGGCAGACCGTACCGCTCGGCATCTACTGCCGGCCCTCGCTCGCCGAGTACCTCGACGCGGACGCCATCTTCGAGGTGACCCGGCAGGGCTTCGACTGGTTCCAGGAGAAGTTCGACTACGCGTACCCGTTCAAGAAGTACGACCAGCTGTTCGTGCCGGAGTTCAACGCGGGCGCGATGGAGAACGCGGGCGCGGTGACCATCCGCGACCAGTACGTCTTCCGCTCGAAGGTGACGGACGCGGCGTACGAGGTGCGGGCGGAGACGATCCTGCACGAGCTGGCCCACATGTGGTTCGGCGACCTGGTCACCATGGAGTGGTGGAACGACCTGTGGCTGAACGAGTCGTTCGCCACGTACACGTCGATCGCCTGCCAGGCGGCGGCGCCGGGCTCGCGCTGGCCGCACTCGTGGACGACGTTCGCCAACTCGATGAAGACCTGGGCCTACCGCCAGGACCAGCTGCCGTCCACGCACCCGATCATGGCGGACATCCGCGACCTGGACGACGTGCTCGTCAACTTCGACGGCATCACGTACGCCAAGGGCGCGAGCGTGCTCAAGCAGCTCGTCGCCTACGTGGGTGAGGACGAGTTCTTCCGGGGCGTGCAGGCGTACTTCAAGCGGCACGCGTTCGGCAACACGCGCCTGTCCGACCTGCTGGGCGCACTGGAGGAGACCTCCGGCCGCGATCTGAAGACCTGGTCGAAGCTCTGGCTGGAGACGGCCGGCATCAACGTTCTGCGCCCGGAGATCGAGACGGACGCCGAGGGCGTCATCACCTCCTTCGCCGTCCGCCAGGAGGCCCCCGCCCTCCCCGCCGGCGCCAAGGGCGAGCCGACGCTGCGCCCGCACCGCATCGCGGTCGGCCTCTACGACCTGGACGCGGACGGCCGCCTGGTGCGCGGCGAGCGCGTCGAGCTGGACGTGGACGGCGAGCTGACGGCCGTACCGCAGCTGGTGGGCAAGCCCCGCCCGGCGGTGGTGCTGCTCAACGACGACGACCTGTCGTACGCCAAGGTCCGCCTGGACGAGCAGTCGCTGGCGTTCGTCACGGAACACCTGGGCGACTTCGCGGAGTCCCTCCCCCGTGCCCTGTGCTGGGCGTCGGCCTGGGACATGACCCGGGACGCGGAGCTGGCCGCGCGCGACTACCTGTCGCTGGTGCTCTCGGGCGTCGGCAAGGAGTCGGACATCGGTGTCGTGCAGTCGCTCCAGCGCCAGGTGAAGCTGGCCGTCGACCTGTACGCCGACCCGGCCGCCCGTGAGGCGCTGCTGGCCCGCTGGACCGACGCGACGCTGGCGCATCTGCGTTCCGCCGAGCCGGGCGGCGACCACCAGCTGGCGTGGGCGCGGGCATTCGCGGCGACGGCCCGCACTCCGGAGCAGCTGGACCTGCTGGAGGGCCTGCTCAGCGGTGAGCAGACCATCGAGGGTCTGGCCGTGGACACGGAGCTGCGCTGGGCGTTCGTGCAGCGGCTCGCTGCGGTGGGCCGCTTCGACGAGGCGGACATCGCGGCGGAGTACGAGCGCGACAAGACCGCGGCGGGCGAACGCCACGCGGCGACGGCTCGTGCGGCCCGCCCGACGGAGGAGGCCAAGGCGGAGGCGTGGGCGTCGGTCGTGGAGTCCGACAAGCTGCCGAACGCCGTGCAGGAGGCGGTCATCTCCGGGTTCGTCCAGACCGACCAGCGCGAGCTGCTCGCCCCGTACGCGGGGCGCTACTTCGAGGTGGTCAAGGACATCTGGGACTCCCGCTCGCACGAGATCGCCCAGCAGATCGTGGTCGGCCTCTACCCGGCCGTCCAGGTGACCCGCGAGACCCTGGACAGGACGGACGCCTGGCTGTCCGCCGCGGAGCCGGCCCCGGCCCTGCGCCGCCTTGTCTCGGAGTCCCGCGCGGGCGTCGAACGCGCCCTGCGCGCCCAAGCGGCGGACGCGGTGGCGGGTAAGTAGGCGGTAGGTCCAGGGGGGCGCCCGGTGCTGACGACAGCACTGGGCGCCCTCTCGGCCATCAGGGGACGGTGAACGCTGCCAGACGGGCCACAGCCCTGACCCGAGGCCGGTCTGCAACTCAGGCGAGGCCCGCGAGCATCCCACCCCTATAGACCGCCCTATACGGACGGGAAGTAACAAGGGGAGCCCACTTGTGGCCCTCCTGAGTCTCCGTGACTCACCCCGCAAGCACCGTCTGCCCGAACAGCCCAACCTCCACGGGCACGCCCCGCCAGTCCGGGAGCATCCCACCTCGGCCTGGAGGTGGCAGCGCGCCTTGGGACCACCCCCGCCGGTGCGGAGAACAGGCCATCCACTGCCGCTCGGTACCAACCAAGCCGGGACCGGTCCCGCGGGCGCGGGAAGCAGGCGGTCGGCAGCGGAAGGTTGCTCAGCTCGTCGGGACCATCCCCGCGGATGCGGGGAGCAGACGATGGCCGGGTCCTGGAGCGGGCCGAAGACGGGACCATCCCCGCGGGTGCGGGGAGCAGACCGTGTTGTCGCCGGTACCGGCGTCCACGGCGGGACCATCCCCGCGGGTGCGGGGAGCAGCCGGACGACTACGACGCCTCCGACCCGGAGCTGGGACCATCCCCGCGGGTGCGGGGAGCAGTCCGTGCCGGGCACCGACACGCGGATGGGGGTGGGACCATCCCCGCGGGTGCGGGGAGCAGGGCACCTCGGTGATGCCGTCCACGGGGTCCGCGGGACCATCCCCGCGGGTGCGGGGAGCAGGGTTTCTGGGCGTTCTTCGCGCCCGGGGGGAGGGGACCATCCCCGCGGGTGCGGGGAGCAGCTCCGGTGGACGGTGCGTCAGTCTTCTTGGTCAGGACCATCCCCGCGGGTGCGGGGAGCAGCTCCCATTGCGGGGAAGGGGTGACGGCCCCGCGGGACCATCCCCGCGGGTGCGGGGAGCAGAACGTCCAGCGGGCCCACTGGACGAACGCGGCGGGACCATCCCCGCGGGTGCGGGGAGCAGGGCCTCTCGTCGTCCTCGGTGTCGTAGGTGGGGGGACCATCCCCGCGGGTGCGGGGAGCAGGATGTTCGCCCGGCAGGGCGTTTAACCAGCGTGGGACCATCCCCGCGGGTGCGGGGAGCAGCGCTTCCGTCTTCAGCGCGGCGGAGTCCTGCTGGGACCATCCCCGCGGGTGCGGGGAGCAGCCGCCGAGGGTCGTGGATCGCTGTGCGGTGCGGGGACCATCCCCGCGGGTGCGGGGAGCAGGTCTCGGTGCAGTGCTCACAGTCCCGGAGGTGGGGACCATCCCCGCGGGTGCGGGGAGCAGGGCCGAATCAGTCTCACTCGCCGCAACAGGTTGGGACCATCCCCGCGGGTGCGGGGAGCAGCCAGGCCAACGAGTTCGCGCGCTGATCGGGGGAGGACCATCCCCGCGGGTGCGGGGAGCAGGTTCGCGTACGGGTCGATGAGCACGGGGCCGCGGGACCATCCCCGCGGGTGCGGGGAGCAGTTCGCGCTGCCACCAGCCACACCCCCAGGGGTGGGACCATCCCCGCGGGTGCGGGGAGCAGTGGAGGTGCGCGGGCAGGTGGTCGAACCGGAAGGGACCATCCCCGCGGGTGCGGGGAGCAGTGTGACTGTGACCCCTGCGCCGCCTACGGCGCGGGACCATCCCCGCGGGTGCGGGGAGCAGGGTCCGGAACGCGACCTGTGCGGCGGCGGTGCGGGACCATCCCCGCGGGTGCGGGGAGCAGGCTGGATGAGCTGGGATGTTAGTGCGGTGGGGGGTCGCTTTTCGGGACTTGTCTTGATTCCGGCGAAAAGTGCATTCGCGGCATGGAGGACATGTTCATCTCTAGAGTGTCAGGGGCGCCGTGTTGCGGAACCGGGGCCGGGTCAGGAGTCGTCGATGCCTGGCCGGGCCGGCGGGTTTTCGATGCTGGTTCTGCCTTACTGCTCTGTGCCGTAGAGGCTCCGAGGGCGGTGACTCTGTGCGAGGCCCAGTGGTTTGGTCGTTGCTGCCGGATGTGTCGTTCGCGTCAGGCTCTTCCGAAGCGGCGGCGTTTGGCGGCTCTGCTCCAGCCTGGTGGTGGGGTGTTCCCGGGGCTTGGGTTCGTGGTGGGGCGGCGGATCAAGGTGATGCCCTCATGGTCGGTGGGGTGCCATGCGTGGTCGTGAGTGCGGAACGTGAAGC
The DNA here is from genome assembly GCF_025290915.1 of Streptomyces sp. 15-116A. Taxonomy (GTDB): domain Bacteria; phylum Actinomycetota; class Actinomycetes; order Streptomycetales; family Streptomycetaceae; genus Streptomyces. Next base: position 19,699 of record NZ_JAOCQE010000059.1, on the reverse strand, counting down.
CCTGTTCGTTGTTCGTCGTGTGGGCCAGCAAGGCTCGGCCCTGGCCTGCGTATTGCTGAACTTCCTCCCAGAGCAGGTCCCGGATTCGGGCCGACGGGTTGCCGACGAATACACCGGCGGAGATCTCCAGCAGCCAACGTGTAAGGAAGCCGCGCAAGCCCGCTGGGCAATGGGTGAGGACTATGACGGTCACCAGAGGCCGTCCTCGTAGTCGTCCGGGCCGGCGTGGTTGATGCCGGAAGGGATCTGGTGGCCGCCATCAGTCTGGAGGGTCACTGAGTCACCGTCGGCCTCAGTTGCCGCGGTGGCCTCTCCTTCCGGGAGCAGGAGGCCTTTGATGTCATCCACACAGCGGTTGAGGAGGGACGTTTCGTTGATGCGGTCCCGTAAGGCGCGGCGGGTGCGCGAGCCCACGTCCTCCTCGTCCTGTGCCGCCACCTCGAAGGCCAGCGGGATGCCGATCTCGGTCTTGTAGAGGTCCGCGACGTCGAGGACGAAGGACAGTTCATGGCCTGAGTGGACGAAGCCGAGAGCCGGGCTGCATCCCAGGGACGTGACTACGGCGTGGGCGATGCCGTACATGCACTGAGCCGCGGCCGTGATGGCCTGGTTGACGGCGTCGCCGCTCGTGAAGTCGCCGGGAACGTAGCGGCGTCCTCGCCATGGGATGCCCGTGCGGGTGGCTGCTGCCCGGTAGCAGTCTTTGACTCGTCGGCCCTCACGGCCCAGGAGTTCCTGGCGCGTGAGGCCCGCCGGGTCCTCGTCCGGGAAGCGCAGCCGGTACATCGCCCGGGCGACCGCGAGGCGGCTGCGCGGGTTGGCCCACTGGCGGGCCTGGGCCTCCGCGAGCGTGGAAGAGCGGCTGAGGGCTCGGCCGGACGCGTAATAGCGCACGCCCTGTTCTCCGACCCAGCAGACCGCCGCGCCGGTCTCTCCCAGCACGCTCATGGCCTGGTGGGTGACACGGGTCCCGGGGCCGAGGAGCAGGGTTCCGATGGTGGCCGAAGGGATGTGGGTCGTGCCCTCCGCGTCCGTCGCCGTGATGGCGTTGGCGTCGCGGTGAACGGTGCAGCGTTCCAGGTAGATGAAGGAGAGGCGTTCGGCGGTGCGGGTGAGGTGCCTCGGGGTGAGCCCTGGGCGGCGGGAGACCGTGGTCACGGTGTCGGCCGGGTCGCGGGCGAGAGGGGTGCCAGGGTGAGGAGACCGCAGCCGTAAGCCCTGGCCCTGCCCACGCCCTGGGTGAGGGTACGGCGTAGCGCGGCGGGATCGGTGACTTCCAGGCGGCCCTCGAAGGTGACGGTGACTACCGTGACCGGCTTGTCCCTGTCCCGGCGGGCGTCTGTGCCTCGGGCCTTGTTGAAGGTGAGAGGGCGTGTGTCTCGTATCGCGAGCTCGTATCGGTCGCCGGGGTGAGGGTGCTTGTGGTGCGTAGTGCCCTCGGGGAGCAGGCGGCGGTCCGCCGGTTTCTCGCAGACGCGGAAGCCGAGGCGCTGCTGACGCTTCTCGTCGAGCAGCCAGCCCATCTGGTGAACCGGCGTGCGGTGAGCGGTGAGTTTGCGGGGCTCACCCTCCTTGCGGCGGATGGTGTGCACCGGGTTCGCAGTGAGGCGGAACGCCCAACGGTCGCCGGTGGTCAGCCGGTCGAGGAGGGGGGTGTAGGCGCGCGTCTGCCAGCCGGGGTTCCCGGGGGCGGCGGCCGCCGGCCATCCGGCCTGCTCGACCAGGTGTGTCAGGTCGGGGCGGTCGGGGCTGACGACGTACAACAACACCTCGGCGCGGGCCCGCTGGTCCAGGCGCCACAGCACCCGTGGTGCATCCGGCGCCGGGCTGTCCGAGGGCAGGATGTGCGGGAAGGACGACATGACGGCCGCGTGCATGGCCTGGGGTGAGGAGAGGAGGCGACGGGCGCCGGGGCGCGCGGTGTTGACCCGGAAGCGAGTGAGGAACATCAGGCGCTCTCATCCTTCAGGACATCAAGGGTGTCGGCGGTGTCGGGATCTTCGGGACCCTCAAGCGCTTCCACCGCCTCAAGCGCTTCCATGGCTTCCAGTGCCTCGAACGGGTCGTGCGCGTCCCGCGTCCGGTCGTGGCTGCCCGCCGGGACCGGCGTGGGTACGGCAACGGTGACGACCGTACGCAGTGCGTGCCGTCGATGTGCCGGGTCGAAGCTGAGCGGCTGGTCACGCAGGACGTCCGCCTCCCCCGCGGATTCGTCGGCGGCCGGATCGCGCAGCACGGTCAGGGTCTGCGGGGCGGTGGTCCGGTGCCGCCTGCGGTACCAGGCGGCGGCCTGCCACGGCACATTCGCCAGTGTGTCCTCCAGTCGGGCGTCCTCGTACAGTCCGAGGTCGACCGGCTCGGCGGGCGGACAGGAGCGTCGGCCGAGGTACGGAGGGTACGCGGGGGCCCGCAGGGCTTCATGCACGTCGGTGAGCAGGCCGTGGTCGCCCTCTACGGCGGCGACGAAGACGGCGTCGGCCAGGTAGAACCGCTCGGACAGCGGCATGGCGGCGTCGGTGACGCCGTGGTGGGCGGTGTGGAAGTCCCGTATGCGGGTGCCTGGTTGGTCGATGCGGACCCCGAAACGAAGTGCCGCCAAGGGGGCGAGGCGCACATCGTCGTCGTGCTCGATTCCGCAAGCCGCAGCAAGCAGGCCGACGACACCGCTCTTCGTCGGGGCCGATTCCGTCGTGCGGCGGGTGAAGCGGGAGGACGCTCCCCAGGACTGGAGGGGGCCTGCCAAGCGGAGGGCGAGAACGCTTGTGCCGGTCACCCGGCTCACCCTGCTCACGACGTTCATGCGGGCTTCTCCAGGCCCCGCGCGACCGCCTCACCGACCGCGGCGGCCAGTTCCCGCAATGTGCCGCACTCGGTGCCGAGTTCGGCCAGCTTCTGGGTGGCGGGGCCGACGCGCAGGATCCAGGTGAGGGTGGTCTCAGGATCGCCGTAGGCACGCTCGACGTCGGAGGCGTAGGCGGCGAGCCGGTCGGCGGCCTCCCGCAGATGGCCGCCGCCGTCGCTGCGGACCGGGTCCTCGAAGGCTGCGACGTAACTGATCGGCCGGGTGGTGCGGAGCCTGACGACCACGGCGTCGGGCTCGGTGTGATGGCCGAATGTGTTGATCTTCCCGGTGGGGAGGGAGGCGACGAAGGCCTGGACGAACGCCTCGACGGCGCGGCGCACGGGTTCGGTGCGCGGTTCGTCGTCGCGCAGGCCCTGGCCGAGGTTGGCGGCGAGCTGGTGCACGCCGAGAGCGGCGTAGCGGTAGAGGGTGGCGGAGTTGAAGTCGATGGTGCCGATCATTCCGGCGCCGGTCTCCTCGTCCGTGTTCTCGTCGTCGACGGCCGTGTAGTAGTCGGACTCGTTGTCGACTCGGTGGACGCTGAGGGCGTGGGCGACCTGTACGGCGGCATCGACGTTGATGTCGGCGATGTCGGCGACCATGCGGCCGAAGAGGGCGATGTCCACGGAGTGGCGGGTGTCCGCGAGCTGCTTGGCGCGGCCCTTGTTCTCCTTGGTCTTCAGGAACGCCGTGATGTCGGCGGCGCCTTCGAGCGCCAGGCGGGCCAGGCCGTCGAGCTGGCGCGAGCTGAGGAACACCAGGTACTTGCTCTCGGGGGCGGGCACCGGGCCTCCTTCCTTCTCCGCCTGGTCCGCCTTCCGCTTCGGGACCTCGGTCTTGAACCCGGCGGCCTTGACCGTCTCGTCGGCGAGGTTCAGCGCCGTGTCCCGTGCGACGGACGGGTCGAGCCCGGTGATCCGGTCGGCGAGCAGCTCCACCACCTTCTTCGTCCGGACGCCCAGCTCAGCGGGGTCGAGCAGGTGCTCGTCCTTGAAGTAGGTGCGGATGGCCCGCTTCCATGCCTGGCTGGAGACACGTGCGCGGGGCACTCCGCCGTAGACGGCCGACTTGGGTGCGCCCGTGTCGTCCCGGTTGAGGTTGCTGGGCGGGACGGTCTGCAAGGCGTGCACGTCGAGGAAGATGCGGTTCACGAAGCGTCCTTGTCGGTGTCCGGGACCGGATCCTGGGTCGGGTCCTGGGTGGTGTTCTCATCGGGTGCCGAGGGCCGGTTTCGGCCCCGTTCGTGGAAGGATCGGCCCCACCGGCGGCGTACGGCGGCCGGGCCGCCGGGTCGCTGCCAGAGGTAGAACTGGCCGGCGAGGAGGGCGTAGTCGAGCGGGATGTCGTCGCGGCGCAGCAGGGCGACGAGGTCGCGCAGCCGCTGGGTGAGGGAGACGAGATCAGGAGCGGTGCCCGCGCGGACCAGGCGCTTGCGGACGGGTTCGTCGACGCCGTCGGCCGACATCAGCCTGCGGACCGCCGCGCCCAGACCGGCGGGGCGGTCCCTGGTGTGCCGTCGGTGCATGGGGGTGCCGCGGGACTGCTGGTGGAAGGCCCAGAGGGTCAAGGTCGCGTGCAGGGCGTTCTCGGCGTGGTACAACTCGTGCTCGCTCAGCGGCGGCATTCCCTCGGGTGGGGCGTGCAGCGGATCGACGTCGATCAGATTCCAGAGGTCGGGCAACTCGCCCGCTTCACGGCCCGCGCCGCGGCGCAGACGGGCGAGGGCGGCGACGGCCGAGGGTCTGTCCTTGAGATAACCCTCCTGCCAGGGGGCGATGTTGGTGTCGGCGAGCTGCGCCACCCGCAGGTGTACCCATGCGCTCACGGACGGCGAGACTGACGCGGATGCGGCGGTCATGCAGGCACCTTCGGATCGGTCGCGGTGGGGTGGTCGGTGTCCGGCGAGCCGCCGGACGAGCCCGGTGCAGGCGGGCTGCCGTCAGCGGAGGTGGTGGCGTCGCCGCCGGATCCGGGGGTGTCCGGGAGATCGGGGTCACCCAGTGCCCTGTTCAGACGTCCCCGGAACCACACGTCGGCGAGGCCCGCGTTCAGCCAGTGGGTGCCGCCACCCTTGCTGTCGGGGCACGTCCGCCCCTCCCAGGCCGCGTCACCGGCTGCCGTGATGAGCCGGTCCCCGAGAGCACCGACCGTCTCCCGTACCCGGCGCTGCCATGCCTGCCGGTGCATGAAGGGGTCGGAGGCGTCCGCCATGGCGGACAGCCAGGCACGGTACGGATGTTCCAGCGCGTCGAACCCCCCGGCGAGGGCCACCGACTTCGGTCCGTCCTGATCAGCCCCGGTCGCCCGGGCCAGGTCCGCAGCGAGATCGCCCAGCGCTCGCACGGCCCGTTCGGCGTCCTCGGCCGCGGCAACGGCCTGTCGGGCGTAGGTACGGTCCTGCCGGTGCAGCAGAACGACCGGCATCGGCAGCCGGTCTTCGACGACCTCGTCGATCACGGACTGCTGAGTCCCGTAGCTCACTCCCACGACCCGGGCGCGGACGAGGAAGTGACGAGAGAGGTAGCCCTCGGACACCAGGCGGGCGATCCATTCGAGGATCGACGGCCGCAGACGTGACGGCGCCTCGGCGCTGCCCCCGCTCTCCAGGCGATCGGCGACGAGTGCGCCGATGCCCCGCCAGGCCGAGCGGGCGGGCTCGTGTTCGAGGGGCAAGTACACGGGTGACCGCCCCAGCTTCTTCTCCTGCGCGGGGCTGCGCCGCCACGGGGTCATCGGCTCGCGGCGATGCATGTTCCGGGAGCCGAGCGGATCGCCGTAGCCGAGGACGACACCGTGGACGCCGTCCGCGTCGTAGTGCAGGCGCACCCGCCGCGACTGCCAGGTGTACAGGTCACGCAGGCCGGTCGCCGAACGGTCGTCCGAGCCGGGTCCGCAGGGATCGCGGCGCCAGGCCGGCTGGTCGTCGCCGGGGAAGTCGATCTCCTTCGTGTCCGCCGCCACCAGGTTGAGCAGCAGGGTCTCGCGCAGCGTGCCGCCCTCCGCGAAGACGCCTCCCAGTCCGCCCGCCCAGCCGGTGCCGAGCGGATACACCTTGCCGCCCTTGACGCGGCCGTCGCCGGCCATGCCGGTCTTGATACCGGACGTGTCGTAGGCGTGGACATGAACGACCCAGCGGGCCGCCTCGGCGAAGGTCAGGCGCTCCACGCCCGGCATCCGCGCGCTGAAGAACGGCGCCCCGGCGGGCACGTCGGCCACGAGACGGTTGAGGGAGAAGACCTCGTCCTTCTCGGTGCGAAGCCCGGCGGTCTGCAGGAAGGGTGTGCGGGGATGGAGCAGATCGAACCGATCCCGGTGCTCATCCAAGTACGTCTGAACGGGGGCGAAACAGTCGGGATCCTCCCACAGCTCCACCCACTCCTCGGCGTCACGGGGACCGCCGTCGAGAGCGTCGTGGGTGATGGCCAGAAGGAGACGGACCAGGGCGAACTCCTGGGTGGCCAGACCACCCACGATGCTGCGCACGGCGCCTGCCTGGGTGAAAACCTGCTGGAGTGACAGCTCGTCCTGGGTGCCGTCGCGCCTCAGCACCTCGATCCACGGTCGGCGGGTCAGATCGAAGGACACCGGCGCCGCCTCGACGGCGCCGGCGCCACCAGGGCGTTCACCGGAACCATCGGCACCACCAGGGCTGCCTTCAGTCGTGTGGCTCACGGGTCACCTCAAGGCCGTCGCGCGGGGTGTAGCGGAGCCGGTGGCCCGCCAGGCGGGTCTGGCCGGCCTCGTCGAGCAGGAGGATCAGCTGGCCGGAGAGCCAAGGGCTGTCCTTTCCCTGCCACTTGGGCAGATAGAGCTGCTCCAGTTCCTCGATGGCCTGGTCCATGGTTTCGCCGGAGAACTGCAAGGGGAGCCGCAGCCCGCAACTCGCCGCCGTACGGGCGGCGAAGGGTGTGGGCGTGGCATCGGTGGGCAACTCGATGCCGGCCCGCTGTCGCTGCTTGCTGTCGGGTTTGAGCCAGGGCAGTGTGACGAGGCTCCCGTCACCGCGTCGCTGCACGGCGACGACTTCCAGGCTGTCCCGGCTGTCGCGGACCTGGGCCCGCCCGGTGGGCGTGTCGTCCGTGTCTCCCACACCGGCGGCGACCCAGCCGAACAGCGGCCGCCCCGGTTTACCCACGCCTCCCAGACGGAAGGTGGCGGCGCGTGTGGCCTGGTCGTCACGATGCCGCTCGAATTGCTCGCGGGCCTCCTTCAGCGCGGCCTCCCAATGCTCCGGCCCGACAGGGCCATCGCCGTACGCGCTCTGCACGAGCGGGCTGATGTCCGCAGGGAGTTCAAGCGGACGGCCGTTCGCGCCGTCGAGGTGAGGGAGGAGCACCGCGGCCGACCGGAGCAGGGCGTACCGTCCGTACACGGCGACGGACCCGCGTACCGGGGCGGGTATACCCGCCTCCCAGTCGACCCCCGTCACGAGGCAACGCGCGGTGCGCAGCCGCTCGGGCCGGTCCCCCTGATCCTTCCCACGCCGGTGACGGTGCAGGCGTCCCATGCGCTGAAGGAGCAGGTCGACGGGGCAGAGGTCGCTGACCAGCAGGTCGAAGTCGATGTCCAGGGACTGCTCGGCAACCTGGCTGGCCACGACGATGTGCCTGCCCGTCGGCCTGTCCTGCGTCTTCTCGGGAGGACCGAAGAGCCGGAGAAGGGTGCTGTCCTTGTCGGCCCGGTCGAGATCCACGAAGCAGGAGTGGGCGACAGTCACGTTGTCGGAACCGAATCGGTCGCGCAGCGCACGGGCCGTCTCCAGCACCCGCTTGACCGTGTTACGGATCACCAACACGCAACCGCCGTCGGCCAGTTCTTGCTCGAGCCGGTCGGCGAGCGCGGGAAGCTCATCGGCGAGGCTTTCCACCCGCACCTCCGTCGACCGGGCGGACGCCCGCGGGCACCGGATCAGCGGGGCGCCGCCAGGAGCGACGGCGGTCAGGAGCGGGTACGCGCCCGAAGCGGCGGTGTCCTGGGGACTCCGGGTTGCTGCGACGGTCTTCTGGGGTGCCGCGGTGGCGTCGGACCGGCTGGCGTAGGCATCGACGAGTTCGTGCCTGCGTGAGGCGGGGAGGGTCGCCGACAGAACCACCACGGGTACGCCGTACGCACCCAGCCAGGACAGAACGCGGTCCAGGTACACACTCATGTACGTGTCGTAGGCGTGCGCCTCGTCGATCACGACGACCTTCCCGGCCACGGCGAGGTGCCGCAACGCCAGGTGCCGGCTCTTCAGCCCCGCGAACAGCAACTGGTCGATGGTGCCCGCGACGAAAGAGGCCAGCATGGCCCTCTTACGGCCACGCAGCCAGGCGTGCGCAACGAGTTCGGCGCCCGCACGGAGCGGCCCATCCGACTGTCGACGGGGCCCGGCCGCCGCCTCGTCATCCACGCCGACTGCCATGACCCGCTCTGCGCGGGCCATCAGGGCGGCGAAGTCCTCGTTGAGGGCCGCCTTGGAGTGGGCCAGGTGCACCGAGCGGCGTGTGCCTGCGCCACCCTGCAAGCGGTTCAGCCAGTCGAGCAGGCGGGGGAACATGGCGTTGCCGGTGGCCATGGTGGGCAGGGCGAAGAACACGCCACCGGCTCCCGATCGCGCCGCGAAGATCTCGGCCACGGCGAGCGCCGCTTCCGTCTTGCCCTCGCCCATCGGCGCCTCGACGATCATCAGGCCGGGCGTATCCATGTGCCGGGCGAGCTCGACGGCGGATTCCTGAACGGGGCGGATCTTCGCAGCCGCCGGAAGGGCGAACCGCGCGGCGAACAACTCCTGGGCACTACCGGCAGGTTCCACGGCCTTCCAGGGGCCAGGCAGGTCAAGTCCCCGCCAGGCAGCGGCGACGCGCTCTTCGTCGCTGCGGGACGCTCCGTCGGGAAAGTACGGAAAGAGGTCGGCGTTGCTGGCGATCCAGTCGGAGACGATGACCAGTGCGGTGAGCAGGACCTGCACGGGCTGCGGCAGCTTCACCGCCCGCCAGTCGCTGAGCCGTTGCGTGACGCCGAACCGGTCGGCGCAGACGTCGAGCAGCTGGTCCTGCACCTGCCGCCAAGTGCGATGGTTCGCTCCCGGAGTGCGCAGCAGCTCCTCATGCTGGTACAGACTCTTGATCTGCCCGTGCTCGGGAGGCGCACCGTGGTGGCCTCCGACGGCAACCGTGAACTGACCTGTCCGTGCGGACGCCCATCCATGCCGCTCCTCCAGCCACTCTCCCAGCAGCACCTGCCCGGCCAGACCGTGCGGCGCGATCCGGCGGTCCGGCCCCATCGCCTTGGCGGACCGCATCTCCAGTCCATGCCCACGCATGGCATCGGCCAGCTGCTCTACCTGGCAGGCGAACGCGGGGGTGGCTTTTCCGATGTCGTGCACGGCGGCGAGCCATACGACGAGGGCACGGGCGTCGGACTCACGCAGCGGCAGCACTTCGGCGATGGTGCGCCGCACGGCAGCGGGGAGCCACTGGTCCCACAACAGACCAGCTACGGCGGCACTGTCCTCCATGTGCCGCCACAACGGCAGCCACCCGTCGGTATCCCGATCATGCTTGGCCCACACCACCCGAGCCGGCCCGCCAAGCCGACGTAAGAGACCGGGGTGGGCACTCCCCCCATTGCTCATGGGGGTATTGGTACAGGGCAATCCCCACTCCGCACTCTAAAACGGCGAAAGCGAGGAAACTTTGGGACCTGACCCACCCCAGACGGATAGTCTGATCGACTGCCTGTCCCCACCCTGGAACTTCCGGACCGTACGACCGCAAATGCCTCATTTGCCAGATTCAATGAAAGTCATGAGAACCGAGCCTGCGCAGCCCTAAACACCCAGGCCACCCAGCCTGCTCCCCGCACCCGCGGGGATGGTCCCCTCGGCGGCGGCGCCCTCGGTCTGTCCATCTACTGCTCCCCGCACCCGCGGGGATGGTCCAGCACGTTCGGCGGTCTCCTGCGGCTCCTGGTGCTGCTCCCCGCACCCGCGGGGATGGTCCCCCGGACGACTGCCGGTAGCTGTCCTGGAAGACCTGCTCCCCGCACCCGCGGGGATGGTCCCGCGGGCCGGTGCTGGAGGTTGTAGTTCCAGATCTGCTCCCCGCACCCGCGGGGATGGTCCCGCGTTCGTTCCCATGACCAGAAACTCCGCCTCGCTGCTCCCCGCACCCGCGGGGATGGTCCCGGCTATCAGCATTCAGGCCGTCGTGGCGTGCACTGCTCCCCGCACCCGCGGGGATGGTCCCTACGTTGCCGGGGTGTCCGGTTGGACGATCAACTGCTCCCCGCACCCGCGGGGATGGTCCCTGGACGTCGTGGACGCACCCGGCGGGGTCACCCTGCTCCCCGCACCCGCGGGGATGGTCCCGCTCTGCAGATCTGGAACGGTTCGGCGTGGGTCTGCTCCCCGCACCCGCGGGGATGGTCCCTCGTTGGCCTGGAACGGCACGTACGGCTTGGTCTGCTCCCCGCACCCGCGGGGATGGTCCCTGCGGGTGGCACGGGTTCGCCATGCAGGTGATCTGCTCCCCGCACCCGCGGGGATGGTCCCCTCGGCCGCCGCCTGCGCCGTGCAGCCGAACCCTGCTCCCCGCACCCGCGGGGATGGTCCCAGCGCGTCGAGGATCTTCGTGGGGATGCGGCGGCTGCTCCCCGCACCCGCGGGGATGGTCCCAGCGGCCACACGATCGTCCGGGGCTGAGGCTGCTGCTCCCCGCACCCGCGGGGATGGTCCCCAGCGCACGTGCGTACGCGAGGGGTTCGCCTCCTGCTCCCCGCACCCGCGGAGATGGTCCCGCACCGCAGCCCTTGTGGCGGATGCCGACGGCCTGCTCCCCGCACCCGCGGGGATGGTCCCCGTACCGAGCAGCGCTCCACGACCCTCGGCGGCTGCTCCCCGCACCCGCGGGGATGGTCCCCCGTTCGTGCTGATCGGGTTGGCGATCCTGGCCTGCTCCCCGCACCCGCGGGGATGGTCCCGTGGACGCCATGTCCGGCGTCTCGATCGGCTGCTGCTCCCCGCACCCGCGGGGATGGTCCCGCCGTCGCGATCGAACTCTTCGGCACGAAGGCCTGCTCCCCGCACCCGCGGGGATGGTCCCAGGATCCGCATGGACTTGGCGTAGTTCTCGGACTGCTCCCCGCACCCGCGGGGATGGTCCCGCCGTAGCCGGTGCGTTCGGTGCGCCGAAGCTCTGCTCCCCGCACCCGCGGGGATGGTCCCTCCTCGGACTCCAGGAAGATCAGCCCGTACCCCTGCTCCCCGCACCCGCGGGGATGGTCCCTGGCCGATCGACCCGTCGTAGTCCAGGCCGAACTGCTCCCCGCACCCGCAGGGATGGTCCCCACTTCTGGGAGAACGTCTACCTCGGCCTGCCCTGCTCCCCGCACCCGCGGGGATGGTCCCGCGAGCACGTACGGGGATCCCGTGGGCCAGGGCTGCTCCCCGCGCCAGCGGGGATGGTCCACATCACCGCCGCCATCCAGGCCGCAGCCGAACTGCTCCCCGCACCCGTGGAGATGGTCCCGGTACCGGGTCGGCGATGCTGCGGTCGACGTGCGGCTCCCCGCACCCGCAGGATGGTCCCAGCGACGTTCCCACTGCGACGCCGATGCCGATCTGCTCCCCACACCCGCGGGGATGGTCCCTCGTTGATGCCGTTGCCCGCCTTGTCCATCGCCTGCTCCCCGCACCCGCGGGGATGGTCCCGGTGTGAAGTGAACCAGCACAAAGCTCGGCGGTTGCTCCCTGCACCCGCAGGGGCTGGTCCCTGGGCGATGGCCTAGGAGTCGTGGGCGTTGGCCTGCTTCCCGCGCACGCGGGGATGGTCCCTCGCATGGGCCACGGTGGCCCGAACCGCTTCTCTGCTCCCCCACCCGCGGGGATGATCCCGGCGGCCCCTGCATGGCGCTGTTCGTCTGTTCTGGCTGGGCCTTGTGGCTCAGTCGTACTCGCGTAGCGCGGAGACCAGTTGGTGTCCCTCGGCGGCGCCCCGCCGGTGCAGAAGGGCTGCTGTCGCGTGCAGTTCGTTCCATGAGTGGGGGCGCCCCACCGTCGCCGCATCCTGCACACTGGCCACGGCTACGGACAGGGCCTGGGCCGCTTCGCCGGCTCCGGCGAGTGCGTGGGCGAGGCAGGCTCGGTACCACGTCCGGTCGCGTCGGTATCCGTCCGCCAGTGCGTCCAGTCCAACAGTCAAGTGCTCCACCGCCTTGCGCCAGTCCCGGAGATGCAGCGCTGCCATGCCACTCTGGAGCGTGAACCAGGTCTCGCCGTAGAAGTACATCCACGGGGGCTCGTCCTCGGGGTGTTCAGCAGCACGGCTGATGAGCATCTGCGCCTCGTCCAAGCCTCGGTAGGCTGCGTCCGCGTCGCCGTTGAGGGCGTGGCCCCGCGCAGCCATTTGCGCGGCCATGCCCTGTACCCCCAGCGACGCCCCGGGCGCCGACCAGCGCGCGGCCTCGGCAAGCCGTACGCACCGGGTACCACGACCGCCGGACCACGCCATGTGGGCCTTCATGCTGAGCGTGGTCGCGGACATGTTCGCGTCCCCGGCTTCCAGCGCCCACTCGTGACTTCGGTCGTACCAGGCCAGTGCCGCGGACGTCTGCGCCTGATCCTGCGCCATCCAGGCCAGGAATTGGGCATGTTCCGAGGCGAGGCGAACCACCCTGTCCGCGAGCGGACCGCGGGCACCTGCGTACAGGTCGATGACGGTGCGCAGTTGCTGACGCATCACGTCGATCAAGGGGCGCGATCCGATGTGGTCCTCCGCACGCCGGTGTTCGGCCAGCAGCCGGTCAAGCCAGTCAAGGGTCGGGGCGTCCACTCGGTGCCCGGTGCCGACGACGCTGGTCACCCGCTCCAGTACGTCAGCATCCCGCCCGGCGCCGGGTAGCACGAGGGCAGGGACGGGCGGCACCTCGCCGGTGCACACGTCGCCGGTACGGAGTCGCTGAGGGATGTCCAAGCCGCTTGCAATGCGCTGCCGCACTTCGGCAGAGGTCACACGGCGCCGTCCCCGCTCGATGTCGGACACATCAGGTTGAGCGAGGCCAACGCGCTCGCCGAGCTTGGTCTGGCTCATGCCAGTGAGCCTTCGGTAGGCGCGGAACACGGCGCCCCAGTCCTCGCTGACGGCCGCAGCGGCAAGTTCGGGATGGGTCCATAGGTCGATTCGGGAATCCCCCATAACTCTCAATATAGGGCGCGCACATAGCGGCTTGGGATGGCTTCGATCCGGGGTCTGGCGGAAGGGTCTTGACGCACAGACCCCGGCGACCGCGCTGCGAGCGGCCCCGGGGCGTGGCCAACGCTGCGAAGGAGCGTCGACACCATGAAAGCTACAGGCCGCAGAAGGCACTGGGCCAAGATGACCATCGAGGTCTTCACCGTGGACCGGAAAGGCCGGGTGGTCGAGCACCGCGGGATTGTATACGTGCCGGACGCCGCAGGACCGTTGCCGTTGTTCGACGGGTATCCGCCGTGCGCCTGCCCGCGCTGTCGCAACCGCCGGGTGGTGACGCGATGAGCGCCCCTCATTCCCGGGCTCACGCCGAGGCCCTCGGTATCGGGGCGATGTGCGGTGCCGCGACCTGGTTCATCGACCTGACCGTCCTCCCCCGGCACGGCGAAGTGGTGCAGTTCCGGGAGGCGTTCATCCGGTACCTGGGCGAGCTGATGTCTCTGGTCGAGCAACTCACCTCCCTGCACGGCCCGGATGACGGACACGCACATGCGGCGCTCGCCTCTGTCGCTGAGGCACGCAGGCGGCTCGCCGAGCCGGAGGCCGCCGGGTTGAACGGCGAGGTGACCCGCGTCAAGCAGCTCGCCCGCTCGGTCGTGGCCCTGTCCGAACACCACGAGGCACTGACGGCGCTGAGAGCCGACGTGTGTCCGGGTTGCGACCGTGCCATCGAGGCCGGCGTGAGGCCAACACCGTAGGGGGAACGCGGCCTGGGCGGGCTGCGTGCATTGTCACTGCCCAGCCACGGGACGGCGCACCGCAGGCTGGCCAACAGCCCGTACGTGCCCCCCGGCGCGGTCCGGCCGCGGTTGCGGCGGCGAGGCCGTCATCGTCGCCGGTACGCGGATGGGGCGGCCGGTGCCGGGCCGGGTGGTCCTGCGTCACCTCGAAGGGGCTGAAGCAACGGCCCGCAGTGCGTCCAGCACCCTCCCGACCGCCGCGCCCTGTGCCGCTCCCCTGCGTACCGCTGCCACCACGTGCCGGACCGGGCGGTCCTCGGGGAGTTCGCGCATCGTCACGCCGGACCGTGGGACCACCGCCATCCGCGGCACCAGCGCGACGCCCGTGCCCGCCTCGACCATGGCGAGGATCGCCGTCCAGCCGGCCGCCGTGTGCTGCCGCTGCGGGCGGAAACCCGCCGCCTCGCAGGCCGTGCGGGTGATGTCGGACCACGGGCCGCTGCCGCCGAAGATCCACGGCTCGGCGGCGAGATCGGCCAGCCGCAGGCCCTCGGCGGACGCCAGCGCGTGGCCGGGGGGCAGGGCGACGTCCAGCGGGTCGGCGAGCAGCGGCACACAGGTGAAGCGCGGGTCGGTCGCGCTCGGCGCCTGGGCGGCCAGGGACAGGGCGAGGTCCACCTCACCGGCCGCCAGCAGCTCGTACGCCTCCTCCGCCTCGGCCTCCCGTACCCGCACCGTCACACCGGGGTGCGCCGCCCGCAGCGCCCGCACCGCCGGTGGGCACGGCGGTCGAGAAGGCCCCGACCCGGACCTCACCGGCCTCGCCGTGGACGTAGGCCGCCAACGCGGCGTCGGCGCGCTCCAGTTGCTCGAACACGGCCTCGGCGTGCCGCAGCACCAGCCGGGCCGCGTCCGTGAGCCGCACCCGTCTGCCCTGCGCCTGGAGGAGGGGCACGCCGAGCTGCTTGGACAGGTTCGTCAGCTGCTGGGAGACCGCGGACGGGGTCATGCTGAGCGCCTCGGCCGTCGCGGTCACCGTCCCCCGTTCCCGCAGCGTCCGCAGGATGTGCAGCTTCCGGATGTCCCACTCGGCCATGGCGGCAATCTAGTGCCGGGCGGGGAGGGTCACCTGCGGGCCCCCGCGCCGAGGATCACGCCGCCCAGGATCAGAGCCATGCAGGCGGACTGGGTCCAGCCGAGGGGTTCGGACAGCAGGAGCCAGGAGAGCAGGGCCACGCAGACGGGCTGGAGGTAGTAGACGACGCCGGCGCGGCTCGGGCCGATCAGGGCGATCGCCTTGTTCCACGCGAAGAAGGCGAGGGCCGAGGAGGCGATGCCGACGTAGAGGAGAGGCAGCACCGTGCCGGGGGCCGGGGTGAAGCCGCCCTGGGTGGCGAGGCTGAGGGCGTGGGCCGGGAGCAGCATGGCGGTGCCGCACAGGAAGGTCGTGAAGAGGAAGGCGGGGCCGGTCAGTTCGGCGGGCCTGCGGCGCAGCAGGGCGCTGTAGCCGCCGAAGCAGCAGGCGGCGGCGATCATCCACAGGTCGCCGGGCGTCGGGGTGATCGCACCCCCGCCGCCCATCAGCAGCAGGACCCCGGTGCAGGCCATGAGCAGTCCGGCGACACGGCGGGCACCGAGGCGTACGCCTCCCGCCCGCTCGAACACCGCCATCAGCACCGGCGACGCCGCCATGATCATGCCCATGTTGGCGGCGGGCGTGGTGACGCCGGCCTGGTTGACGAGCGTGTTGTACGTGGCGACGCCGAGCAGGGAGGCGAGGAGGACGAATCCGAGGTGACGGCGGATCAGCGCCCGCTGCCGCCAGGCCTGCCGGGCGCCGAACGGGGCGACGGCGGCCAGGGCGATCAGCCAGCGCCAGAAGCCGTGCTGGATCGGCGGCACGGTGTCGCCGAGGGCGCGGGAGGTGACGAAGCTGCCGGACCAGACGAGGGTCGCGAGGGCGGCGAGGGCGAGGCCGAGGGTGAGGGTGAGGGGAGCTTTCGGGGCGGGAGTGGAGGTGGGGGTTGCTGGTGTCCTGGTGTGGACGAGGGGCACAGAGGTCCTTTCCTGAGCGGTGATCGCGGTGGATCTACCGTCGCAGGGCAGGTTCTGTCTCGTCCATCGAAAGTTTTTGAGCAGTCTGTTCAGTTGAGGTGAACGATGGCTGGGGCCGGGGGCCTGTCCTGAGCTGGCCCGCCACCGTCGCCCCGAAGGCCAGGGCCATGCCCAGCAACTGCACCGGCGTCAGCGCCTCGCCCAGTGCCGCCCAGCCGACGACCGCCGCGGTGAGCGGCGAGAGCGGGCCGAGGAAGGTGACCTGGGTGGCGGAGAGGCGGCCGATGCCCTGGAACCAGAGCCAGTAGGCGAGGGCGGTGTTGGCGAGCGCCAGGTAGAGGTAGCCGCCGATCGCCGGGGCGTCCAGGGCGGGTGGAGCACCTTCGACGAGGAGGGCGAGCGGTGCGATCAGGAGCCCTCCGGCCGTGAGCTGCCAGGCGGTCAGGGCCAGCGGGCCGACACCCTCGGGGCGGCCCCACTTCTTCGTGAGCACGGTGCCGGTGGACATGGACGCGGTCGAGGCGAGGGCAGCGAGGACGCCGACCGGATCCAGGGCCCCGGCCGCCTTCAGGACGACCAGGCTCACACCGAAGGCGGCCACCGCCCCGGTGAGCACGGACCGGACGCCGGGCCGCTCCCCCAGGAGCAGCGCCGACAGGGCGACCACGAGCAGCGGTCCGAGGGAGCCGACGACCGCGGCGAGACCGCCCGGCAGGCGGTACGCGGAGAGGAACAGCAGCGGGAAGAAGGCGCCGATGTTCAGCGCGCCCAGCACGGCCGCCTTGCCCCACCACGCGCCGCGCGGCAGCACCCGGGCGAGGGCGAGGAGGAGCAGTCCGGCGGGGAGGGCGCGCATCAGGCCGGTGAACAGGGGGCGGTCGGCCGGGAGGAACTCGGTGGTGACGGCGTAGGTGGTGCCCCAGGAGACGGGGGCGAGGGCGGTGAGCGCGATGAGGCCGGTGCCGGCGGTGCCGGCCTTTTCGGTGCGGGCGGCGGGCATGGGACGCACCCCTTCCAGTAGGTCAGCAGCAATTAGCTTAGCCGCAAGCTACTTACCGTCAAGCCACTTTCTTGCCGACGACCGGAGTGGCCCCGATACTCATGGCCATGAGCGAACGTCCCGAGCAGCGCAAGGACCCCGTCGACGCGATCATCGAACAGTGGGCGACGGTCCGGCCCGACCTCGACACCGCCGCGATGGAGGTCTTCGGGCGCATCTACCGGCTCTCCCGCGCGATGGGCGACCGCATGGACCGGGCGTACGCGGCGTACGGCATCGCCCGCGGCGAGTTCGACGTCCTCGCCACCCTGCGCCGCTCCGGGGAGCCCTACACCCTCTCCCCGCGCCAGCTCTCGGCCACGCTGATGCTCACCACCGGCGGCATGACCGGCCGCCTCGACAAGCTCGAACGCGCGGGTCTGCTGCGCCGCTCCCCCGACCCGCACGACCGCAGGGGACTGCAGGTCACGCTCACCGAACGGGGGCTGCGCCTGGTCGACGAGGCGGTCGGCGCGGGCCTCGCCGTCCAGACGGAGGCGCTGTCGGCGCTCGGGACTGAGCGGGGGGCGCAACTGGCCGACCTGCTGCGGGATCTGCTGCTCGCCACCGAGCGGTAGCGACGGCGGGAAACAGCGACGAGGGCGCCGTATCCCACCTTGCTCGGTCGGATACGGCGCCCTCGT
The DNA here is from genome assembly GCF_025290915.1 of Streptomyces sp. 15-116A. Classification (GTDB taxonomy): domain Bacteria; phylum Actinomycetota; class Actinomycetes; order Streptomycetales; family Streptomycetaceae; genus Streptomyces. The sequence goes on along the minus strand of NZ_JAOCQE010000059.1, from coordinate 2,210 downwards.
CAGAGGTGCGTCAGGCGGCGCGCCGGGTCAGGCCTTGGCGCCGGCCTTGGTCTTGATGTTGCGGGTGGTCACCCGGTGCTCCTCCTTGGAGCGGTCGAGGACCATCACCAGGCCGGCGATCACCACGAACAGGGCGATCGGGGCCACGACGAAGAGGCCCAGCGTCTCGATGACGCTCAGGCCCGGGCCGGGGTCGTCACCGTCGTCGCGGGTGAGCGCGAGCGCGGGGGACGTCATGAGCAGCATCATCAGCGTCGTACCGGCTGCCAGGGCGCCGGCGCGCAGGGCGTTCTTCTTGTCCACGCTGCACAAGGTAGCGAACGCCGGTGAGGGGCGCGCGGCCGGGGTGCCCGTACGAGTGCGGGGCGAGTGTTCTGCGCCGGTGCGGCCGTACCGGGGGCTGCCGCCCCCCGGGCCCCCGCTTCGGCCTGAACGGCCTCGTCCTCAATCGCCGGACGGGCTGACTTGGTTCTTCAATATCTCGATCAGCGCATGCAGTCTCTGCGAGGCCGCCAGGTCCTCCAAGGTCACCGGGCGGCCCTTGGCGTCCGCGATCGGCAGGCGCCAGTTGGGGTACTGGTCCCAGGTGCCGGGGAGGTTCTGGGGGCGGCGGTCGCCGATGGTGTCGGGGAGCCAGACGCCGATCAGGCGGGCAGGGGTGTGCAGCAGATAGCGGTGGACGGCCTGGATCTCGGCCTCCTCCGACGACGTGTCCGTGCCGCCCGCGGCGCCCTGGAGCATGCCGAGGCGGGCGAGCAGGTCCAGCCACTCCGCGGTGTCGGCGGCGGCCTCCGCGCGTTCCTCGGCGAGCGGGCGGGTGAGCAGGCCGAGGCGGTCGCGCAGGTCGACGTGCTCGCCGGTGAGGCGGGCGGCGGTGGGCGGCAGGTCATGGGTGGTGGCGGTGGCGAGGCAGTCGGCGCGCCAGCTCTCCGGCGGCAGGGGGCGGCCGTCGCCCTCCCAGTCGCGTTCGAACCACAGCACCGAGGTGCCGTACACCCCGCGCTCGCGCAGCGCCTCGCGCACGCCGGGCTCGACGGTGCCCAGGTCCTCGCCGATCACCATGGCCCCGGCGCGGGAGGCCTCCAGGACGAGGACGGCGAGCATGGCCTCGGCGTCGTAACGGACGTAGGTGCCCTCGGTGGGCGGGTGGCCGTGGGGCACCCACCACAGGCGGAACATGCCCATGACGTGGTCGATGCGCAGGGCGCCCGCGTACCGGAAGAGGGCCTTGAGGAGGTCGCGGAAGGGGGCGTAGCCGGACGCGGCGAGCCGGTCGGGGCGCCAGGGCGGCAGGCCCCAGTCCTGGCCGCGGGCGTTGAAGGCGTCCGGGGGCGCGCCGATGGACATGCCGGCGGCGAAGTACTCCTGCTGCGCCCAGGCGTCGGCGCCGCCGGGGTGCACGCCGACGGCGAGGTCGTGGACGATCCCGAGCGGCATGCCGGCCTCGCGGGCGGTGCGCTGGGACGCGGTGAGCTGGGTGTCGGTGAGCCAGGCCAGGCGGGAGTGGAAGTCGACGCGGTCCATCAGCTCGCCGCGGGCGCGGGCGGTCTCCGCCGAGCGGGGGTCGCGCAGGGCGGCGGGCCAGCGGTGCCAGTCGGAGCCGTGCACCTCGGCGAGCGCGCACCAGGTGGCATGGTCCTCCAGGGCGGTGCCCTGTTCGGCGAGGAAGTCGCAGTAGGCGGCGCGCCGGCCGGGCCCGAGCGGCACCTCGCGCACCAGCTCCAGGGCCTCCCGCTTGAGCTCCCACACGGCGTCCCGGTCGATCAGCGCGCCCTGCTGAAGCACCGTCTCGCGCAGCCGCCCGGCCCGCTGGAGCAGGGACCGTACGCGGTCGTGGTCGGTGACGTGCGCGAACTCCGGGACGTCCTCGATCCGCAGGTGCACGGGGTCGGGGAAGCGGCGGGAGGAGGGGCGGTACGGGGAGGGGTCGGTCGGCGGGCCGGGGACGGCCGCGTGCAGCGGGTTGACCTGGAGGAACCCGGCGCCGAGCGTGCGTCCGGCCCAGGCGGCCAGCTCGCCGAGGTCACCGAGGTCGCCCATGCCCCAGGAGTGGCGCGACAGCAGCGAGTACAGCTGGACGAGCAGGCCGTACGAGCGTCCGGCGGGCGTCGGCAGCCGGGGCGGGGCGACGATCAGATGGGCGCGGGCGGTGCGGCCGTCGGGGGCGGTGGCGGTCAGCTCGTGCACGCCGGGCGGGAGCTGTTCGGCGG
>NZ_JAOCQE010000058.1 GCF_025290915.1 Streptomyces sp. 15-116A | reverse complement strand
GCCGCGACCGTGACCGGGGCGAGCGCGGGGACCGTGGCGACCGCGGTGACCGCGGTGACCGTCGCGGCAAGGGCGACGACCAGCAGCAGGGTGGCCAGGGCCGCCAGCAGAACCAGCAGGGCGGCGGCCGTCAGGACGACGGCTACGACGAGGACGGGGGCGGCCGCCGGGGCCGTCGCGGGCGCTACCGCGACCGCCGTGGCCGCCGTGGCCGCGACGACGTCCAGGAGCCGCAGATCGCCGAGGACGACGTCCTGATCCCCGTCGCGGGCATCCTGGACATCCTCGACAACTACGCCTTCATCCGGACCTCCGGCTACCTGCCCGGCCCGAACGACGTGTACGTCTCCCTCGCCCAGGTCCGCAAGAACGGCCTGCGCAAGGGCGACCACATCACCGGTGCCGTGCGCCAGCCCAAGGAGGGCGAGCGCCGTGAGAAGTTCAACGCGCTGGTCCGCCTCGACTCCGTCAACGGCATGGCGCCCGAACACGGCCGTGGCCGCCCGGAGTTCAACAAGCTCACCCCGCTGTACCCGCAGGACCGGCTCCGCCTGGAGACCGACCCGGGCGTGCTGACCACCCGCATCATCGACCTCGTGTCGCCGATCGGTAAGGGCCAGCGCGGTCTGATCGTGGCCCCGCCGAAGACCGGCAAGACCATGATCATGCAGGCGATCGCCAACGCGATCACGCACAACAACCCCGAGTGCCACCTGATGGTCGTCCTGGTCGACGAGCGTCCGGAAGAGGTCACCGACATGCAGCGGTCGGTCAAGGGCGAGGTCATCTCCTCGACCTTCGACCGCCCGGCCGAGGACCACACGACGGTCGCCGAGCTCGCGATCGAGCGCGCGAAGCGGCTGGTCGAGCTGGGCCACGACGTGGTCGTGCTGCTCGACTCCATCACGCGTCTGGGCCGTGCGTACAACCTGGCGGCGCCTGCCTCCGGCCGCATCCTCTCCGGTGGTGTCGACTCCACCGCGCTGTACCCGCCGAAGCGGTTCTTCGGTGCGGCGCGGAACATCGAGGACGGCGGTTCGCTGACGATCCTCGCCACCGCGCTGGTGGACACCGGGTCCCGCATGGACGAGGTGATCTTCGAGGAGTTCAAGGGCACGGGTAACGCCGAGCTGAAGCTCGACCGGAAGCTCGCGGACAAGAGGATCTTCCCGGCGGTGGACGTGGACGCGTCCGGTACGCGTAAGGAAGAGATTCTGCTGGGCAGCGAGGAGCTGTCGATCGTCTGGAAGCTGCGGCGGGTGCTGCACGCGCTGGATCAGCAGCAGGCGGTGGAGTTGCTGCTGGACAAGATGAAGCAGACGAAGTCGAATGCCGAGTTCTTGATGCAGATCCAGAAGACGACGCCGGCGCCGGGGAATGGGGACTAGTCGCCGTTGAGGTGACCGTGTTCGGTCGGCTGCGGGTTGTTCGTGGCTGGTCGCGCAGTTCCCCGCGCCCCTGAGGTCTGTGAGGGCCGCCCTTCTCGTAAGGGCGGCCCTCATTGCTGTTCTTCGCCCGGGGTACGATCGCGCCCTTCGAACGTGTGATCCCTGAGGGGGGACTTTCGTGGGTAGACCCATGTCCGGGGGCGGTCGGCACAGACGTACGGTGCGTTTTGGCCTGCCCATCGCCGCTGCCGGTGTCGCCGCCGCTGTTGCCGCCGCTCTGCTGAGCTCGTCCGCCGGGGCCGCGACCGCGCTGCCGCAGCCGACCGTCGAACCGGCGATCAGCTCGCCGTCGCTCGCCGAGCTGAAGCAGCGCGTCGCGGGCGCGATGGCCGGTGACGACGTGGCCGGGAAGACGAGCAAGTCGTCCCTGAGCGCGAGCTCGCGGCTCGTCGCCGATCCGAAGATCATCGGCGGGAACGAGACCAGCATCGCCTCGGCGCCCTGGATGGCGCAGCTGCACTACTACGACGACCGCGGCACCAGCGGCGCGAGCGACGACATCGGGTTCTTCTGCGGCGGGGCCGTCGTCGCGCCGACGAAGATCCTGACCGCCGCGCACTGCGTGAAGGGCTACGACTGGCACGCCAACGGCGCCATCGTCACCGGCACCGCGCAGCTGCCGTCGGACGGGGGCAGCGATCTGCACGGCGGCACCGTCACCGGGGTGTGGCGGCAGTGGAACCACCCCTCGTACAACGCGGCCACCATCGACAACGACATCGCGGTGCTCACCCTGCCGGTCCCCGTCCGGGCCACCCCGATCCGTATGACGACCTCCGGCGACACCACGTCGTACGCCGCCGGGACCAGCGCCAAGGTCTACGGCTGGGGTCGCACCAGCTCCACCAGCGACGCCATCTCCGAGACGCTGAAGACGGCCACGCTGCCCGTCCAGTCCGACACCACCTGCGCGGGCGCGTACGGGGCGGACTTCGTCAAGGGGCACATGGTGTGCGCCGGCAAGCCCGCGACCGGCAGCGACACCGGCACCACCACCGCCTGCAACGGCGACTCCGGCGGACCGCTCGTGGTCAACAACCGCATCGTCGGCATCGTCTCCTGGGGCGTGCAGGACTGTGTCGCCAAGGGCGCCTACAGCGTCTTCGCCAAGGTGAGCGGCTATGTCGGCGCCGCCTATCCGCGGATCGACGACACCAACATCAGCGGCGACCACCGGGCCGACCTGTGGGTGCGCAAAGCGTCCACGACGACCGGCTACTCCAAGAACTCGAGCGGCTCCTCGTTCGCCGCGCGCGAGTCCTGGGGCAGCTGGAAGGGCGTCAACCTCGTCCTGCAGACCGACCTCGACCGCGACGGCTACCAGGACCTGGTCTACCGGCGCAGCAGCGACGGCGACGTCTACTGGACCCACTACGTGATCTCCAGCGGCACCTGGTCAATCAAGAAGCTCGCCGACAACTGGAAGACCCGCACCCGGATCGTCGTCCCCGGTGACGTCACCGGCGACTACCTGCCCGACCTGCTGTCCGTCGACTCCGCCGGCGTGCTGTGGATCTACCCGGGCCAGGGCAACGGCTCCTTCTCCGCCCGCGTGAAGGTCGGCTCGGGCTGGAACCAGTACAACTCCGTGCGCGGCCACGGCGACTTCAACGGCGACGGCAAGACCGACCTGATCGCCCGCGCCTCCTCCAACGGCTACGTCTACCTCTACAAGGGCACCGGCAAGGCCGGCACGGGCGCGTTCTCCAGCCGCGTCAAGGTGCGCACCTGGAGCAGCAAGACGTACAACGCCTTCGACGCGGTCGGCGACATCAGCGGTGACGGCAAGGCGGACTTCCTGGCCCGTAAGCCCGACGGCACGCTCTATCTGTACAAGGGCACCGGAAAGGCCACGAGCGAGATCTTCGCCACAAGGATCTCCGTCGGCACCGATTTCGAGCAGTACGACATCTTCGGCTGAAACCGCAGGTGAGCGGAGTCCGCACCGCCCCTGAGCCGCGCGTTCTGTGCCGCCCCGTCGCGCGGGGCGGCACAGAACGCCGTGCAACCCTGTGCCGGGTTTCCCCGTCTGAACCGAACAGAGCGACGATAGATGCCGTACGGGCCGTGCACCGGCCGCGTCTGGCATCGAGCGCAGGGGGTAACCGACCGGACGAGAGCTGAGGAGCACATGTCTGCCGAGAGCACACCGGCCGCACGCCCCCGGGGCAAGGGACGCCGTCGCAAGCCGCGCGACAAGCGGCCCAAGGGCATGAAGGTGATGGCCTGGACCGCCGCCGGCATCGTCGTCCTGGGCGGCACCGGCATGGGTTACCTGTACTTCAAGCTCAACGGCAACATCAACAGCGTCGACATCGACCAGGCCCTCGGCACCGACCGGCCCGAGAAGGTCGACAACGGCTCCGAGAACATCCTCGTCCTCGGCTCCGACACCCGCTCCGGCAGCAACAAGGACCTCGGCGGAGGCACGGACGACGGCACCGCCCGCTCCGACACCGCGATGATCGTCCACGTCTACGAGGGCCACAAGAAGGCCAGCGTCGTCTCCATACCGCGCGACACCCTCATAGAGCGCCCCGACTGCACCGACACCGACGGCACGAAGCACCCCGGTGCGCAGAGCGCGATGTTCAACACCGCGTACGCCACCGGGGGCGCCGCCTGCGCCGTGAAGACCGTCGAGAAGCTCACCGACCTGCGCATGGACCACTACCTGGAGGTCGACTTCGCCGGCTTCCAGAAGCTCATCGACGAACTCGGCGGCGTCGAGGTCACCACCACCGAGGACATCAAGGACCCCGAGAGCCACCTGGACCTCAAGGCGGGCACCCACCAGCTCACCGGCGAGCAGGCCCTCGGCCTGGTCCGCACCCGCCACGGCGTCGGCGACGGCTCCGACCTCGGCCGCATCCAGCTCCAGCAGGCCTTCGTCAAGGCCCTGGTCCAGCAGGTCAAGGAGGTCGGCATCTTCACCAACCCGAAGAAACTCGTCGACCTCGCCGACACCGCGACCAAGACCATCACGACCGACTCCTCTCTCGGCTCGGTCAACTCCCTCATGTCCTTCGCCAACGGCATGAAGGGCATCAGCCCCGCCGGCATGCAGATGGTCACGATGCCGGTCCAGTACGACCCGGCCAACCCCAACAGGGTCCTCCTCCAGAAGAAGAAGGCGGATCTGGTGTGGGAAGCATTGAAGAACGACCAGCCGATCCCGAAGACGGCGACAGAGGAAACGGCCACCGGTGAAGCCAAGGGTGTGGTGAGCGCCCCGTAAGGGGCGCGGGACTGTATCGATATGCGGCTCCGCCGCGTGGGCGCGACAAGCCACAACGAACCCGCAGGGAACAAACAACAGCAACCCCCGGTTTTGGGGGATGGCCCCAGTCCTGGCAGACTGGTACGTCGGCTCCGGTTCACGCTCCCGCACCCCGCGGCAGCGACCCGGCGCCCTCCCGAAACCTAGGAGACACCTTGAAGCGCGACATCCACCCCGCGTACGTCGAGACGCAGGTCAGCTGCACCTGCGGCGCGTCGTTCACCACCCGCAGCACCATCGAGTCCGGCACCATCCGGGCCGAGGTCTGCTCCGAGTGCCACCCGTTCTACACGGGCAAGCAGAAGATCCTCGACACCGGTGGCCGTGTGGCCCGCTTCGAGGCCCGCTTCGGCAAGGCCGCCGGCTCCAAGAAGTAGCGAGCCCCATATCGCCGGTCCACGGTCACGCCCCCAGCCCGGGGTGTGCCCGGGACCGGCGTTTTTGGTCGCCCGCCCCTTCACCCCCCGTACCAGCAGGAGCCCAAGATGTTCGAGGCCGTCGAGGAACTCGTCGCCGAGCACGCCGACCTGGAGAAGAAGCTCGCCGACCCGTCGGTCCACTCCGACCAGGCCAACGCGCGCAAGCTGAACAAGCGGTACGCCGAACTCACCCCGATCATCGCCACGTACCGCTCCTGGAAGCAGACCGGCGACGACATCGAGACCGCGCGTGAACTGGCCGCCGACGACCCGGACTTCGCCGCCGAGGTCAAGGACCTGGAGCAGCAGCGCGAGGAGCTCACCGAGAAGCTCCGCCTCCTCCTCGTCCCGCGCGACCCCAGCGACGACAAGGACGTCATCCTCGAGATCAAGGCGGGCGCGGGCGGCGACGAGTCCGCGCTGTTCGCCGGCGACCTGCTGCGCATGTATCTGCGGTACGCCGAGCGCGTCGGCTGGAAGACCGAGATCATCGACGCCACCGAGTCCGAGCTGGGCGGCTACAAGGACGTCCAGGTCGCCGTGAAGACCCGCGGGCAGATCGAGCCCGGGCAGGGCGTGTGGGCGCGGCTGAAGTACGAGGGCGGTGTGCACCGCGTGCAGCGTGTGCCGGCCACCGAGTCGCAGGGCCGTATCCACACCTCCGCCGCCGGTGTGCTCGTCACGCCCGAGGCCGAGGAGGTCGACGTCGAGATCAACCCCAACGATCTGCGCATCGACGTCTACCGGTCCTCCGGGCCCGGCGGTCAGTCCGTCAACACCACCGACTCCGCCGTGCGCATCACGCACATTCCGACCGGAGTCGTCGCCTCCTGCCAGAACGAGAAGAGCCAGCTGCAGAACAAGGAGCAGGCCCTGCGTATCCTGCGCTCCAGGCTGCTCGCCATGGCGCAGGAGGAGGCGGAGAGGGAGGCCGCCGACGCCCGCCGCAGCCAGGTCCGCACCGTCGACCGCTCCGAGAAGATCCGCACGTACAACTTCCCGGAGAACCGCATCTCGGACCACCGCGTCGGCTTCAAGGCGTACAACCTGGACCAGGTCCTGGACGGCGACCTCGACGCGGTGATCCAGGCCTGCGTCGACGCGGACTCGGCCGCCAAGCTCGCGGCCGCGTAACTTACGTAGACAGCCCGGAGGACCACGTGAACCTGCTGCTCGCGGAGGTGGCCCAGGCCACCCAGCGGCTCGCCGACGCCGGCGTGCCCTCGCCGCGCACCGACGCGGAGGAGCTCGCCGCGTTCGTGCACGGCGTCAAGCGCGGCGAGCTGCACAACGTGAAGGACTCCGACTTCGACGCCCGGTACTGGGAGGTCGTCGCCCGCCGCGAGGCCCGCGAACCCCTCCAGCACATCACCGGACGCGCCTACTTCCGCTACCTGGAGCTCCAGGTCGGCCCCGGCGTGTTCGTGCCCCGGCCGGAGACCGAGTCGGTGGTCGGCTGGGCCATAGACGCGGTGCGCGCGATGGACGTCGTGGAGCCCTGCATCGTCGACCTGTGCACCGGTTCCGGCGCCATCGCGCTCGCGCTCGCCCAGGAGGTGCCGCGCTCGCGCGTGTACGCGGTCGAGCTGTCCGAGGACGCGCTGGTGTGGACCCGCAAGAACATGGAGGGGTCCAGGGTCGAGCTGCGCCAGGGCGACGCCCTGACGGCCTTCCCCGACCTCGACGGCCAGGTCGACCTGGTGATCTCCAACCCGCCGTACATCCCGCTCACCGAGTGGGAGTACGTCGCCCCCGAGGCCCGTGACTACGACCCGGGCATGGCGTTGTTCTCCGGCGAGGACGGCCTCGATCTGATCCGGGGCCTGGAGCGCACCGCGCACCGGCTGCTGCGCCCCGGCGGCGTGGTCGTCGTGGAGCACGCCGACACGCAGGGCGGCCAGGTGCCGTGGATCTTCGCGGAGGACCGCGGCTGGACCGACGCCGCCGACCATCCCGACCTGAACAACCGTCCCCGGTTCGCCACCGCGCGCAAGGCGCTGCCGTGAGCGTCCCGCAGACTTCACCACCCCAGCAGCACGTGTACGAGGAGGCCCGCTAGATGGCTCGGCGATACGACACCAACGACGCGACCGACCGCGCGACCGGTCTGCGCGAGGCCGCCTCCGCCGTCCGCCGGGGCGAGCTCGTGGTGCTGCCCACGGACACCGTGTACGGCATCGGCGCGGACGCCTTCAGCTCCGAGGCCGTCGCCGACCTGCTCGCCGCCAAGGGGCGGGGCCGCAACATGCCCACGCCCGTCCTCATCGGCTCCCCGAACACCCTGCACGGGCTGGTCACCGACTTCTCCGAGCTGGCGTGGGAGCTGGTCGACGCGTTCTGGCCGGGCGCGCTTACGCTGGTCGCCAAGCACCAGCCGTCGCTGCAGTGGGACCTGGGGGACACCCGGGGCACGGTCGCGGTGCGGATGCCGCTGCACCCCGTCGCCATCGAGCTGCTGACGGAGGTCGGCCCCATGGCCGTGTCCTCCGCCAACCTGACCGGGCACCCGGCGCCGGAGAACTGCGACGCCGCGCAGGAGATGCTCGGCGACTCGGTCTCCGTGTACCTGGACGGCGGTCCCACCCCGGGCAACGTGCCCTCGTCCATCGTCGATGTCACGCGTCCCGTGCCGGTTCTGCTGCGTGAGGGAGCGCTCTCGCCGGACGAGCTGCGCAAGGTCGTACCCGACCTCGAGGTGGCGAATTGACGGCCCCTGAAGCGGGGCGTGGCATAGGCAACGGGGAAAGCAGCGCGGAGCAGACGACGACCTTCGGATTCCCGCGCGACACCTTCCGCATCCTCCACGTCAGCACCGGCAACGTCTGCCGCTCGCCGATCACCGAGCGGCTGACCCGGCATTTCGTGCAGCAGCGGCTGGGCATCCTGGGCGGCGGGCTGATCGTGGAGAGCGCGGGCACCTGGGGCCACGAGGGCGCGCCGATGGAGTCCCACGCGGAGACGGTGCTGGCGGAGTTCGGGGCGGATGCCTCCGGCTTCGTGGGCCGTGAGCTGCTGGACGAGCACGTCATCCGGGCGGACCTGGTGCTGACCGCTACGCGGGATCACCGGGCGCAGGTCATCTCGATGGGGCACTCCGCGGGCTTGCGCACCTTCACGCTGAAGGAGTTCACGCGCCTGGTGAACGCCATCGACCCGGCGACGCTGCCGCCGCTGGAGGACGGCCTGGTGATGCGCGCCCGCGCGCTGGTGCGTGCTGCGGCGGCTCTACGCGGGTGGCTCCTGGCACCGACGGCGGAGGCGGACGAGGTCTACGACCCGTACGGGGCGCCGCTGACGTTCTTCCGCTCGATCGGGGACGAGATACACGAGGCCCTGGACCCTGTGGTGACGGCGCTGACCGGGGTACCGGCGCGTACGTAGGTGGGCGCTTGCCGGGAGGGCACCCGGCGTTGAGGGCCGTGCCCACCCGTCCCGCCCTGCGGGACGACTGCCCACGGCGGTAGACGGCAGGGGTCACGGTGTAACAACTCGGGCGTCGTGCGGCTGGCGGGCCTACATTGGTCGTACGTCAGCGTCGACGTCCCGGGAGTCCCCCATGACGGTCACCCATGCCCTCGAGGGCGATGTGCTGCGGCGGCAGGATCCCGAGCTGGCCGATGTGCTGCTCGGGGAGCGTGAGCGGCAGGCGAGCACGCTGCAGTTGATCGCCGCCGAGAACTTCACCTCGCCGGCCGTGCTGGCCGCCCTCGGATCGCCGCTGGCGAACAAGTACGCCGAGGGATACCCCGGCGCCCGGCACCACGGCGGCTGCGAGATCGTCGACGTCGCCGAGCGGCTCGCCGTCGAGCGGGCCAAGGCGCTGTTCGGCGCCGAGCACGCCAATGTGCAGGCGCATTCCGGGTCCTCGGCCGTGCTGGCCGCCTACGCCGCGCTGCTGCGGCCTGGGGACACCGTGCTCGCCCTCGGCCTGCCCTACGGCGGTCACCTCACCCACGGTTCGCCCGCGAACTTCTCCGGTCGGTGGTTCGACTTCGTCGGCTACGGCGTCGACGCCGAGTCGGGGCTCATCGACCACGACCAGGTGCGGACACTGGCCCGCACCCACCGCCCCAAGGCGATCGTGTGCGGGTCGATCGCCTACCCCCGGCACATCGACTACGCCTTCTTCCGCGAGATCGCCGACGAGGTGGGCGCGTATCTCATCGCCGATGCCGCGCATCCGATCGGCCTCGTCGCCGGGGGAGCGGCGCCCAGCCCCGTGCCGTACGCCGACATCGTGTGCGCCACCACCCACAAGGTGCTGCGCGGGCCGCGCGGCGGCCTGATCCTGTGCGGGAGCGATCTCGCCGAGCGGGTCGACCGTGCCGTGTTCCCCTTCACCCAGGGCGGCGCCCAGATGCACACCATCGCCGCCAAGGCCGTCGCGTTCGGGGAAGCGGCCACTCCGGCGTTCGCGGCCTACGCCCATCAGGTCGTCGCCAACGCTCGCGCGCTGGCCGCCGCGCTCGCCGCCGAGGGACTCGTCGTCACCACCGGCGGCACCGACACCCACCTGATCACCGCCGACCCTGCCCCCCTCGGTGTCGACGGCCGCACCGCCCGCGGCCGGCTCGCGGCGGCCGGACTCGTCATGGACTGCTGTGCTCTTCCGCACGCCGACGCCCGCGGACTGCGCCTCGGCACGGCCGCGATCACCACCCAGGGGATGGGGGAGGGGGAGATGAAGACGGTCGCCGCCCTGCTCACGGGGGTGCTCAGAGGCTCCACGGACCCCGCCGTCGCACGCGGCGCGGTGCGGGAACTGGCCGCGGGATTCCCGCCGTACCCGGCCTGAGTCGGGGTAGACGCACTCACGCACACAGTCACGCGTGCAACCATCGTCGCTACCCGGAAGTCCCCACTCATATGCGCGCATCGCTAGGGTGTGGGGCTGTGATGGCCAGCGAGACCTGTGGGGAAGCCCGTGCGTGAATACCTCCTGACGCTCTGCATCACGGCCGCGGTGACGTACCTGCTGACAGGGCCGGTGCGTAAGTTCGCGATCGTGGCGGGGGCGATGCCGGAGATCCGGGCGCGTGACGTGCACCGGGAACCCACTCCCCGGCTCGGCGGTATCGCGATGTTCTTCGGCCTGTGCGCGGGCCTGCTGGTCGCCGACCACCTCACCAACCTCAGCCAGCTCTTCGAGGAGTCCAACGAACCCCGGGCGCTGCTCTCCGGAGCCGCGCTGATCTGGCTGATCGGTGTCCTGGACGACAAGTTCGAGATCGACGCCCTGATCAAGCTGGGCGGCCAGATGATCGCCGCGGGCGTGATGGTCATGCAGGGTCTCACGATCCTGTGGCTGCCGATCCCCGGTGTCGGCTCGGTCGCGCTCACCCAGTGGCAGGGCACCCTGCTCACTGTCGCGCTGGTCGTCATCACCATCAACGCCGTCAACTTCGTCGACGGCCTGGACGGACTCGCGGCCGGCATGGTCTGCATCGCGGCGGCGGCGTTCTTCCTGTACGCCTACCGCATCTGGTACTCGTACGGCATCGAGGCCGCGGCCCCCGCGACGCTGTTCTCGGCGATCCTCATGGGCATGTGCCTGGGCTTCCTGCCGCACAACATGCACCCGGCGCGGATCTTCATGGGCGACTCCGGCTCCATGCTCATCGGCCTCGTCCTCGCGGCCGGCGCGATCTCGGTCACCGGCCAGGTCGACCCGGACGCGCTGAACCTGTACGTCGGCTCGGAGAAGGAGGCCGTGCACCAGACGGTGCCGGTGTACATCCCGCTGCTGCTGCCGCTGACGATCATCGCGGTGCCGGCGGCCGACCTGATCCTGGCGATCGTGCGGCGCACCTGGCGCGGCCAGTCGCCGTTCGCGGCGGACCGGGGGCATCTGCACCACCGGCTGCTGGAGATCGGCCACTCCCACAGCCGCGCGGTGCTGATCATGTATTTCTGGTCGGCGCTGATCGCCTTCGGCGCGCTCGCCTACTCGGTCAACTCGGCGTCGATGTGGATCGTCCTGAGCGTCGTCTTCCTCAGCGCGATCGGCCTGGTCCTGCTTCTGCTGCCGCGCTTCACCCCGCGCACCCCGCGCTGGATGGAAGCCTTCGTCCCGCCCCGCTACCGCCGCGCCCGCCGCACCCCGGCCCACGCCCCGGAGGCGTCGACACCGGCCGGCGCGCAGTCCCCGGACGCCCTGGAGGACGCCCCGGCCCACCGCGCGCCGGTCGCGGCGGGGGTCTCGGGCGTCAACGGCGCGACCGCGGTGGGCCACCGCGCACGCTTGGCCGACCGCCGCAAGGCGGGCAGCTCCCGGTAAGGGCCCGCATCACGGTCAAGGTAAGAATCCGCCTAGAGCATTGCCAAGTCGTGGGACCCCGATGGGTCTGCTTTGGGTGTACCAACCGCCCAATACCAGACAACTCGCCCCGGTTCTCGCTCACACGCGCGCATTCACTCTCATGTGTGACAGTCAGCACACCCGGCAGGTAAAGACTGCATCAAATAGTTTGTGATACCGTTCACGAGAACCCCGGATAGAGCCGAAGGGCCGCAGTGCGACGGCCCATTGGTGTGAGGAATTCACACTCAGCCCGGGGGACTACGCTCGTCCATGACGACACCCCTGCCCCCTGTGAAAGCGGAGTTGCCGCCATGCCGTCCAATGACGTCCGGAACCTACTGCAGTGTGCTGTGCCCACAGCCGCTGCCGGTGCGGTCGCCGTCGCCGTCAGCGGTGCGGTGGCCGGCGGCAAGGGTGCGCTCGGCGCGGCGATCGGCGCGGTCCTCGCGATCCTGTTCATGGGGATCGGCCTGTACGTGCTCCAGTGGACCGCCAAGTCGCTGCCGCAGCTGTTCCAGGCCATGGGGCTGATGCTCTACGTCGCTCAGCTTCTGCTGCTTCTGATCTTCGTCGCCCTCTTCAAGGACACCTCTCTCTTCAACGCGAAGGCGTTCGCGATCTCGCTCGTCGTCGCGACCGTCGTGTGGATGGCCGCACAGGCTCGTGCGCATATGAAGGCCAAGATCTTCTACGTCGACCCGGACTCAGCGAAGAGTGAGAAGCCCGAGAAGACAGGGCCGCCGTCGTGACGAGTAGGGGCGCGATAAAGGCCGGTGACAACTCCTGCTATCGTCCGGTGCCAACTGCGGCATCGCGGGCGCGGGCATCTGAGCTGACGCCTGCTCAATCGCGAGGCTCGATGCCCCTCAGCCGCCCCCACATCCGTAACACCAGTCCGGTGCCGACCCGCGGCTGCGCGCCGCGCCGACACAACGAGGTTGCCGTACCTATGCGTCACGCCGAAGGAGTCCGCGGTGAGTGCTGACCAGACCCAGCTCGCCTTTGACTGGAGCTGTCGGATCATGTCCGACAACGGGTGTGGTTTTCCGGCTCCGGGCCTGCACTCGTTCCTCTTCAAGCCGATCGCCACGGTTGGAGGGTTCGAGTTCAACAAGGTGATGCTGCTTGCCCTCATCACCACCGCCCTCGTCATCACCTTCTTCTACGCGGCCTTCGGCAAGGCCAAGGTGGTTCCGGGCAAGGTTCAGATGATCGGCGAGGCCGGCTACGACTTCGTACGCCGCGGCATCGTCTACGAGACCCTCGGCAAGAAGGAGGGCGAGAAGTACGTCCCCCTCATGGTCTCGCTGTTCTTCTTCATCTGGATCATGAACATCTGGTCCGTGATCCCGCTGGCCCAGTTCCCGGTGTCGTCGATCATCGCGTACCCGATCGTTCTGGCGGCCGTCGTCTACATCCTGTGGATGTCGCTGACCTTCAAGCGGCACGGCTTCGTGGGCGGCTTCAAGAACCTCACCGGCTACGACAAGTCGCTCGGCGCGGTGCTGCCGCTGGTCATGATCATCGAGTTCTTCTCGAACACCCTGGTCCGGCCGTTCACGCACGCGGTGCGACTGTTCGCCAACATGTTCGCCGGTCACCTGATGCTGGTGATGTTCACCGTCGCCTCCTGGTACCTGCTGAACAGCTGGATGATCCCGGCGGCCGGCGTCTCCTTCGCGATGACGATCGCCATGATCCTCTTCGAGCTTTTCGTGCAGGCCGTCCAGGCGTACGTCTTCGTACTGCTGGCCTGCTCGTACATCCAGGGCGCTCTCGCCGAGCACCACTGAGCCCACCCCGCCTGTAAACCCCCAGTCGTCCGGTGGCCAACCCCCACCGGTCCGCAAAGAGAAGGAAGAAACAGCATGTCCGCTGTGCAGCTTGCCGCTGAGGTCACCGGCTCCCTCGGTTCGATCGGCTACGGCCTCGCCGCCATCGGCCCCGGCATCGGCGTCGGCATCATCTTCGGTAACGGCACCCAGGCGCTCGCCCGCCAGCCCGAGGCCGCCGGCCTGATCCGTGCCAACCAGATCCTCGGCTTCGCCTTCTGTGAGGCGCTCGCCCTCATCGGCATCGTCATGCCGTTCGTGTTCGGTCGCTAAGCCTTAGCTGCCCAACACTTTTCGACGAAAGGCACTGATGTGATCGCCAACCTGGTACAGCTGGCGGCCGAGGAAGAGCAGAGCCCGCTCGTTCCTCCGGGGCCCGAGCTGCTCGTCGGCACCATCGCCTTCGCCATCGTGTTCTTCTTCTTCTGGAAGAAGCTCCTCCCGAACATCAACAAGGTTCTGGAAGAGCGCCGCGCGGCGATCGAAGGCGGTATCGAAGAGGCCGAGGCCATGAAGGTCGAGGCCCAGAGCGTCCTTGAGCAGTACAAGGCACAGCTCGCCGAGGCCCGGCACGAGGCCGCGCGTCTGCGCCAGGAGGCGCAGGAGCAGGGTGCCGCCCTCATCGCCGAGATGCGTGCGGAAGGCCAGCGGCAGCGTGAGGAGATCATCGCCGCCGGTCACTCCCAGATCGAGGCCGACCGCAAGGCCGCCGCGTCCGCGCTGCGTCAGGACGTCGGCAAGCTCGCCACCGACCTGGCCGGCAAGCTCGTCGGCGAGTCCCTCGAGGACCACGCCCGGCAGAGCCGCGTGATCGACCGCTTCCTCGACGAGCTCGACCAGAAGGCCGAGGCCGCACGATGAACGGAGCGAGCCGCGAGGCCCTGGCAGCCGCACGTGAGCGTCTCGACGCGCTGACGGACTCCACGTCCGTGGACGCGGGCTCGCTCGCCGACGAGCTGGCCGCCGTCACCGCGCTGCTCGACCGCGAGGTGTCGCTGCGTCGGGTCCTCACCGACCCGGCGCAGGCCGGTGAGGCCAAGGCGGAGCTGGCCCAGCGCCTGCTCGGCTCGCAGGTCAGCGGCTCGGCCGTGGACCTGGTGGCCGGCATGGTGCGCTCCCGCTGGTCGCAGTCCCGCGACCTGGTGGACGCGCTGGAGGAGCTGGCGAACCTCGCCGACCTCACCGCCGCCCAGCAGGCGGGCACGCTCGACAACGTCGAGGACGAGCTGTTCCGGTTCGGCCGGATCGTCTCCGGCAGCACCGAGCTGCGCTCCGCCCTGACCGACCGCAAGGCCACCGCCTCCGCCAAGAGCGAGCTGCTGCGCAGCCTGCTCGGGGGCAGGGCGAACGTGGTCACCGAGCGTCTGGTGACGCGTCTTGTGACCGCGCCCCGGGGACGTAGCCTGGAGTCGGGACTGGAGTCCCTGTCCAAGCTCGCCGCCGACCGCCGCAACCGCATGGTGGCCGTCGTCACCTCCGCGGTGCCGCTGAGCGACACGCAGAAGCAGCGCCTGGGCGCCGCCCTCGCGAAGCTCTACGGCCGCCAGATGCACCTCAACCTCGACGTCGACCCCGGGGTCGTCGGCGGGATCCGGGTGCAGATCGGCGACGAGGTCATCAACGGCTCCATCGCGGACCGGCTGGAAGACGCGAGCCGCCGGCTGGCGAGCTAGCAGCAATTTCATACGCAGAACGCAGTACGTACCTACGGCCCTGGTTGGGCCGTGCAGAGGATTCACCTCCTGTTGGGGGGAGTCCCCATCCCCCCAAAGTGAAACTTCGGGCCCAACAAGGAGAGCAGGGAACTCAGATGGCGGAGCTCACGATCCGGCCGGAGGAGATCCGGGACGCGCTGGAGAACTTCGTCCAGTCGTACAAGCCGGACGCGGCCTCGCGCGAGGAGGTCGGTACGGTCACCCTTGCCGGCGACGGCATCGCCAAGGTCGAGGGCCTGCCCTCGGCCATGGCCAACGAGCTGCTGAAGTTCGAGGACGGCACCCTCGGCCTCGCCCTCAACCTCGAGGAGCGCGAGATCGGTGCCATCGTCCTCGGTGAGTTCAGCGGTATCGAGGAGGGCCAGCCGGTCACCCGCACCGGCGAGGTTCTGTCCGTCGCGGTCGGCGAGGGCTACCTCGGCCGAGTGGTCGACCCGCTCGGCAACCCGATCGACGGCCTCGGCGAGATCGAGACCGAGGGCCGCCGCGCCCTCGAGCTGCAGGCCCCCACGGTCATGCAGCGCAAGTCGGTGCACGAGCCGATGGAGACCGGCTACAAGGCCGTCGACGCCATGACCCCGATCGGCCGTGGTCAGCGTCAGCTGATCATCGGCGACCGCCAGACCGGCAAGACCGCCCTGGCCGTCGACACGATCATCAACCAGCGTGACAACTGGCGCACCGGCGACCCGAACAAGCAGGTCCGCTGCATCTACGTCGCCATCGGCCAGAAGGGCTCCACCATCGCGTCGGTCCGCCGCGCGCTGGAGGAGAACGGCGCGCTGGAGTACACGACCATCGTCGCCGCCCCGGCGTCCGACCCGGCCGGCTTCAAGTACCTGGCGCCGTACACCGGTTCCGCCATCGGCCAGCACTGGATGTACCAGGGCAAGCACGTCCTGATCATCTTCGACGACCTGTCGAAGCAGGCCGACGCCTACCGTGCCGTGTCGCTGCTGCTGCGCCGCCCGCCGGGCCGTGAGGCCTACCCGGGTGACGTCTTCTACCTGCACTCCCGTCTGCTGGAGCGCTGCGCGAAGCTCTCCGACGACATGGGTGCCGGCTCGATGACGGGTCTGCCGATCGTCGAGACCAAGGCCAACGACGTCTCGGCGTTCATCCCGACCAACGTCATCTCCATCACCGACGGCCAGTGCTTCCTGGAGTCGGACCTGTTCAACGCCGGTCAGCGCCCCGCGCTGAACGTCGGTATCTCCGTCTCCCGAGTCGGTGGTTCCGCGCAGCACAAGGCGATGAAGCAGGTCTCCGGCCGTCTGCGCGTGGACCTCGCCCAGTTCCGTGAGCTGGAGGCGTTCGCCGCCTTCGGTTCCGACCTGGACGCCGCGTCCAAGGCGCAGCTGGAGCGCGGTCAGCGCATGGTCGAGCTGCTCAAGCAGGACCAGTACCAGCCGATGGCCACCGAGGACCAGGTCGTCTCCGTCTGGGCCGGCACCACCGGCAAGATGGACGACGTGCCGGTCGCCGACATCCGCCGCTTCGAGAAGGAGCTGCTGGAGTACCTGCACCGCAAGGAGCAGGGCCTGATGACCTCCATCAAGGAGGGCGGCAAGATGTCCGACGACACCCTGCAGGCCGTGGCCGAGGCGATCGCGGACTTCAAGAAGCAGTTCGAGACGAGCGACGGCAAGCTGCTCGGCGAGGACACGCCGGCCGCCCCGAAGGCGACCAGCGCCTCCAAGTGACGTAAGGAAGGGACCTGACTCATGGGAGCCCAGCTCCGGGTCTACAAGCGTCGCATCCGATCCGTCACCGCGACCAAGAAGATCACGAAGGCGATGGAGATGATCGCCGCCTCGCGCGTCGTCAAGGCGCAGCGCAAGGTGGCGGCCTCCACGCCGTACGCGCGGGAACTGACCCGCGCGGTCACGGCGGTCGGTACCGGTTCGAACACCAAGCACCCGCTGACCACGGAGGCGGAGAACCCGAGCCGTGCCGCGGTCCTGCTCCTCACGAGCGACCGCGGTCTGGCCGGCGCCTTCAACGCCAACGCCATCAAGTCGGCGGAGCAGCTGACCGAGCGCCTGGAGCGCGAGGGCAAGCAGGTCGACACGTACATCGTCGGCCGGCGCGGTGTCGCCCACTACAACTTCCGTGAGCGCACGATCGCGGAGTCGTTCACGGGCTTCACCGACGAGCCCTCGTACGCGGACGCCAAGAAGGTCGCGGCCCCGCTGATCGAGGCCATCGAGAAGGACACGGCGGAGGGCGGCGTGGACGAGCTCCACATCGTCTACACCGAGTTCGTCTCGATGATGACGCAGACGGCGGTGGACTCCCGGATGCTTCCGCTGCGCCTCGAAGAGGTCGCGGAGGAGGCTGCTCCGAAGGGCGAGATCCTGCCGCTGTACGACTTCGAGCCCTCGGCGGAGGACGTCCTCGACGCCCTGCTGCCGCGCTATGTGGAGAGCCGTGTCTACAACGCGCTGCTCCAGTCGGCCGCTTCGAAGCACGCCGCCACGCGGCGCGCGATGAAGTCGGCCACCGACAACGCGGGCGAGCTCATCGAGACTCTCACCCGGCTTGCCAACCAGGCCCGCCAGGCCGAAATCACCCAGGAAATCAGCGAGATCGTCGGTGGCGCCAGTGCCCTGGCCGACGCGACCGCGGGGAGTGACCGATAATGACCACCACTGTTGAGACCGCGACGGCTACGGGCCGCGTCGCCCGGGTCATCGGCCCGGTCGTCGACGTGGAGTTCCCCGTCGACGCGATGCCGGACATCTACCAGGCTCTGCACGTCGAGGTCTCCGACCCGGCGAACGCGGGCGAGAAGAAGACGCTGACCCTCGAGGTCGCCCAGCACCTGGGTGACGGCCTGGTCCGCGCCATCTCCATGCAGCCCACCGACGGTCTGGTCCGCCAGGCCCCGGTGGTCAACACCGGCGCCCCGATCACCGTGCCGGTCGGCGACTTCACCAAGGGCAAGGTGTTCAACACCCTCGGTGAGGTGCTGAACGTCGACGCCTCCTACGACGGTGAGCGCTGGCCGATCCACCGCAAGGCGCCGAACTTCGACGAGCTCGAGTCGAAGACCGAGATGTTCGAGACCGGCGTCAAGGTCATCGACCTTCTCACCCCGTACGTCAAGGGTGGAAAGATCGGTCTGTTCGGCGGCGCCGGCGTCGGCAAGACGGTGCTCATCCAGGAGATGATCTACCGCGTCGCCAACAACCACGACGGTGTGTCGGTGTTCGCCGGTGTCGGCGAGCGCACCCGTGAGGGCAACGACCTCATCGACGAGATGAGCGAGTCGGGCGTCATCGACAAGACCGCGCTCGTCTTCGGTCAGATGGACGAGCCCCCGGGCACCCGTCTGCGCGTGGCCCTGGCCGGTCTGACCATGGCGGAGTACTTCCGCGATGTGCAGAAGCAGGACGTGCTGTTCTTCATCGACAACATCTTCCGCTTCACCCAGGCCGGTTCCGAGGTGTCGACCCTGCTCGGCCGTATGCCCTCCGCGGTGGGCTACCAGCCGAACCTGGCCGACGAGATGGGTCTCCTCCAGGAGCGCATCACCTCGACCCGTGGTCACTCGATCACCTCGATGCAGGCGATCTACGTCCCCGCGGACGACCTGACCGACCCGGCCCCGGCCACCACCTTCGCCCACCTCGACGCGACGACGGTTCTGTCCCGTCCGATCTCCGAGAAGGGCATCTACCCGGCCGTGGACCCGCTGGACTCCACGTCCCGGATCCTGGACCCGCGCTACATCTCGCAGGACCACTACAACGCGGCCATGCGCGTGAAGAACATCCTGCAGAAGTACAAGGACCTCCAGGACATCATCGCGATCCTCGGTATCGACGAGCTGGGCGAGGAGGACAAGCTCGTCGTCCACCGTGCCCGTCGCGTGGAGCGCTTCCTGTCCCAGAACACCCACGTCGCCAAGCAGTTCACCGGCGTGGACGGTTCGGACGTGCCGCTGGACGAGTCGATCGCCGCGTTCAACGCGATCTGCGACGGTGAGTACGACCACTTCCCGGAGCAGGCGTTCTTCATGT
Source organism: Streptomyces sp. 15-116A (assembly GCF_025290915.1). Lineage (GTDB taxonomy): Bacteria > Actinomycetota > Actinomycetes > Streptomycetales > Streptomycetaceae > Streptomyces. The sequence goes on along the minus strand of NZ_JAOCQE010000058.1, from coordinate 10,147 downwards.
GCGGTGGCATCGAGGACCTGAAGAAGAACGCGAAGGAGCTGGGCGTCTCCTGACCCCGGTGCCTGTGTGACACGTGAGGGGGCGGGCTCGTCCCGCCCCTTCTGTCACGCCCCTTAGACTTGTACCTAACACCCGGCAGGAGAGCCGGGTGGTGACCCGAGGAGCCACCTTGGCTGCTGAGCTGCACGTCGCGCTGGTCGCGGCCGACCGAGAGGTCTGGTCCGGCGAGGCCACCCTGGTCGTCGCGCGCACCACGTCCGGCGACATCGGCGTCATGCCCGGTCACCAGCCGCTGCTCGGTGTGCTGGAGTCGGGCCCGGTGACCATCCGTACGAGTGACGGTGGGACGGTCGTGGCCGCTGTGCACGGCGGTTTCATCTCGTTCGCGGACAACAAGCTGTCGCTGCTGGCGGAGATCGCCGAGCTGGCCGACGAGATCGACGTCCAGCGCGCGGAGCAGGAGCTGGCCCGCGCTAAGGCGGAGGACGACACCGTGGCCGAGCGCCGCGCGGACGTCCGACTGCGCGCGGCTTCGGCGGCGCGCTGACACCAAGCGGTGTCATGACGTAACTCAGCCGCGGTCGGCACCGGAGTGATCCGGAGCCGGCCGCGGCTGAGGCAGATATGGATGATTTTTACGTTCCGTTATCTAGGCAGACGAGGAGGTCGGTGTCGATGGTCCTCGCTCTGACTGTGTGCGGAATTGTCGTGGCGCTCGTGGTGGTGGGGCTCTTCGTCTTCGGACTGCGTCGCCGGCTGATCCAGCGTTCCGGCGGAACGTTCGACTGCAGCCTGCGCTGGGACGCCCCCGAGCAGGGCGACGGCTCGGGCAAGGGCTGGGCCTACGGCGTGGCCCGCTACAACGGCGACCGGGTCGAGTGGTTCCGGGTCTTCTCCTACGCCCCCCGCCCGCGCCGCATCCTGGAGCGTTCCGCGATCGAGGTGGCCGGCCGCCGCGTCCCCGAGGGCGAGGAGGAGCTGGCGCTGCTGTCCGACGCGGTGATCCTCGCCTGTCTGCACCGGGGCACGCGCCTCGAGCTCGCGATGAGCGAAGACGCGCTGACCGGATTTCTCGCGTGGCTCGAGGCAGCCCCGCCCGGTCAGCGCGTGAACGTGGCCTAGACACCGGCCCTGGTGAGGACGGGACAGACGTCGCCCGCGTAGGGGCTGTCCGTACCGTTGACGACGGTGTGGTGCTCCTCGTTGACCGTCACGGAGATGTGAAGTGACCAGGCGGTGAGGAACGCGGCCAGCACGGCGCCCGCGATGGTGCCTAGGGATGCCGCGCCGCTGGTGCCGTGTCGGTTCTGGTCGAGCCCTGCCGTGCCGGGACTGTGCGTCATGGTCGTGCCCCCCATGGATCTTCTCTGAGCTGTGCCGTCGGCCGGTGATCCATCCGACGGTGATCTCAAGTGTTCCCGAGGCATGCCCGGTGGCGACCGGCTGTTGGACCTGGGTCGGAGGGCCGAAGGTCCCCTTGCGCGCACGCCGGGGGCGTGCGGGCGCATGAGTGCGCCCCGCGCGCAGTTCCCGGAGGGGTTGCGCGCGGGGCGGGTGGGGCGGGCTGGGCTCGTGGGGTTACTTCAGGCCGCTGTCGATGGCGCTCACCAGCTCACCGTTCGCGGTGTCGCCGCTGAACTCCCAGAAGAAGGCGCCGCCCAGGCCCTGGGTCTTGGACCAGGCCATCTTCGACTTCACGGTCGCCGGGGTGTCGTACGACCACCAGTTGCTGCCGCAGTGGGCGTAGGCGGTGCCGGCGATCGTGCCGGTGGCCGGGCAGCTGTTCTTGAGGACCTTGTAGTCCTCGATGCCCGCCTCATAGGTGCCGGTCGCCGGGCCGGTGGCCGTGCCGCCGGGGGCGGACTGGGTGACGCCGGTCCAGCCGCGGCCGTAGAAGCCGATGCCGAGCAGCAGCTTCTTCGCCGGGACGCCCTTGGCCTTGAACTTGGCGATCGCCTCGGCGGAGTTGAAGCCCTGCTGCGGGATGCCGGCGTACGAGGTCAGCGGCGAGTGCGGGGCGGTCGGCCCGTTCTTCGCCCAGGCGCCGAAGAAGTCGTACGTCATCACGTTGTACCAGTCGATGTACTGTGCGGCCGGGCCGTAGTCGGCGGCGTCGATCTTGCCGCCGTCGGTGGCGTCGGCGGTGGTGGCCGCGGTGACCAGGGCGTTGCTGCCGAACTCGGCGCGCATGGCCTTCATCATGGAGCTGAAGGCGTTCTTCGCGCTGGTGGTGTCGCAGCTCAGACCGCAGGCGTTCGGGTACTCCCAGTCCAGGTCGATGCCGTCGAAGACATCGGCCCAGCGCGGGTCCTCGACCAGGTCATGACAGGACTTGGCGAAGGCGGCCGGGTTCTTCACCGCGTCGGGGAAGCCGCCGGACCAGGTCCAGCCGCCGAACGACCACAGCACCTTGATGTGCGGGTACTTGGCCTTCAGCTTGCGCAGCTGGTTGAAGTTGCCGCGCAGCGGCTGGTCCCAGGTGTCGGCGACGCCGTCGACGGACTGGTCGGCGGTGTAGGCCTTGTCGTAGTCGGCGTAGGCGTCACCGATGGTGCACTTGCCGCCCTGGACGTTGCCGAAGGCGTAGTTGATGTGCGTGATCTTCGCGGCGGAGCCGGAGGTGACCAGGTTCTTCACGTGGTAGTTGCGTCCGTAGACGCCCCAGTTGGTGAAGTAGCCGAGCTTGACCTGGTCGCCGGTGGGCGGCGGCTCGTCCGGGGTGCCGGTGGTGCGGACCTTGACGGCGCCGCTGGCCGGGCCGGTCTGGTCTGCGGTGTCCCGGGCCTGGACCGTGTAGGAGTAGTCGGTGCCCTTGGTCAGGCCCGTGTCCGTGTACGAGGTGGAGGTCACGGTGGCGACCTTGGCGCCGTCGCGCAGGACGTCGTAGTTCTTGACGCCCTTGTCGTCGGTGGCGGCGGACCAGGACAGCTTCACCGAGGTGTCGGTGATGTTCGAGGCCGTCGGGGTGCCGGGCGCGGAGGGGGCCGCGTCGCCGGGGACCTCGGGGCCGCCGTCGCAGCTGCCGCCGTTGAGCTTGCAGCCGGTGGGGGAGCCGGAGCCGCTGCCGTTGAACCCGAAGGTGACGGACGCCCCGGGGGCGAGGGTGCCGTTCCAGCCGAGGTTCTTGGCGGTCCAGTGGTCACCGGAGTTGGTGACCGTGGCGTCCCAGGCGGAGGTGACCTTGGTGCCGGAGGGGAAGTCCCATTCGACGGTCCAGGAGTTGATGGTCGTGGTGCCGGTGTTCTTCACCGTCCACTTGCCCTCGAAGCCGGAGCCCCAGTCCTGGGTCTTGGCGTAGGTGGCGGTCGCGGTGGTGGCCGCCTGGGCGGGGCTCGCGAGGGCGACCAGGCCGGAGAGGGGGAGTGCCAGGGTCGCGAGCCCTGCCGCGACTCTGTGTCTGAAGCGCATCATGCGCCTCCTTATGGGGAGTGTGGTGGGGGCATGACTGAGCCTTCACGCCCGCAGTGCCGCGAGAATAGAAAGGTCTGGACCACGGGTCAATAGGTCTGGACCACTACCCTCGTGGGTTGCTCAGATCCCCAACTCCTGCGCCAGCACCGCCGCTTGCACCCGGCTGCGCAGCCCCAGCTTCCCCAGCAGGCGGCTGACGTGCGTCTTCACCGTCGCCTCCGCCATGTCGAGCCGCTCGGCGACATCCGCGTTGGACAGCCCCTCACCGAGACACGACAGCACCTCGCGCTCACGCCGGGTCAGCGACTGCAGCACCGCCGGATCGACCGACGGCTCCCGCGCCGCCGGCTTCGCCGCGAACTCGGCGATCAGCCGCCGGGTGACCGCCGGGGCGACGATCCCCTCGCCGCCCGCCACCGTCCGCACCGCCGCGATCAGGTCCTTCGCCTCGGTGTTCTTCAGCAGGAACCCCGCGGCGCCCGCCCGCAAGGCGCCGAAGACGTACTCGTCGAGGTCGAAGGTAGTCAGCACGAGCACATCGGCGAGCTGTTCCGACACCACCTGCCGGGTCGCCGACACCCCGTCCAGGCGCGGCATCTGAATGTCCATCAGCACCAGGTCCGGCCGCAGTTCCCGGGCCAGCGCCACCGCCTCCTCGCCGTCCCCCGCCTCGCCGACCACGTCGATGTCGGGCGCGCTGCGCAGGATCAGCACCAGTCCGGCACGGACGGCGGACTGGTCCTCGGCGACCAGGACGCGGATCATTCGCTGGCTCCTTGTGCGGTGTCGATGTCGGTGACGGGCAGGGTGGCCCGTACGGTCCAGATCTTGCCGTGCGGGCCCTCCTCCGGGCCCGCGTCGAACGTGCCGTGCAGCAGCCCGGCCCGCTCCCGCATCCCCACGAGACCAGCACCGGAGCCCGGCGCGCGCGGCGCGTCCCTGCCGCCGTAGGGACTGGTCACCCTGAGGTCCAGGGTGCCGTCGCGCTGCCGCAGCCACACGGTGACCCGCCCCTTCTCGGCATGCTTCAGGGCGTTGGTCAGCGACTCCTGCACGATCCTGTACGCGGCCAGCTCCACCGGCGCCGGCACCGAGTCGTGCTCGGCGTCGAGCGTGACGTCCAGGCCGTTGGCGCGGGCCCCGTCCACCAGGGCGGCGAGGCCGTCGAGGGTGGGCGTGGCCGCGGGTTCCCGGTCGTCGGCGCCGTCGCGCAGGATGCCGATCAGGCGGCGCATCTCGGACAGTCCCTGCACGCTGTTCTCCCGGATCACGGTGAGGGCCTCGCGGGAGGTCCGCTCGTCGTCCAGGGAGAGCGCGGCGGTGGAGTGGATGGCGATGGCGGAGAGGTGGTTGGCGACCATGTCGTGCAACTCCCGTGCCATCCGGGCGCGTTCGGCCGTGACCGCCTGGGTGCGGTCCATCTCGGCGAGCAGCGCGGTCTGTTCGGCGCGCAGGAGCGCCGCGTCGGCGGCCTCGCGGTGGTTGCGGACGATGAGGCCGGTCGATGCGGGGGTGAAGAAGACGCCGCCGATGAGGACACCGATCAGCAGCGCTTCGGGCACCCGCCACACGGCGTACGGCACCAGAATCCCGGCGAGGGTGAGCACGCCGGTGATCCACGGAAGACGGCGGGCGGCGGAGGGCGGGCCGTACAGCACGGCGGCGTACATCAGGTCGGTGTACATCACGATCGTGGCGATGTTTCCCTGGGTGAACAGGTCGGCGACCAGCGCCAGGGTGCCGATGAACAGGCCGGTGCGCGGGGCACTGCGGCGCAGCAGCTCACAGCCGGCGAGCACCACGAGCGGGACGAGCAGGGGCCAGCGGCCGTCGAGGAGCACGATCGGATCGTCGGGCTTCCGCAGGCCCAGCCCGAAGCCCCACAGCAGCAGTCCGCCGAGCAGCCCGGCGAGCGCGGCCCACACGTCGAAGCGGTGGGGGCGGGGGAGTCGTACGGCCATGGCACCATCCAACACGGTGTGCGCAGCCGTCGCGTGATGCCGCGGGACGGTCGTGGACTGCATCTTTCGATGTACGGCGAGTTCGTCGGCGGCGACGACGTATCCGGCCGATTCGCCCGGGAGCCTGAAAGGGTGACCGAGAGGAGCGAACCGTGATCGTCGCCTTGATCGCCGCCTGCGAGATCGGCTTCTGGGTGCTGCTGGCCGCCGGGCTGGGCTTCCGGTACGTGCTGAAGATGCCGCGCACCGGCCTGGCGCTGCTGCTGTGCGAGCCGCTGCTGGAGGTCGTCCTGCTGGTCGCCACCGCGGTGGACCTGAAGAACGGCGCCGAACCGAACTGGACGCACGGCCTCGCCGCGCTCTACATCGGCTACACGGTGGGCCACGGCCACCGCACGGTGAAGTGGCTGGACGGCCACGCGGCCCACCGCTTCGAGGGCCGCCCACTGGTCCGGCCACCGCGCTTCGGATACGCGAGGGCTCGCCACGAGACCAAGGTGTGGCTGGGCACGCTGCTGGCCGCCGCGGTCGCGACCGTGCTGCTCCAGGCCGCCATCTGGTACGTCGACGACCCGAGCCGTGTCACGTCCCTGGAGAGCTGGCGCTCCACGGCCTGGCGGGCGGCGGGTATCCACGGCATCGTGGCGCTGTCCTACTGGATCTGGCCGAGGAAGAGCCCGGCCGGCCAGGAACCGGACACCGAGCAGGCGGTGCGGAAGGAGCGTGTGGGGGGATGACCAAGCCGGTGAAGGACCTCGTGGCGGGGGCCGTGACGCTGGTGGTCGGGCTGGTGCTGTGGCTGTTCACCGGGGGAGTGGACATGCCGGTGATCAGCCCGCCGAAGGTCGGGATCGTCCTGATGTGCCTGGGAGCCCTGGAGGCCCTGTTCGGCCTGTACCAGTGGGCACGAGCCCGCCGAGCCTAGCGCTCCCCACCGGGCACCCACAGCACGTCACCGGTCTCCTTGTTGGCGATCCTGGCCAGGATGCTGCATCTTCCGGGGGGCGACCCCCGGACTCGGCAGAAAGACCCGTCTCCTCAGCGCTCCCCGCCCGGCACCCACAGCACGTCGCCCGTCTTCTTGTTGGCGATCCTGGCCAGGATGAAGAGCAGGTCGGAGAGGCGGTTGAGGTAGGTGGCGGTGAGGGGGTTCATGGTGTCGCCGTGTGCTTCCATCGCCGCCCACGTCGAGCGTTCGGCGCGGCGGACGACCGTGCAGGCCTGGTGGAGCAGGGCCGCGCCCGGGGTGCCGCCCGGGAGGATGAAGGAGCGGAGCTTCTCCAGCCGCTCGTTGAAGCGGTCGCAGTCCGCCTCCAGCCGGTCGATGTAGAACTGCTCCACCCGAAGCGGCGGGAACTCCGGGTTCTCCACGACCGGCGTCGACAGGTCCGCGCCCACGTCGAACAGGTCGTTCTGGACGCGGGTGAGGACCGCGACGACCTCCTCCTCCAGCCCGCCCAGCGCGATCGCCGTACCGATCACCGCGTTCGCCTCGTTGGCGTCGGCGTACGCGGAGATCCGCAGATCTGTCTTGGCGACCCGGCTCATGTCACCGAGCGCGGTGGTGCCCTTGTCGCCGGTGCGGGTGTAGATGCGCGTCAGATTGACCATGCGACCAGCCTAGTTACGCTCCGGCCGTCCGGAAGACTCGTGTGCCCACTGTCACGGCGAGCACCACGAAACCGACAGTCACGAGGCTGCCGTACAGCATGTGGGCCGTCGCGTAGGAGCCCACGTAGGCGTCGCGCACCGCGTCCACCGGATAGCGGAACAGCATCAGGTGGGACAGGACGTCCAGCCAGGCCGGCCCCAGGGTCATCGGGCGCATCAGGCCCGACAGCAGCATCGACGGCATGGTCAGCGCGTTGATCGCGGGCCCGAAGGTCCCCGGCGTCTCCATCCGCATCGCCAGGCGTACGACAGCGCCGCCAGCGAGACCGTGAGCAGCGCGACGAAGGCGAACCGTGCCCGCCGCACGCCGGCCGGGTCGCAGGACAGGTCGTGCCCGGCGACGGTGGCCGCGCCGCCGGTGGGTGCGAGCAGGGTCGTGAGCATGCGCAGGGTGGTGGTCTTTCCGGCGTCGTTGGGCCCGAGCAGACCGACGATCTCCCCCTCGCGGACGGTGAGGTCGATGCCCCGGACGGCTTCGACGGTGCCGGCGCACTCAAAGGGGTAGCCATGACAGGTCAGGTCGGCGGGTTGCCGCCGGGCAGACCCGGTCGCACGTGGTGGATTCTGGGCTGTTCGTCGAGCGGGGCGTCGTGGCCGTCATGGTGGCCGTGTGACAGACGTGGCGGACGTCTCCGTCAATGCCGGCAACAACTGCTTACCGGTCAAGGAGACCCCCTTCTGCCCCACCGCGGTGAGTGTGTCCGCCGCCCAGGCCGTGCTGCGGGAGCTGCGGGACGAGGTCGAGTCCGTCTCGCCCCGTATCGGACTGATGGATGGATGCGCGCAGTTCATGCGCGTCATTCAGGACTCGCCCACGCTGCGCTCCCGGATGTGGGCCATCGGGCAGGAGGTCCTGCTGAACCTGGAGCGGACCCTGCGGGAGGAGACCGGCGCCGGGGACGACGACACCCTGCCCCGGCTGATGGCCGGTCAGATCAACTGGCTCCACGGAACCCTCCTCGCCACCATCGGCGAGCGCATGCTCGCCGGCGGCCGGCCCTCCGAGGTTTCCCGCGAGGCGCTCGTCTTGCTGGACGAGATGGAGGCGCTGCTGAGCCGGAAGGTGCTCAAGTACGCCGTCCGGGGCGCCCGCTGAGCCGTGGCGGTGTGACGTCCGTCATTTGAGACGTGACGCGCGTTACTAACCCGCCACACGGCCCCTCACGGGCGCTAGTGTCCGCCCGAGAGCACAACGACAGCGCGTATCAGGGGAGTCGCACAGTGGCACGCAAGCTCGCCGTCATCGGGGCCGGTCTCATGGGATCCGGCATCGCCCAGGTCTCCGCTCAGGCGGGCTGGGACGTCGTCCTGCGCGACGTCACCGACGAGGCGCTCACGCGCGGCACCGACGGCATCAAGGCGTCGTACGACAAGTTCGTCGCCAAGGGCAAGATGGAGGCGCACGACGCCGACGCCGCCCTCGCCCGGATCACCACGACGACCGACCTGGACGCCTGCGCGGACGCCGACGTCGTCGTCGAGGCCGTGTTCGAGAAGCTCGAGGTCAAGCACGAGATCTTCCGCACCCTCGACAAGATCGTCCGCGAGGACACCGTGCTCGCCTCCAACACCTCCGCCATCCCGATCACCAAGATCGCGGCCGTGACGGAGCACCCGGAGCGGGTCGTCGGCACCCACTTCTTCTCGCCGGTGCCGATGATGCAGCTCTGCGAGCTCGTACGGGGTTACAAGACCAGCGACGAAACCCTGGCCAAGGCCCGGGAGTTCGCCGAGTCCGTCGGCAAGACCTGCATCGTCGTCAACCGCGACGTCGCCGGCTTCGTCACCACCCGCCTCATCTGCGCCCTCGTCGTCGAGGCCGCGAAGCTGTACGAGTCGGGCGTGGCCAGCGCCGAGGACATCGATCTGGCCTGCAAGCTGGGCTTCGGCCACGCCATGGGCCCGCTGGCGACGGCGGACCTGACCGGCGTCGACATCCTGCTGCACGCCACGAGCAACATCTACACCGAGTCCCAGGACGAGAAGTTCGCCGCCCCCGAGCTGATGCGCCGGATGGTTGACGCCGGTGACATCGGGCGCAAGAGCGGGCAGGGCTTCTACAAGCACTGACATCGCCCTCACCCCGGCGCGCATCACACGCCGGGGTGAATTCGGTATCGGTTCGCTTACAGCCAGCAACCTCGACGGCGTCCACGCAGTCAGAGGTTGCATCACCGGCATCAGAAACACACGGAGCACGGAACGCAGGCACGGGGAGCGCATATGCACATCAAGGGCGACCACGCCGAGCTGGTCGTCGGGGGCCGCCTCGACGTCCGCAGCGCGGCGGACGCCCGTACGGTCCTGCACTCGGCCGTCGACGACGGAGTCGGCGACCTGGTGCTGGACCTGTCCGAACTGGACTCCTGGGACGCCACCGGACTCGGGGTGATCATGGGGGCCCACCGGCGGGCCGGCCGCTGCGGCCGGCGCCTGGTGCTGCGCGGCGTACCGCCGCAGATGCAGCGCCTGTTGGTGGCCACCCGGCTGCACCGGATCCTGGCGATCGAGGGGGGCATCGGGGTGGACACCCTGCCCCGGGTGTGAGGCCCGCCGGTGAGCCCCTCGACGTGAGGTCCGCCGCGTGCGGTCCGCACAATCCTCACGAGACTGTGACGTCTCGGGCGGCGCGGTACCCCGGACTGTCGTAGATACTGAGCGAAGGTTTAGGGTTCGGCTGCCCGCTGCCTTGCAACCCTCGAGCGGGCCCGGACCAGAAGCGACAGCGCGGTGTGCACAGCAAGGCCGGGAGGGGCTTTGGGTCCTCATCCGCGGACTCGGGCACACGACGCTTTTGGGGGGCTAGGTACCTATGGACCCGAACAATCCGGGACCCGAGGAGTACGGCCGGCACGGTGACGGCGACGCACCGCGCCCGCGCCCGCCCCGGGACTCCCTCACATCCGACTTCGGACAGCACGCGCCCGCGCTCGCCCGCACGGTGCAGCTCGTCTCCGGCGACTTCCTGCTCACCGTCAACCCCGTCGACGGCAGCGAGATAGAGCCCTGCCCGCCGGCCGAACGGCCCGCCCGGCCCGTCAAGCTCGACGCGGCCGAACGCGCCGAGGTGGAGCGCGCGGCCCGGCCGCCCGTCCCGCCCGGCC
>NZ_JAOCQE010000057.1 GCF_025290915.1 Streptomyces sp. 15-116A | reverse complement strand
CGGTCGAGCGACGCCGCCACCCGGTCGCGGGCGGCGCGGGCCGCGAGCGCGTCCGCCTCGCACACCACGGTGTCCAGTCCCGCCCGTGCGCACACCTCGGCGATGCCGGCGCCCATCTGCCCGCCGCCGACGACACCGACGCGCGTGATGTCCCCGCTCATGCTCGGGCCTCCGTCCGCCGCACCAGGTGACGGGTGTAGGCGTCCGGGGTGAAGAACAGCGGCAACTCGCCTGTCATGGCCGTCCGTTCGAAGAGCGCGCGGAGGTCGTCGACCGGGGCCCACGGGTATTCGGCGCCCAGCGCCGCCAGTTCCTCGTCGAGCAGTTCCTCGACGGTCTCCCGGTCGACGACCCAGTGCCGCAGCCACTGCCAGATCTGCACCCGGGCGATCTCGGCGGTGGCCGCGTCCTCCATCAGCCCGTCGAGGGCGACGGCGCCCTGACCGCGCAGCCAGGCGGCGAAGTAGCGCAGGGCGACGGAGACGTTGGTGCGGACCCCCTCCGGTGTGGGCGGGCCGCTGATCCGGCGCACCGACAGCAGGTCGGCCGCGGTGACCTCGACGTCCTCCCGGGTGCGGTCCAGCTGGTGGGGCCGGTCGCCGAGGACGGAGCCGAAGACCTCCCGGCACACCGGGACGAGCCCCGGGTGGGCGACCCAGGAGCCGTCGAAGCCGTCCTCTGCCTCCCGCTCCTTGTCCAGGCGCACCGTGGCGAACGCGGCCTCGCGCGCCGCCGGGTCCCTGCCGGGCACCTGGGCGGCCATGCCGCCGATGGCGTGGGCGCCGCGCTTGTGGCAGGTGCGCACGAGCAGTTCGGTGTAGGCCCGCATGAACGGGGCGGTCATCGTGACCTTCGCCCGGTCGGGCAGAAGGAAGTCGGTGCGGTGGCCGAACGTCTTGATCAGGCTGAACAGGTAGTCCCAGCGGCCCGCGTTGAGGCCGGAGCTGTGCTCCCGCAGCTCGTAGAGGATCTCCTCCATCTCGAACGCGGCGGTGATCGTCTCGATGAGGACCGTGGCCCGGATCGTGCCGCGCGGGATGCCGAGCAGCTCCTGGGCGAGGACGAAGACGTCGTTCCACAGCCGCGCCTCGTACCGGTTCTCCAGCTTGGGGAGATAGAAGTACGGGCCGTACCCGGCGTCGATCTGCCGCTGGGCGCAGTGGAAGAAGTACAGGCCGAAGTCGACGAGGGCGGCGGGCACGGGCCGCCCGCCGAACTCCAGGTGCTCCTCGTCGAGATGCCAGCCGCGCGGCCGGACGACGATCGTCGCGAGCTCCTCGCCGAGCCGGTACTCCCTGCCCTCCGGGGTGGTGAAGTCGATCCGGCGCTCGACGGCGTCGAGCAGGGTGAGCTGGCCGCCGACGATGTTGTCCCAGAGGGGCGCGGTGGCGTCCTCGAAGTCGGCCATCCACACGTTGGCACCGGAGTTGAGGGCGTTGACGGCCATGCGCCGGTCGGGCGGCCCGGTGATCTCCACGCGCCGGTCGGTCAGACCGGGCGCGGGCGGTGCGACACGCCAGGTGGGGTCGTCACGGACGGCGGAGGTGACCAGGGGGAAGTCGAGCGGCGCCCCGGCCGCCAGCCGCAGCACTTGCCGACGGCGTTCCTTCATCAGGTCCCGCCGACGCTGACCGAAGGCGTCGGCGAGACGGCCCACGAAGTCCAGGGCGGCGGGCGTGAGGATCTCGTCGTGCCGGTGGCCGGGCGCGGCGAGAACACGGACGTGGTGGGTGGTGGTGATGGTCATCGGTTCCTTCTCGATAGGGGGCCATCGACGCGCCCCAAAGGGGCGCGGGGCTGTGTCGATATGCGGCTTCCGCCGCGCGTGCGCGACCAGCCCCCACGCGCCGCAGACGGCAAACCGGCCTAGTGGAACTGCTCCTCCTCGGTCGACCCGACAAGTGCCGTGGTCGAGGAAGCCGGGTTCACAGCCGTCGACACCAGATCGAAATAGCCCGTACCGACCTCGCGCTGATGCTTGACCGCGGTGAAACCGTGCGCCTGCGCGGCGAACTCCCGCTCCTGCAGGTCGACATACGCGGTCATGCCGTGCTCGGCGTAGCCGCGGGCCAGGTCGAACATGCCGTAGTTGAGGGAGTGGAAGCCGGCCAGCGTGATGAACTGGAACTTGTAGCCCATCGCGCCCAGTTCGCGCTGGAACTTGGCGATCTGGTCGTCGTCCAGGGCGGCCTTCCAGTTGAAGGACGGCGAGCAGTTGTACGCCAGCATCTGGTCCGGGTATCGGGCGTGGATCGCCTCGGCGAACTCGCGGGCCTGGGCGAGGCCCGGGTAACCGGTCTCCACCCAGATGAGGTCGGCGTAGGGCGCGTAGGCCAGACCACGGGCGATCACCGGCGCCATGCCGTTACGCATCCGATAGAAGCCCTCAGCCGTGCGCTCGCCGGTCACGAACTCGGCGTCGCGCTCGTCGACATCGCTGGTCAGCAGGTTCGCGGCCAGCGCGTCCGTACGGGCGATGATCACCGTCGGGACGTCGGCGATGTCGGCGGCGAGGCGGGCCGCGTTGAGGGTGCGGATGTGCTGGGAGGTGGGGACGAGGACCTTGCCGCCGAGGTGCCCGCACTTCTTCTCGGAGGCGAGCTGGTCCTCGTAGTGGATGCCGGCCGCGCCCGCCGCGATCATCGCCTTCGTCAGCTCGAAGGCGTTCAGCGGGCCGCCGAAGCCGGCCTCCGCGTCGGCGACGATCGGCGCGAGCCAGTCGGTCGAGTGGTCGCCCTCGCTGGTGGCGATCTGGTCGGCGCGCAGGAGGGCGTTGTTGATACGACGGACCACTTGCGGCACCGAGTTGGCCGGGTACAGGCTCTGGTCGGGGTAGGTGTGCCCGGCCTGGTTGGCGTCGGCGGCGACCTGCCAGCCGGACAGATAGATGGCCTGGAGGCCCGCCTTGACCTGCTGCACCGCCTGACCGCCGGTGAGCGCGCCCAGCGCGTGGAGGTAGTCGCGCTCGTGCAGCTGCCGCCACAGCCGCTCGGCGCCGCGCCGGGCCAGCGTGTGCTCCTCGCGGACGCTGCCGGAGAGCCGGATCACGTCCTCGGCGCCGTAGGTGCGTTCGATGCCCTTCCAGCGGGGGTCGGTGGCCCACCGCCGCGCGAGTTCCTCGGCGGCCTGCGTCCTCGCTTCTGCCATGACTGTCACCGTCTCCTCGGTCTGTACTGGCTGCCAATCCCGCTGTCCAAGATGAACAGGGATGAACAGGGGTGGCACTGCGTGTCGTTGTGTAGGGGGGCAAGGCGTGCATGGGGTGCGGCCCGTCGGCCGTCCGGAGGTGAAGCGGAGCAATGCTGCCGGTTCCGGCGGGCCGCGCTCCGACTCTGGCAGCTGGCACTCAGTGCCAACAAGCTTGGCCTCGTGCCAACTTGTGCGAATCTTCACCCTGACTTCTGCCAACTTTGCGAAGGCCTCAGCGGCCGGTTCGGTCCCGTACGCTGACCGCGTCAGATTCCCGGGAGGCAGGAGCGGTCGGTGAGCAAGACGTACGCGGGAGCGCGGCTGCGGCGACTGCGTGAGGAGCGGCGGCTGAGCCAGGCCGAACTCGCCCGCCTGCTCGGCATCTCCCCGAGCTACCTGAACCAGATGGAGCACGACTCCCGCCCGCTGACCGTGCCCGTGCTGCTCCGGCTGACGGAGACGTTCGGCGTCGACGCCGCGTTCTTCTCCGAGCGGGACACCGCACGCCTGGTCGCCGACCTGCGCGAGGCGCTGGCCGGTGAACTCACCGCCGCCCGGGTCTCCCCGTCCGACCTCGCCGAACTGGCGTCACGGATGCCGGGAGTCGCCCAGGTCCTGCTCGATCTGGGCCGCCGCACCCAGCAGTTGTCCGAGCGGCTGGCCGGGGCGACGGACGGCCGGGACGGAGCACCGGGCACCACGCCCTCGCCGCACGAGGAGGTCCGCGACTTCTTCTACCGCCGCCAGAACTACCTCCACGACACCGACCTCGCCGCCGAGCACCTGGCCGAGGAGATCGGTGTCCGGCCCGGCGAGGTGACCGGAGCCCTCACCAGAAGACTCACCGGCACGCACGGCGTCCGCCTCGCCGCGGACCCCGGCGACCGGCTGCACCGCTACGACCGGAGCAGCCGCACACTGCACCTGTCCCCGCGGCTGCGGCCCGGTCAGCGCGCCTTCCGCATGGCGACGCAGCTCGCCCTGCTGGAACACGGCGAGGACCTGGACCGGACGGCCGCCGAGGACTTCGCACCCGGCTCACCGGCCCACGCGCTCGCCCGCATCGGCATCGCCCACTACTTCGCCGCCGCGCTGATCCTGCCGTACACGGCCTTCCACGCGGCGGCCGAGGAGTTCCGCTACGACATCGAGCGGCTCACCGACCGCTACGGCCTCGGATACGAGACGGTCTGCCACCGCCTCAGCACCCTGCAGCGCCCGCGGCTGCGCGGCGTGCCCTTCTCCTTCGTCCGGGTCGACCGGGCCGGCAACATGTCCAAGCGCCAGTCCGCGACCGGCTTCCACTTCAGCCGGGCCGGCGGCACCTGCCCGCTGTGGAACGTGTACGAGTCCTTCGCCGCCCCCGGCCGCATCCACGTCCAGGTGGCCGAGATGCCCGACGGGCAGCGGTACCTGTGGACGGCCCGCGCGGTCACCCGGCACCGCGGCGGCTGGGGCGAGCCCGGCAAGACGTACGCCATCGGCCTCGGCTGCGAGATCCGGCACGCCCGGCGCCTCGTCTACTCCGACGGCCTCGACCTCGACAACGCCTCGGCCGCCACCCCGATCGGCATGGGCTGCCGGGTCTGCGAACGCCTCGCCTGCCCCCAGCGCGCCGCCCCGCCGCTCGGCCACGCCCTGCACATCGACCCCGACAGCAGCACCTTCGTCCCGTACCCGGTGACCGGCCCCGACGCACGGCCGGATCAAGGGCGGTAGACCATCTCCAGGAGCCCCGCGGCGATCAGCACCCACGCGCCGATCCCGACGAGCCACCACCAGTCGGCGACGATGCCCGCCGTGACGAGCGTGAAGGCCGCGCCCAGCAGGCCGGTGATCCGGGCCCGCATGCCCCATTCCCGCAGCGGTCTCACGCCTGATGCCCGCAGCGGTCTCATGCCGGGGTCCGCCTGGTCAGCGGACCGGAGGGCAGCGGCAGGGCCGGGCCCGCTTCGGTACGGCCGCCCGCGCGCGGCACCGGACTTCCCGCCGCGTAGTGGACGTACTCGCGGACCAGCCGGAAACCGGCGTTCCAGGCCAGCAGTCGGCCGGCACGGTTGAGGACCGAACAGTTCCAGCCGGGGACACGGCCCCGCGCGGCGATGTCCTCGCACAGGGCGTTCACGCAGGCCAGGGCGAGACGGTGGCGGCGGTGGTCCGGAACGGTGTAGACGGCCACGTCCTCGTAGCGGCTGCCCCGGAAGTAGGTGCAGGCCACGGCCAGCATCCGGCCCCTGCGGCTCAGCACCGCCCAGCCGTAGCCCGAGGAGGCGAGCCCCAGCGGTCCGCCCCAACTGGCCGAGAGCCACGCGGCGTCGGGGCCGAGAGCCTGCAGGGCACCGGCGTCGGAGCGCTCCAGACGGCGCAGGACCAGCCCGAACGGGACACCGGCCTGCTGCGGTTCGGCCTGCCGGGTCCAGATCATGCGCTCCCACGGAGTGAGCCGCTCGAAGGCGGCGCCGAGCACGGGCAGGAAACGGTCGGGCGCGTCGATCCGGTTGCCCGCCAGGGGCGCGAGCTCCTCCGGGGCGAGGGAGTCCGGGGTGCCGCGCAGCACGACGTGGCCGGCACAGGACACGGCGACGACGCGCGGCTGGACGGCACGGTCCGCCCACCAGGAGCCGATACCGGTGGCCAGGACGTGCTCGCCGACGGTGGCGGGACCCGGGGCGCCCGCCGGGAACCAGCGGGTGAGTGCGGGCACGGGGCCGGGAGAGAGCTCGAACACGAACGCCTCACAGGGGTGGAGGGGAAGACGACGACGAAGGGGGCGCCGAAGCGGGCGCCGGAGAGACAACAGGGCGGGCGGGATTACGTGGTGCTTCTGAGTGCTCCCGCCCGCCGCGGGGCGCCGGTGCCCTAGCGCTGCCCGGCCCTGCGCCCGTGGTTCGCCTTCTTCTTGCGGCGGGCCTTCTTCTTGCGTGCTCGTTTCGACATGGGCGTCAACTCCTGTGAGACGTACTGACGTTCAAGCGGTGCGGCCGACTAGGAGATCGGCCAGTTTCGTGAGGCGGCGGACCGTGCGGTCCTCCGTGGCGGCCGGGGCCGGGTCGACCCGCTCGTCGCGGTCGTAGTAGGCGCCGTTGACGATCTCCACGGCCGGGTCGCACAGCCGCACCACGTGGGCGGCGCCCTCGGCGGGCGTGACGCCCTCGTGGGCGTACAGCGGGAGCAGCGCCGTGTCGCAGACACCGGGGTGCACGGAGACGGCGGTGACCCGCGGGTCGGCCGCGAACACCGTCAGGGCCAGCTGCGACTGGGCGTAGGCGGCGAGCCGGGAGTAGCGGCGGGCGCGGTTCGGGTCGGACCACTGGATGGACGCGGTGCGGTGCAGCGACGACGACACGTTGACGACGCGTCCGCCCGGCTCGCTGGTGAGCGCGGGCTCCAGCAGACAGGTGAGCAGGTAGTGCGCGAGGAAGTTGACCTGGAAGGCGATCTCGTTGCCGTCGGCGGTGACGGTGTGCCGCTCGGGGGCGGCCATGCCCGCGTTGCTGACGAGGACGTCGAGACGGGGATGCTCGGAGACGACCGTGCGGGCGAGGGTCTCGACCTCGTCCAGGCGGGCGAAGTCGGCGGCGTACGTGCACAGACGTGCCGCGTCCACGCCCGCGACGGCGATGAGCGCGTCGGCGGCGGCGCGGGCCTCCTCGGCGGTGCGGCCGTGCAGCAGCACGGTGGCGCCGCGCTCGGCGAGCAGACGGGCGGTCTCGTAGCCGATGCCGGCGGTGGCGCCGGTGACCAGGACGGTGCGGCCGTCGAAGACGGCGGGGCGGGAGTCGGACATGATCCAATCCGGGGTGAGGGCACGCCGGCACGGCCCCGCGAGGGGCGGTGAGCGTGCGAGAGGGAAGGGAGGAGGGGCGCCGGAGCCGATCACGGCGCCCCTCGGATCACCGAGGCGGCGTCAGCGGACGCGATCGCCTCGGCTCAGCGCGGCAGGCTCAGGACGCGACGGCCGAGCGGGACTCGGCGGCCGGTCGAACAGGAGCCAGGCGCTGGGCATGAGCCCCATCCAAGCCCCGGCGCACCGGCGGGGCAAGACGAACTCCCGTTGCCTGACGGGGTTCTGACGGGATGCTGACAGGTCTCTGACGTGCCCGCACGCGCCCGTGCCCCGCTCACTCCAGACCGGAGCTGCGGAACACGGCGTGGGCCGCCTCCCGGTCGATGCGCCGGGCGATGCTCCGCAGGGCGGTCACCCCGCACAGCAGCCTGCCGTCGGCGGCGGCCTTCCGGGTGCCCCGGTCCACGTAGAACCACAGCCGCGGATGGCGCACCAGCACCCGGGGGTCGATCTCGACGCGGCCCCCCAGCGCGTCCCGCAGCAGCAGCCGCTGCGAGACACCGTCCATGCAGCGCACGGACACCAGCAGGTCCGTACGCACCCGGTGGGCGCGCAGCAGGCCACGTGTGACCAGCAGGTTCTCGCGCGCGCAGACGCGCTGCGGATACAGCGTGACGAAAAGCAGCCCGGCCAGCGCGCACCACAGCACCGCACGCCACGGGGTGATCCGGCCGGCGCCCCAGTCGACCAGGAGCAGCAGAGCGAGCAGGACGCCCGCGCAGCGGACCGCGCTTCTCAGCTCCCGCACCCACTCGAGGCGATTCGTCGCCTCACCGGGGCGATCCGAGTGGCTCGGGCCGCCCGGGCCGTCTGCCTGGGCGTCGGGCGAGCCTTCGCGTACGTCATCACGGCGTCCCATGCCGGGGACGCTAGTGAGCCGGCCCGCCCGCCCGGGCGCACCTTGACGCGGCCCTGACGGATATCGAACGGCTCCTTGTCCCGCCCGGCCGGCTCACCCCGCACCCCGTCAAGGTCCCGTCAAAGTCGGCCCCGAGGGTGCGAAGAAGGCGCAAGGAAAAGCCGGACGTGACCGGAAACGGACAGAACCTGGTGCACGCCGACACAGGCCCACACAGGCCCACACACGTCGGCCCCTCGATCAAGGAGCACCGTTCATGACCGTTCTGACCGCCCAGCCGGATGCCGTCCCCGCCGGCGAGGAACCGCCCGATACCGGGGAACGCCACCGGCTGACCGCCCTCACCGGCCTGGCCGCCCTGTCCCTGGACGCCATGGCCTCGGTGGCCTACGGACCCGAGGCGATCGTCCTCGTGCTGGCCGCCGCCGGCGCGCACGGTCTGGGCTTCACCCTGCCGGTCACCCTCGCCATCGCCGCCCTGCTGGCCGTGCTGGTCGCCTCGTACCGGCAGGTGATCGCGGCCTTCCCGGACGGCGGCTCCTACGCGGTCGCCAAGGCGCACCTGGGCCGGCGCACCAGCCTGGTGGCGGCGGCCTCGCTGGTCCTGGACTACGTGCTCAACGTCGCCGTCGCCGTCACGGCCGGCGTGGCCGCGCTGACCTCCGCCTTCCCGGCCCTGTACGACGACCGGCTGTGGCTGTGCCTGGCGGTGCTGGTGCTGATCACCGGGGTGAACCTGCGGGGCATCGTGGAGTCGGCGAGGGCGTTCATCGTGCCCACGGCCGTGTTCGTCGGATCGATCCTCGTGCTCATCGTTGTCGGGCTGCTGCGCTCCGAGCCGGTGAGTACGGCGACCGCGCAGGGCCACGCCTCCGTGCTCGCCGACGACGCCACCACCGTCGGCGCCCTGCTGTTGCTGAAGGCCTTCGCCTCCGGCTGCTCGGCCCTCACCGGGGTCGAGGCCATCGCCAACGCCGTCCCCTCGTTCCGTGTCCCGCGCGCCCGGCGCGCCCAGCGCGCGGAGGTCGCCCTCGGTGCCGTCCTCGGCGTGATGCTGATCGGCCTGTCGGTGCTGATCTCCCGCTTCCACCTCCAGCCCGTCGAGGGCGTCACCGTCCTCGCCCAGCTCGCGGACGCCTCCCTCGGCCACAACTGGGCCTTCTACGTCGTCCAGTTCGCGACGATGATCCTGCTGGCGCTGTCCGCGAACACCTCGTTCGGCGGGCTGCCGGTGCTGCTGAAGCTGCTCGCCCGGGACAACTACCTGCCGCACGTCTTCGCCCTGAAGGCGGACCGCCAGGTGCACCGGCACGGTGTGCTGGCCCTGGCGCTGGCCGGCGCGGGCCTGCTGGTCTTCTCCGGCGGCGACACCAACACCCTGGTGCCGCTGTTCGCCATCGGTGTCTTCGTCGGCTTCACCATCGCCCAGGTCGGCATGGTCCGGCACTGGCACATCGAGCGCGGGCCCGGATGGCGGGGCAAGGCGGCCCTCAACGGCTTCGGCGCCCTGCTGACCGGCGTCTCGGCGCTCGTCGTCACCGCGACCAAGTTCGGTGAGGGCGCCTGGCTGATCGTCGTCGCCCTGCCCCTGCTGGTGGGAGGCTTCGAGACCGTGCACCGGGCCTACGCCCGCATCGGCGAGCGCCTCGGCCTCGGCCGTATCCCGGAGGTACCGCACCGCGACCGCTCGCTCGTGATCGTGCCGGTCTCCTCGATCTCCCGGCTGACCTCCGAGGCCCTGACCGCCGCGGCGTCCCTCGGCGACGAGGTCCGCGCGGTGACCGTCTGCCACCCCGACCCCGAGGACCGGGCCGCCCTGCACGCCCTGGAACGGGCCTGGGCCGAGTGGGACCCGGGGGTGCCGCTGGTCCTGCTGCACAGCGAACGCCGGACGCTGGGCCGCCCCATCGCCGCGTACGTCCGCCGGGTGGCCGATCTGGCACCGGGCACCCGTCTCACCGTGCTGATCCCGGAGACCGAGCCGGAGCGGCTGTGGCAGCGGCTGCTGCAGAACCAGCGGGGCGCGGTCGTCGCCCACGCCCTGCGCCGGGAGACGGACGCGGTGATCTGCCGGCTCCGCTTCCGGCTGCCGTAAGGGATCCGTCAAAGCCGTGGGCATCGCCGTAAGGGACCCGTCAACGACCGGTCCGATCCGGTCATCGAGGCGCTTTCCTTCTAGTCGTCCGTTTCAACCGAACCTCACTCCAGGAGTTCGCGATGGCCGATCTGGCCTTCGTCGTCGTCACGCTCGCGGGTTTCGCGCTCGTGGCTCTTGTCGCCAAGGGGGTGACGAAGCTGTGACCGCCGAGAACGTCGTCGGCCTGATCGTGGCCGTCTCCCTGCTGGGCTATCTCGTCCTCGCCCTGATCTTCCCGGAGAGGTTCTGAGACAAGAGATGGGTCCCGTACTCGCCGGCGTGCTCCAGCTGCTCGCGCTCATAGCGGCACTGGCGCTCGCCTACAAGCCCCTCGGCACCTACCTGGCCCGGGTCTACTCCTCCGACAAGCACTGGCGCGTCGAGAAGTGGATCTACAAGGGCATCGGCGCCGACCCCGACACCGAGATGCGCTGGCCCGCGTACCTGCGCGGCGTCCTCGCCTTCTCCGTGGCCGGTGTCCTCTTCCTCTACGCCCTCCAGCGGCTCCAGGGCGTCCTGCCCGGCTCGCTGGGCTTCGCCTCGATCGACCCGGACCAGGCGTTCAACACGGCCGTGTCGTTCGTCACGAACACCAACTGGCAGTCGTACTACGGCGAGCAGGCCATGGGCCACGTCGTGCAGACCGCCGGGCTCGCCGTGCAGAACTTCGTCTCGGCCGCGGTCGGCATGGCCGTCGCCGTCGCGCTGGTCCGCGGCTTCGCCCGGTCCCGCACGGGTGAGCTGGGCAACTTCTGGTCCGACCTGGTGCGTGGCGTCGTCCGCGTCCTGGTGCCGCTGGCCGCCGTCGGCGCGGTCGTGCTGGTGGCCTGCGGCGCGATCCAGAACTTCTCCGGCATCCACGAGGTCGGTCAGTTCATGGGCGGCACGCAGGAGTGGAACGGCGGCGCGGTCGCCTCGCAGGAGGCCATCAAGGAGCTGGGCACCAACGGCGGCGGCTACTTCAACGCCAACTCCGCCCACCCCTTCGAGAACCCCACCCCGTTCTCCAACCTGTTCGAGATCTTCCTCATCCTGCTGATCCCGTTCTCCCTGACCCGCACCTTCGGCCTCATGGTCGGCAGCGTGAAGCAGGGCTACGCGATCCTCGCCACGATGGGCACCATCTGGCTCGGCTTCGTCTCCCTCATGATGTGGACCGAGTTCTCCCACCACGGCCCGGCCTTCGAGCTGGCGAACGGCGCGATGGAGGGCAAGGAGCTCCGCTTCGGCGTCGGCTCCTCCGCGATCTTCGCGACGTCGACCACGCTCACCTCGACCGGCGCGGTGGACTCCTTCCACTCCTCCTTCACCGGCCTGGGCGGCGGGATCACCATGCTCGGCATGATGCTGGGCGAGATCGCGCCCGGCGGTGTCGGCTCCGGCCTCTACGGCATGCTCATCATGGCGATCATCGCGGTGTTCATCGCCGGCCTGATGGTCGGCCGCACGCCCGAGTACCTGGGCAAGAAGATCGGCACCCGCGAGATCAAGCTGGCGGCCTGCTACATCCTCATCACCCCGGCGCTCGTGCTCGTCTTCTCCGCCGTCGCGATGGCCCTGCCCACGCCGGCGAACTCCATGACCAACAGCGGCGCGCACGGGTTCTCCGAGATCCTCTACGCCTACACGTCCGCCTCGAACAACAACGGCTCGGCCTTCGCCGGCCTCAACGCGGACACCCAGTGGTTCAACACCACGCTGGGCCTGTGCATGCTGCTCGGCCGGTTCGTGCCGATGGTGTTCGTGCTGGCCCTCGCCGGCTCACTCGCCGGCCAGAAGCCGGTCCCTGCCACCGCGGGCACCCTGCGCACCGAGAAGCCGCTGTTCACCGGCCTGCTCGTGGGCGCCATCCTGATCATCACCGGTCTCACGTACTTCCCCGCCCTCGCCCTGGGCCCGCTCGCCGAGGGGCTGGCGTGACGACCACCCGTACACAGAAGTCAGAGGACTCCATGTCCACAGTCACTCCCACCCGGGCGCCGCACAGCGACGTCCCCACGGGCCACAAGCCGGCCGAGGGCCGTGTCGGCGCCGGCCTCTTCGATCCGAAGCAGCTGGTCACGTCCCTGCCGGACGCGTTCCGCAAGCTGGACCCGCGGGTCATGGTCAAGTCGCCCGTCATGTTCGTCGTGTGGGTCGGCTCCGTGCTGACCACGGCGTTCTCCTTCACGGACCCCGGTGACTGGTTCGGCTGGACCATCAGCGCCTGGCTGTGGCTGACCGTGATCTTCGCCAACCTGGCGGAGGCCGTCGCCGAGGGCCGGGGCAAGGCGCAGGCCGACACCCTGCGCAAGGCCAAGACCGGTACCGTCGCGCGACGGCTGCTGCCCGACGGCACGGAGGAACAGGTGCCCGGCACCGGTCTGCGGATCGGCGACCTGGTCGTGTGCGAGGCCGGTGACGTCATCCCCGGCGACGGTGACGTCGTCGAGGGCGTCGCGTCCGTCGACGAGTCGGCCATCACCGGTGAGTCGGCGCCCGTCATCCGCGAGTCCGGCGGCGACCGCAGCGCGGTCACCGGCGGCACGAAGGTCCTCTCCGACCGCATCGTCATCAGGATCACCACCAGGCCCGGCGACACCTTCATCGACCGGATGATCAACCTGGTCGAGGGCGCCGCCCGGCAGAAGACGCCCAACGAGATCGCGCTGAACATCCTGCTCGCCTCGCTGACGGTCGTCTTCCTGCTGGCCTGCGCCACGCTGCCGCCGTTCGCGTCCTACGCGGGCACCGAGCTGACGATGGTGGTGCTCGTCGCCCTGCTGGTCTGCCTGATCCCGACCACGATCGGCGCCCTGCTCTCCGCCATCGGCATCGCGGGCATGGACCGCCTCGTCCAGCGCAACGTCCTGGCGATGTCCGGCCGCGCGGTCGAGGCCGCCGGTGACGTCTCCACGCTGCTGCTGGACAAGACCGGCACCATCACCCTCGGCAACCGGCAGGCCGCCGAGTTCGTACCGGTCCGGGGCACCACCGAGGCCCAGGTCGCGGACGCCGCGCAGCTGTCGTCGCTGGCCGACGAGACACCCGAGGGCCGCTCCATCGTGGTCCTCGCCAAGGAGAAGTACGGCCTGCGCGAGCGCCACCAGGGCGAACTCGTGGGCGCCGAATGGATCGCCTTCACCGCCCAGACCCGCATGTCGGGCGTGGACGTCGACGGGCGCAGGATCCGCAAGGGTGCGGCCGGTTCGGTCATCGCATGGGTCGAGGAGCGGGGCGGCACGGTCGCCGAGGACGCCGACGAGACCGCCAACCGCATCTCCGAGGCCGGCGGCACCCCGCTGCTGGTCGCCGTCGAGGACGACCGGGGTGCCCGTGTGCTGGGCGTCATCCACCTCAAGGACGTCGTCAAGGACGGTATGCGGGAGCGGTTCGAGGAACTGCGCCGCATGGGCATCAAGACGGTCATGATCACCGGTGACAACCCGCTCACCGCGAAGGCCATCGCCGAGGAGGCGGGCGTCGACGACTTCCTCGCGGAGGCCACGCCCGAGGACAAGATGGCGCTGATCAAGCGGGAGCAGGCGGGCGGCAAGCTGGTCGCGATGACCGGTGACGGCACCAACGACGCCCCCGCCCTCGCGCAGGCCGACGTCGGCGTGGCGATGAACACCGGTACGTCGGCCGCCAAGGAGGCCGGCAACATGGTCGACCTCGACTCCAACCCGACCAAGCTCATCGAGATCGTCGAGATCGGCAAGCAACTCCTCATCACCCGGGGCGCGCTCACGACGTTCTCCATCGCCAACGACGTCGCCAAGTACTTCGCGATCATCCCGGCGCTGTTCGCGGCCGTCTACCCGGGCCTGGACAAGCTCAACATCATGGGCCTGTCTTCGCCCGACTCCGCGATCCTGTCCGCCGTCATCTTCAACGCGCTGATCATCGTCGCGCTGGTGCCGCTGTCCCTGAAGGGCGTGCAGTACCGGCCGGTCAGCGCCGACAAGATGCTGCGCCGCAACCTCACGATCTACGGCCTGGGCGGGCTGGTAGCCCCGTTCATCGGCATCAAGCTCATCGACCTGCTCATCTCGTCGATCCCCGGGATCGGGTGAAGGACCATGAACAACTCCGTTACCAACACCGCCCGGTTGCTCGGAGCGGGCCTGCGTGCCCTCCTCGTGCTGACCCTGGTGACCGGCGTCGTCTACCCGCTGGTCGTCACCGGTATCGCTCAGGGCCTGTTCCACGACAAGGCGAACGGCTCCGAGATCCGGGCGGACGGCAGGGTCGTCGGCTCCTCGCTGATCGGCCAACAGGGTTACAGCCTGGACTACTTCCAGCCCCGGCCGGCGAACGGCCTGGGGGAGAACTCGGTCAACACCCAGTACGCGCTGATCCTCTCCGGCGCCACCAACCGCTCCGGCGACAACGCCGAGCTGATCCAGTGGGTGAAGGAGGCGAAGGCGAAGGTCGTCAAGGAGAACTCCACCGCCGACTACAAGGTCCGCCCCTCGCAGATCCCCGCCGACGCGGTCACCTCCTCCGCCTCCGGACTGGACCCGCACATCTCGCCCGCGTACGCGGACCTCCAGGTCCACCGGGTCGCCGAGAGGAACGGCCTGCCCGTCGCCGAGGTCCGCAGGCTCGTCGACGAGCACACCGAGGGACGCACGCTCGGCTTCATGGGGGAGCCCCGGGTGAACGTCCTGGAGCTCAACATCGCGCTCAAGGGCCTCGCGGCCAAGAGCTGATGGCGGAGCGCGAACAGAGAGGGAGCCGACGGCCGGGGACTCACGGAACCGCCGGCTCCCGCCGCCATGAAACCAGTCGCCCACGGGCCGGACAGGAAGGCGCACACCCATGACCAGGGTGCTCGTGGTGGAGGACGACCCGCAGCTCGTGCGGGCCCTCGTCATCAACCTGCAGGCCCGCCACTACGGCGTCGACGCCGCCCCCGACGGCGCCACGGCCCTCAGGCTCGCCGCCGCGCGCCGGCCGGACGTGGTCCTGCTCGACCTCGGTCTGCCCGACATCGACGGTGTCGACGTCATCAAGGGCCTGCGCGGCTGGAGCCGCGTGCCGATCCTGGTCCTGTCGGCCCGCCGGGCGTCCGACGAGAAGGTGGCCGCACTCGACGCCGGCGCCGACGACTACATCACCAAGCCGTTCAGCATGGACGAGCTGCTGGCCCGGCTCCGCGCCGCCGTGCGCCGCACCGAGGACACCGCGGTCGTCCCGGAGACGACACTGGTCGAGACGGAGGACTTCAGCATCGACCTGCTGGCCAAGAAGGTCGTGCGGGGCGGACGGGACGTGCGGCTGACACCGACCGAGTGGCATCTGCTGGAGCTCCTGGTGACCAGCCCCGGCCGGCTGATCACGCAGAAGCACCTGCTGAAGGAGGTGTGGGGCGTCTCGCAGAGCCACAAGACCAACTACCTGCGCGTCTACATGGCCCAGCTGCGCCGCAAATTGGAGAAGGACCCCTCCCGCCCCCGCTATCTCGTCACCGAGCCCGGCATGGGCTACCGCTTCGAGGCATGACCGAGGAACCCCATGGCACGCGGCAAGCTCCGGATCTACCTCGGCGCGGCACCCGGCGTCGGCAAGACGTACGCGATGCTGTCGGAGGCACACCGCCGTGTCGAACGCGGCACCGACTGCGTGGTCGCCCTCGTCGAGCACCACGGCCGGCCGCGCACCGAGGTGATGCTGCACGGCCTCGAGCAGGTGCCCCGCAGGGAGATCGAGTACCGGGACACGGTCTTCACCGAGATGGACGTGGACGCCGTCCTGCGCCGGGCCCCCGCCGTCGCCCTGGTCGACGAGCTCGCCCACACCAACGTCCCCGGCTCGCGCAACGCCAAGCGCTGGCAGGACGTGGACGAATTGCTCGCCGCGGGCATCGACGTGATCTCGACCGTGAACATCCAGCACCTGGAGTCGCTCGGCGACGTGGTCGAGTCGATCACCGGGGTGCGCCAGCGCGAGACCGTCCCCGACGAGGTGGTCCGGCGCGCCGACCAGATCGAGCTGGTCGACATGTCACCTCAGGCCCTGCGCCGCCGCATGGCGCACGGCAACATCTACCAGCCGGACAAGGTCGACGCGGCCCTGTCCAACTACTTCCGCCCCGGCAACCTCACCGCCCTGCGCGAGCTGGCGCTGCTGTGGGTGGCCGACCGGGTCGACGAGTACCTGAACGAGTACCGCAGCGAGCACCGGGTGTCGAAGATCTGGGGCTCCCGGGAGCGGATCGTCGTCGGCCTGACCGGCGGCCCCGAGGGACGCACCCTGATCCGGCGCGCGGCGCGGCTGGCGGAGAAGGGCGCGGGCGGCGAGGTGCTGGCCGTCTACATCTCCCGCAGCGACGGACTGACCTCCGCCTCGCCCAAGGAACTGGCCCTGCAGCGCACGCTGGTGGAGGATCTGGGCGGCACCTTCCACCATGTCGTCGGCGACGACATACCGGCCGCCCTGCTCGACTTCGCCCGCGGGGTGAACGCCACCCAGATCGTGCTCGGCGTCTCCCGCCGCAAGGGCTGGCAGTACGTCCTCGGTCCCGGCGTCGGCGCCACCGTGGCCCGCGAGTCGGGGCCCGATCTCGACGTCCACCTCATCACGCACGCCGAGGTGGGCAAGGGCCGCGGCCTGCCGGTGGCCCGCGGGGCACGGCTCGGACGCTCCCGCGTCGTCGCGGGGTGGCTCGTCGGCGTGCTCGGCCCCGCCCTGCTCACCCTGCTCCTGACCGGCGTCGTGCCGGACGTCGGGCTGGCCAACGACATGCTGCTGTTCCTGTCGCTGACGGTCGCGGCGGCCATGCTGGGCGGTCTCTTCCCGGCGCTGGCGTCCGCCGTGGTGGGCTCGCTGCTGCTCAACTGGTACTTCACCCCGCCCGTCGACACGCTGACCATCGCCGACGGCAGGAACATCCTCGCCATCGCCGTCTTCGTCGGGGTCGCCGTGGCCGTCGCGTCCGTGGTGGACCTCGCCGCCCGGCGCACACACCAGGCGGCGCGGCTGCGGGCCGAGTCGGAGATCCTCTCCTTCCTCGCCGGCAACGTCCTGCGCGGCGAGACGAGTCTCGACGCCCTGCTGGAACGGGTCCGCGAGACCTTCGGCATGGAGTCGGTGGCGCTGCTGGAGCGCGAGAGCGACGTGGCGCCCTGGACATGTGCCGGCAGCGTCGGCCCGCGCCCCTGCGCCGCCCCCGACGAGGCGGACGTCGACGTACCGGTCGGCGACCATATGGCCCTGGCCCTGTCCGGCCGGGTGCTGCCGGCCGAGGACCGCCGGGTCCTGGCCGCCTTCGCCGCCCAGGCCGCGGTGGTCGTGGACCGCCGGCGTCTGCAGCAGGAGGCCGACCAGGCCAAGGAGCTCGCCGAGGGCAACCGCATCCGCACCGCCCTGCTCGCCGCCGTCAGCCACGACCTGCGCACCCCGCTCGCCGGGATCAAGGCGGCCGTCACCTCGCTGCGCTCCGACGACGTCGAGTGGTCCGAGGAGGACCGGGCCGAACTGCTGGAGGCCATCGAGGACGGCGCCGACCGGCTCGACCACCTCGTCGGCAACCTGCTGGACATGTCCCGCCTCCAGACCGGCATCGTCACCCCGATCATCCGCGAGACCGACCTGGACGAGGTCATCCCGATGGCGCTCGGCGGCGTACCCGAGGACAGCGTGGATCTGGAGGTGCCCGAGACCCTGCCCATGGTCGACGTCGACCGCGGCCTGCTGGAACGGTCGGTCGCCAACGTCGTCGAGAACGCGGTGAAGTACAGCCCGCCGGGCGAACGCGTCCTGGTCTCCGCGAGCGCCCTGGCCGACCGGGTGGAGATCCGGGTCGTCGACCGCGGACCCGGCGTCCCGGACGAGGCCAAGGACCGCATCTTCGAACCCTTCCAGCGCTACGGCGACGCCCCGCGCGGCGACGGCGTCGGCCTCGGCCTCGCGGTCGCCCGCGGCTTCGCCGAGGCCATCGGCGGCAGTCTGCACGCCGAGGACACACCGGGTGGTGGCCTGACCATGGTGCTCACCGTGCGGACGGCACCGCGGCGGCAAGGGGAGCAGCCGGATGCGTCGTCCGCGGCCGCGTTCGGGGAACACGGGCCCTACGAAAGGACCGGCAGGACATGAAACCTCTCCGGGAATGGGGGATGCGGTCCCGGATCGTCACCCTCGTGATCGGCTCCGCCGTCCTCGTCACCGGGGGCGCTCTCGCCGACTCGATCTGGCTCATCGGCATCGGCGCGTGGCTGCTGATCGCCGCGGGCCTGCTCGAGATGATCTACCGCCCCTGACGCTCGTTCGACGCTCCGAGTTCTGCGAGGCGGTTCATGGGCGCAGGAGGGGGAAGTCCGCCTTGGCCCAGAGGTCGCGGGGCGCGGGGGTGGTGTCCACGGTGGTGTCGTCGGTGCTCCACACCTCGGCGTGACCGGTGGACGGGGTGACCGGGGCCCAGCCCGGATCTCCGGTGGTGGCGAAGCCGGTCCACGCACGCACCATGCGGTGGGACAGCCGGTGGTCCGCGGGCGTGGGTGGTCCGCCGATGAGGAAGGCCAGGCAGTCGGTGTCGAGGGTGCCGAAGGCGAAGGGGATGTCCGCGCAGTGCCAGGGCCGCACGAGGCCGTCCGGGCCGGTGCGGCGACGGTCGAAGCGGGAGAGGTACGCCCGGCCGCCGGCTTCGGCGTGACGCTCGGCGAGGCGGTTGCTGTACTCGCCGAAGATCACGTCACCGAAGACGGCGAGGTAGACGTCGAGCACCGGGGCGTGGGGCATCGCGGCGCGGTAGCCGGCCACCAGGCCGTCGGGGAGGCCGAAGTCGGCTGCGAAGCGGGCCAGTTGCTCCTCGGTGGTGATCTTCGCGCTGCTGCCGACGGCGTCGAGCAGCCAGTACTCCTCTGTGGTGTGGCAGACCAGCAGCTCCACGTCCCGGGCCGCACCGGCGGCGATGCCCGTCAGCGGGTCGGTGGGCAGGACGTCGCCGTCCAGGACGGGCGCGTAGAGCGCAGGGTCGTAGTGGCGGGAGCCGGAGCCGGGGTCGCGCCGGTAGGCGTCGGTCACCTGGTCGGAGGCGGCGACCAGGGACTCCACGGGAGCCGAGGCCAGACCCTCGGCTGTGGCGGGGCAGCCCGCTGCCGCGGCGACCTCGCGCGTGGTCGCCGCGGCGACGTCGAGCGGGTAGCAGGGGCTGGCGGGGCTGTGGGCGATGGCCCGGTGGAAGAGACCCCGGGCACGGTCCATCACCATCAGGCAGGCCACCGAGGCGGCCCCGGAGGACTGGCCGGCGATCGTGACCTTGCCGGGGTCACCGCCGAAGGCGGCGATGTTCTCACGGACCCAGCGCAGGGCCGCGACCTGGTCGAGCAGACCGCGGTTGTCCGGATGAGCGGCCCGGCCGGTGGAGGGGACATGGCCGAAACCTTCAAACCCCAGGCGGTAGTTGAGGGTGACCACGACCAGGCCCGCGCGGCTGAGTACCGTGCCGTCGAAGTCGGGCTGGGCCGAGGAGCCAAAGGTGTAGGCACCGCCGTGGATCCAGACCAGGACGGGCAGACGACCGCCCTCGGGGCCGGGGGCCGGGGTCCATATGTTCAGGGTGAGGATGTCCTCGTCACCGGGCGACCACGCGGGTGCGCCGGACAACCGCGCCGACTGCGGTGCGACGGGGCCGAACGCCGTGCAGTCCCGCACGCCCGTCCAGGTCGGCGCGGGAACGGGTTCCCGGAACCGGTTCGCGCCGAACGGCGGGGCGGCGTACGGGATGCCGAGGACGGCGACGACATCGGCGGCGGCTCGGAAACCCCTGACGGGACCGTTGCTCGTCGTGAAGGTTTCCAAGGAAGTGACTGCCTCTCGTCGTGCCTCGGACGACCCTATGCGCCGCCGGCGCAGTCAGCACACGCATGTCGGCGGGCAGCAGCGCAGGATCGTGAAACGCGGCCGGGGGATCAGTGATCCCTCGGCCGCGTCGGTCGCTTCGGAGCCTTCGGACGTGTCACTTACCCGTCGGGGACTCGTGCTCGCACACGGTCCCGGGTGCCGGGAGCTTGCCGTCGAGGAAGTACGTGTTGACCTTGTTCTGGACGCAGGTGTTGCCCGAGTTGTAGGCGCCGTGGCCCTCGCCCTTGTACGTGAGTTCCACGCCGACGCCCTTGCCGAGCTGCTCGGCCATGCGGGCGGCGCCCTCGTAGGGGGTGGCGGGGTCGCCGGTGTTGCCGACGAGGAGGATGGGCGGTGCCCCGGGTGCGCGGACGTCGGGGTGTTCGGCCTTGCCGGGGACCGGCCAGCCGGTGCACTGCAGGGCGCCCCACATCATCGTGGCGCCGAAGAGGGGCGAGGCCGCCTCGAACTGCGGGGCCCTCTTCAGCAGTTCGTCCACGGTGTAGCGGTCGCTGCGGTCGGCACAGGTGATGGCGGTCTGCGCGTCCTGCTGGTCGCTGTAGGTGCCGTCACTGCCGCGCGCGCCCAGGGCCTCGGCGAGGTTCAGCAGGGTGTCGCCGTCGCCCTCCGCGACCTGCTCCAGGCCGACCTCCAGGGCCGGCCAGGCGGTCTCCAGGTAGAGGCTCTGGACGATCGCGTCGAGCAGCAGGGAACCGGTGAGCACCTGGTCGCCGATGGGCAGCGGCTTGTCGTCCAGTTTCTCCTCCAGCTCCATGACGAGCGCCTGGATCTCCTCGGGGCTCTCGCCCAGCGAGCAGCCGGTGCGTACGCACCACTGGGCGAAGTGAGTGGAGGCGAGCTGGAATCCCGCGGTCTGCGCCAGTGACTCCTCGAGCTGGTTCTGGGTGGGGTCCACGACCCCGTCCAGGACGGCACGGCCGACGTGGCGGGGGAACAAGTGGGCGTATACGCCGCCGAGTTCGGTGCCGTAGGAGATGCCGAAGTAGTGCAGCTTGTCGTCGCCGAGCAGGTGCCGCATCAGGTCCATGTCGCGGGCCGCGTCCTCGGTGCCCACGTGCGGCAGCATCCGGCCCGACTCGCGCTCGCAGGCCGCCGCGTACTCCCGCTTGGCGGTCAGCAGCGCCTTGACCTCGTCGTCGCCGTCGTCCGGGGTGTCGTCCCGCTCGGACATCTCCTCCTGCTCCTCGGCGTCCAGGCAGGTGACGCCGTTGCTGTTGCCGACGCCGCGCGGGTCAAAGCTGACCAGGTCGTAGCGGTCGCGGAGCTTCTCGTAGGCGCCGGCGAGGGCGGGCAGGGTGGCGACGCCGGACTCGCCTGGGCCGCCGAAGTTGAACAGCAGTGAGCCGATCCGCTCGCCGGCGTCCGCGCCCGTGCGTGCCCGGATCAGGGCGATGTCCGTCGTCTCGCCGTCGGGCCGGTCCCAGTCGAGGGGGGCCTGCATGGTGGTGCACTGCCACCGGGTGCCGTCCGGCAGCGGCTCGGGCGCCTCACCTGCGCCCTGAAGGGGGGACGGGGCGGGGCAGTCCTTCCACACCAGGGACTGCGCCCAGAGCCGCCCGCGGTCGTTGCCGTCGCCGCCGCCTCGGGCTGTGGCACCGTCACCGGCCGCCCGGCCGCAGGCGGCCAGGGAGGCGGAGAGCAGGACGGCACCGGAGAGCAGGGCAGCAGCCGATATCGCAGGTCTTGTTCGCATGCGCCCAGCCTCCGGCCGGGCCCGACCCGCCGCATGGCCTCGCATCCATCCGGGGGAACGGGCGCTTCACCGGGCGCGGTTCGGGAGCCGCACGCGAGCGCCGTACGCGTCCATGGCGAGGGGAGCGTACGGCGCTCGAAGGGGCGAGGACTCTGCCCTCAGGGTGTGACGATCGCGAAGTCCGGGTCCGGGGCGGTGAGGTGGCTGAACAGTTCGCCGAGTCCGGCGGTGTCGCCGGAGGTGCGGGCGCGGCCCTGTGCCGCCAGTTCGGTGGGGGAGACCTGGCCCAGCAGGACGGCGCGCAGGCCGGCCTCGTCGAAGGTCACCTCGACGCCGTGCCCAGGAAGCCGCGGCGGGCGTCGTCGAGATCCTGGGTGTCGTCGAGGGGGAAGCGCCGCCGCACCTCGTCGTGGGCCTCGCCGATCGCCGCCTCGGCCGGCTTGGCCTGGATCATCTCGGTCATCCCGTTCCCCTCGCGCAGAGCTGCGGCGGTCCGGCACGGACCCCACAGCCACGGTGCCGGGGGTCTCACTCGGCCGCCAGCAGGGCTGCTCCGTCGGGACGAGGGGCCGGTCACCCGGCCCTCCGCCGGAACGAGAGGCCGGTCACCCTGCCACCTCTTCCTCCTCACCCCCGGTGCCGCGCGGCCCAGGCACGCCCTCAGCCCAGCGTCGGTGGGCGCCCCCAGGGTGTCTCCAGGGCCGCCCGCAGCGCGATCACCGCGTCGCGGCCGATGCGGGCTGCGAGTTCGTCCTCCAGGCGGTCCAGGACGGCGCCCGCCTGGCGGTGGGCCCGTTGCCCCTCGGGGGTGCGGCGGATCAGGCGGCGGCGGGCGGAGGTGGGGTCCGGGGCCTGTTCGAGGAGCCCGGCGGCGACCAGTCCGTGCACGGCCTGGTGGGCGGTCTGCCGGGTGACGCCCATGCGCCGCGCCAGCTCGGACACCGTGGTGCCCTCCTCGTCCAGCACGGCGAACAGCTGTGTCTGGGTCGGGGTCACCGGCGTCGCCCCGGCCGCCTCCATCGCCGTCAGCAGACCTTCCTCGAACCAGCGCCGGGCGTCACCGAGCAGCTGGGGGAGAGGGCGGCGGGTGGACTTCATCGGCTCCTCTTCGTGTCCCGTGCTTGCTTCCCGCCACTCTCTCATGTCAGGCTGCCTGACATAGTAGGCGGTCCGAGGCGAAGGAGCAGCGCATGACCATGGAGTACGCCACCCGCCACCGGAGGGCCTCACGCATCCCCGCGGAACCGGGCAAGCCCTACGTCATCGAGAAGGGCCACGGCGACCGCGCCCACCTCTTCGGCGACCTGATCACCGTCTACGCGGGCGGCGAGCAGACCGAGAACACCTTCAACTTCTTCACCGTCGAGGGCCCCAAGAGCGACCTCGTCCCCGCCCACCTGCACGTCGACACCCACGAGGTCTTCTACGTCACCCAGGGCGCCGTCCGGCTGTTCGTGGAGGACACCGAGGGCGAGCAGCAGGAACGGCTGCTCACCCCCGGCGACTTCGGCTTCGTCCCCAAGAACTGCCCGCACGCCTACCGCATGGAGCGCCACCACAGCCAGGTCGTCGGCGTCGCCGCGGGCCCCGGCGGCACGTTCGAGCGGTTCTTCGAGAACCTGGGCGCCCCCACCGAGCGGCTCGGCCTGCCGCACGAGCCCCTGGTCCCCGAACCCCACAAGTTCGGCACCGTCCCCCAACGCTTCGACGTGCGCTTTTTGCCCGACCACGAGTGGCGCACGCGATGACCACGCCGGAGTTCAATGAGCCAGAGGTCAAGGGGCCGGAGTTCAAGGGGCCGAAACCCACCGGTCCGGAGCCCACCGGTGCGGGGCAGACTGCGCCCGAGCTCGCCGGGCGGGGGTCCGCCGGGTCCGAGTTCACCGGCGCGGGGCACCTTGCGCCCGAGATCGCCGGGCGGGGGTCCGCCGCGGCTGAGTCCGCCGCGTCTGAGTCCGTCAGGCCCCAGCCCAGCGTCCGCGATCTCATCGCCGCCCCGCACCCCGACTACGCCCCCCTGCCGCCCTCCGCCCCGGCCGCCCCCGGCGTGCGCGAGACGCGCGGCGTGCCCTACGCCGAGATCGACGGCGGCCGGCCGCTGGAGCTCGACCTGTGGCGGCCCGAGGGTGACGAGACCGGCCCGCTCCCGCTGGTGCTGTACGTGCACGGCGGCGCCTGGCGCCGGGGGCGCCGCGACGACCTGGGCATGCGCACCCGCCACTGGAAGCCCCGCCCCTTCGCCCGTATCGCCGCCGAGGGCTTCGCCGTCGCCTGCGTCGACTACCGGCTCAGCGGCGAGGCCACCTTCCCCGCACCCCTCGACGACCTCCGCGCCGCACTGCGCTGGCTCGCCCTGCGCTCCGCCGAACTCGGCGTCGACACCGCCCGTACGGTGGTCTGGGGAGAGTCCGCCGGCGGACACCTCGCCTCCCTCCTCGCCCTCACCCACACCGACCCGGCACTCGCCGGTGCCGTGATCTGGTACGGGCCGAGCGACCTGACCAGACCGCGCGGCGGGTTCACCCCCGAGAACCCCGAAACCCCGGAGGCCCGCATGCTCGGCGCGGCCCCCGCCGCCGCCCCGGAGCGCGCCCGCGAGGCCAGCCCGGTCGCTCAGGTCCGCCCCGTCGCGCCCCCGTTCCTCCTCGTCCACGGCGAGCAGGACACCATGGTCGACTGCTCCCACAGCCGCTCCCTCGCCGCCGCACTCGAACAGGCGGGAGCCGACGCCGAGTTGTGGACGGTGGACGGCGCCGACCACGGCTGGCACCACCTCCCC
The DNA here is from genome assembly GCF_025290915.1 of Streptomyces sp. 15-116A. Classification (GTDB taxonomy): domain Bacteria; phylum Actinomycetota; class Actinomycetes; order Streptomycetales; family Streptomycetaceae; genus Streptomyces. The sequence goes on along the minus strand of NZ_JAOCQE010000057.1, from coordinate 5,695 downwards.
GACGACCGGGTCGAGGAGATCTTCACCCGCTCCCTCGCCTTCGCCGCCCGTCGCGTGACCTGAACCGGGCCCCCGGCCCGCCCCGGCCCTCACCCCAATCGCCAAGATCCCCCGTAGAGTTGGCGACGTAGCTCCGGCTGCCGGCCGCCGCCGCGACGATTGGGAGAGACCGCGCCGATGCCCTATCAGGTTCCCCCGGAAACGGCGCACTTCGTCGACCGCGAGGAGGAGCAGGCGCGCGCCTTCCGCGCCGTCGCGGGCTGGGACGGACAGTCCAGGCCGCTGTGCCTGGCCCTGAGCGGCCTGGGCGGCACGGGCAAGACGGAGCTCGCCTTCCGTATCGTCCGCGCGGTCCGCGACCGCTACCCGGACGGCGTGCTCTACGTGGACCTCGACGAACTCCGCCGCGACGGAGCCGTCGAGGTCTCCGACGCGCTCGGCGACCTGCTGCGCTCCCTCGACGTCTCGCCCGAGTGGCTGGGCCACACCTTCAAGGCCCGCTGCCGCCAGTACTGGGAACGCACCGACGGCAAACGCCTCGTCGTCGTGGTGGACAACGCCCGCTACGGCAGCGAGGTCGTCCCCCTGCTCCCGGCGTCCGGCGCCGGCCTGGTCGTGGTCACCAGCCACGGGCCGCTGTACGACCTCGAGAGCGGCGCGGTCACCGAACTCGAACTCGCCCCCCTCGACGACCCGCACGCGCGGGAGCTGCTGCGCCGCCTCGTCGACGACCCCCGCCTCGACGCCGAGCCGGAAGCGGCGGCCGGGCTGATCGGCCTGTGCTCGGGGCTGCCCGCCGCCCTGCACGTGGCCGGCCGATGGATCCGCCGCCACCGCCGCCGCCCGCTGGCCCGTCTGCTCACCGACCTCACGGCCGAGCTGAACGACAAGGGGCTCCCCATGGTCGAACGGGTCTGGGACGCCGCGTACCGTACCCTCGGCCCGCACGCCGCCCTCCTCTACCGGCTGCTGTCCGCCGCCCCCGGCGCCTCGCTCACCCCGGACGCCGCGACGGCCCTGCTCGGCCGGGGACACGACGCGGCAGACGACGCCCTGGAGGAACTGGAGAACGCCGGCTTACTCGACACCCGCAGCGCGCGCGTCCGCCTGCCCGACCTGCTCCGGGCCCACGCCGCACGCTGCGCGGCCCGCCACGGCGACGAGGCGGAGGCCGCCGAGGGCGCCCGGCGTATCGTGCGCTGGTACCTGCGCCAGGCCCAGCGTGCCGACGCCGTAGCCGCCGGCACCCGCCTCACCCTCGCACCCCCCGTACCGCCGCTCCCCGGCACCTCCGACGTGCCGTTCGCCACCCCGGCCGGGGCACTGGGCTGGCTGGAGGACGAACGCCACGCCCTCTTCGCCTGCGTCCGCACCGCCCACGCCCTCGGCCTGGACACCGAGGCCTGGTCCCTGTGCGAACCCCTGTGGACCCACTACCTCGACCACCCGCACCCTGCCGACGTGACCGACGCCTTCCGCACCGCCGTCCATGCGGCCCAGCGCACCGAGGACACCCGGGCCCTGATCCGCATGCGCTGCCAACTGGCCCGCCCGCTCTGGGAACAGGCCCGCTTCGACGAGGCGCGCCACGAGATGACCCAGGCCCGCACTGCGGCGGCCTCCCTCGGCCACTCGCCGGGCGAGCGCAAACTGGCCGCGTCCGTCCGCGAGTTCACCGGCAGCCTGCACGCCGCGCAGGGCGACTGGGCCCGGGCAGCCACGGAGTTCGAGGCGTCCCTGCGCGTACACCGCGAGATCGGCAACACCTACGGCGCCATGCTCCAGACCTACCGCCTCGGCCAGGCCGTCGCCGAAGTGGGCGACCTCCAGCGGGCCGCCGAACTCCTCGAAAGCGCCCACGCCCAGGCCCGTGAGCTGGGACGGGCACGCATGACGGCACGCACCGGCTTCGCCCTCGGCACCGCGCTGCACCGCCTCGGCCGCCACGACGCGGCACGCGACCTGTACGAGGCGGCGCTGACCGGCGCACGCGACCGCGCCGCCGAGCACGAGGAGGCCCGCGTCCTGACGGCCCTCGCCACCCTGGCCGACGACACCGGCCACCAGGAGGAGGCCCACCGCCACCGCACGGCAGCCCAGGCCATCCGGGAACGCAACGGCGGCCTGACCTAGAGGCCGAGCGCCCGCTCCTCCTCGGTCGCCTCGGCGAGCCCGACCTCGTACGTGCGCCCGCCGATCTCGCACCGCAGCATGGCGGGCACCCGCGCCCGCCCGGCCCAGAGCCAGGCGTGGACGGCGCTGACCACGGCGGCCGGATCGGTGGTCACGACGCGTCCGCCCTCCCCGCACGGCTCGATGCGGACGGAGAGCAGCAGTCCCGCCCGGTTTTGGACCAGGCAGCGGGAAGGCGACAGCACGGCGGCGGCAGTACGGCAGCCGGGGTAGGAGTCCAGGATGTGCTCGGTCCAGCCGGCAGCCGTCCACGCCACCTCGTACGGCGCGCCCTGGGCGGGCGGTGCGGCACGGCGGAACAGGACGGCGGCGCTTTGGGCGTGCCGCTCACCGGCCGTGCCGTGCTCGGCGGCCAAGTGGTGAGACGGGCCTGGGCGTTGCGCGGGGAAGCGCTCCACCCGGACGGTGTCTCGCGCGACGTCGGCGCGTACCGCGAAGGCGCCCGGCGTGCGCAGCGCGGTCGTACGGGGAGCAGGCAGGACGCGTGCGGTGACCGGTGCCGAGGGCGGGGCCAGGTCCAGCAGCCGGTACACCTCGCTGCGCAGCAGCTCCAGCGCCCGGCCGCGTTCCGCGAAGGCCGACTCCGCGACCGTGCGGATCAACTCGGGCTCGTGGCCGCTCAGAAGCACACGAAGACCCCCGGCGTCCAGCGCGTGCCGCTCCAGCCGTGGGCCGCGGGCGAGGAACTCGGCCATCGGGCTGCCCGGCACGAGCTCGCGGCCACCGTCGTAGGCACCGATGAGCGGCAGGTCCAGCGCGGCCGCGTACAGCGCCGTGGACCCGTGGTCCGTGATCACCGCGTCGGCGGCGATCAGAACGGCCGCCCACTCCTCGTACGGGCCGGGCAGGATTAGGCCCGCGTCGAGGGCGGGGGCCAGCCGTTCGGCCAGTTCGAAGGAGCCGAGGCGGCTGCGCTCATTGGGGTGCACGATCAGTGCCACCTGGTGACTGTCGTACGGCAGCAGTGTGACCAACTCGGCCGCCAGCTCCGGCCGTTGCCGCAGCAGGGACTCCGGTCCCCAGGTGGAGGTGAGGACGACCAGCGTGCGCGCCCCCGTGCCCAGCGCCCGCCGGTAGCGCTCCCGGTGGGCACGCGAGGCCAGCATGCGATCCAGGGTGGGGTCCCCGATGACGGTGGCCGCGGCCGCCGCCCGGGGACTCGACGAGGCGATACGGCTGACCTGGCTGGGGTGCGCGAGGGCGTGGACGGCGGCGAGGGGGCGGTCACCGAGGAGCAGGCGGGCGGGATCGAGCCCGGACGGGGTGGCCGGTCCGGAACCCTCGCCGGGCACGGTCTTGCCGAAGCCGGCGCCGTGCGGCAACAGCACACAGGGGCCGTGCAGAAGACCCACGTCGCCCTTCGGGCTGGCGGCGAGGATCACGTCGTGGACCTGGCCGCGCGCCTGGTCCCAGGGGATGGTGCGGGCACCCGCCCGCTCGACGGCGGTCAGCGCGTCGAGACCGAACTCGGAGCCGGGGACGAGCGTGAAGTGGCGGCTGATCCGGTGGTCTCCGGCGAACACCGGAAGGACGTCGAGCAGCCGGTGCAGCGCGGTCGCCGACCGAGCCGCGAACAACACACGCCGCCTGTCGTCCGTCGTCCGTCGACCGTCGACCGTCGACCGTCGACCGTCGACCGTCGACCGTCGACCGTCGACCGTCGACCGTCGACCGTCGACCGTCGACCGTCGACCCGAGTGTCCATTTTACCGGGCGCGGTGCGTCCGGAGCCGTCGTTTTCGCAGATAGGGGCAGGTATCTCGTCCGACGGCATGCGCGCATGGTACCCGGGGGCCCGCACGGAACAATGGGCCCATGACTGAATGGGGAGTGGGGCTGATCGCGGCCGGTTCGGCGCTGCTCGGCAGCCTGGTCACCGGCTGGTTCACCCGGAGCGCCGGCCGCCGCCAGGCGGAGGCCGCCCGGCACGCCGGTGACCGTCAGGCGGACGCGGTCCTGGACACCGTACGGATGACCCTGGAGGAGCAGCGCGCCACCCGCCTTCTGGACGGGCGCCGCCAGGCCTACGTCCGCTTCCTCGAAGCCGCCGAGGCCACCGCCCTCACCCTCCGCACCGGCGAGGGCCAGCCCGCCGACCGGTCCCAGCTGCACCGCGCCCTGGCTGCCGTCCTCCTCGAAGGCCCGCCCGAAACCGCCTGCGCCGCAGGTGAGTTGGTGACCCGACTCCGCGGCAGCTACACCGTCGACGAAGTGGACGAGGCGCGCCGGGCCTTCGTCGAGGAGGCGCAGAAGGCGCTGGCCGCGTAGCCGAGAGGTCCGCCGGGCGCCCCACCCCCCACAGGAAGGCCACCCGGCGGACCGGCTTCGGTGCCTACGGCCGTGCTACGGGCGCACGTCGTAGGCGCGGGACACGGTCTGCCGTACCGAGTTGCCGTCGGCGTCCGTGAGTTCGGTCCGCAGCCAGACCTGCTTTCCGGCCGCGCGCGCGTGGTTCACCGTGGCCGTGGCGCCGCTCGCCGTGAGCGAGACGTCCGCCTCGGTCCAGGTCGCGCCCTCGTCGTAGGAGTACGACAGCTTCGCGGCCGTGAGCTTTCCGGGGGAGTACCCGGCATGCCCGGTGACACTCAGCCCGATCCGCACACCGTCCTTCGCGGGCACGGTCTTCATGCCGTCCTCGGGCAGCTCGTAGCGCGGGAAGAGGATGCCGAGCCCCTGCGAGTACTGGCCCTCGTCCAGCTTCGAGCGGAACGTCCAGACGGTCCGCACCTGCTGCGACCGCTCCCACACCCGGGCCGGCGACCCGATCTTCGCGATGTTCTGCTCCAGTTCGTAGGTGGCTTCCCCGGCCGGCACCTCGAACACCCCGAACGGGTAACCGCTCTGCCCGAGTTCCTCACCGTCCTTGCGCAGCACCAGGTTCCCGATGTCGCCGAAGGACCCGGCCTGCGCGTAGTGCGTGCCGTCGCCCCACATCGCCGAGGCGAAGCCGATCAGATTGCCCTGCCGCTCGGCGGCGAGGACCGGCTTGCCGGCCGTGTCGCGCGGTGCGGTGGGGGCCACGACACCGTCGTACCAGCGCTCCGAGCGCTCGCTGCCGGGCCGGTAGGTGCGCCGCTGGTCGATCATCGCCTCGCCCCACGGGAAGCTGCTGGAGACGATGTGGTCCCAGGCGGTGTCGCCCGCCGAGTAGAACTCGGTGCGCTTGCCGGGCACCGCGACCGGGGCGTTGAAGCCCAGGTAGGCGGCGGTGCCGTCGGGCCGGTGGGCGCCCGTGCTGTCGAGGAAGTCGCCCTGCACGCCCATCGCGTGGTACGTCGACTCCACCGTGCCGAGCCGCTCGTCGCGCACCCGGTAGGTGCGGTCGCCGCCGATCGGGCCGCCTTCGGGGAAGGAGAGGTTGTAGACGTAGGGGCTCTTGGCGGTGGCCTTCCAGCGCAGGTTCACCTCGCCGTCGGCGAGTTCGTCGAGGAGCGCGCGGGCCTCGTCCGCCGGGACGGCGAGCGTCGGCAGGGCGGCGCCGCTGAATCCGGCGCGCGGCTGC
>NZ_JAOCQE010000560.1 GCF_025290915.1 Streptomyces sp. 15-116A | reverse complement strand
GCATGGCGGGCGGCTGGGCCGCGGCGTCGGCGGGCCTCAGACACGCGGCGGAGACGGCGACCGCGGCACAGGGCCTGCCGGACCGCCCCTGGTACGACGCGCGGCGCCTGGACATCGACCTGTTGCTGTGGCGGCTGCGCGACCATCCGGACCTGGCGTCGTTCGTGGAGCGCGCCCTCGGCCCGCTCCTGGAGCACGACCGCCGCTCGCGCCCGCCGCTGCTGCCGACGCTGGAGACGTATCTGGCGCACGCGGGCCGCAAGGCGGAGACGGCCCGCGAACTCCACCTGAACCGGCAGACCCTCTACAACCGCCTGGCCCGCATCGGCGAGTTGCTGGGCACCGACCTCGACGACCCGCAGACGGTCCTGGCGTTGAGCCTGGCGCTGCGGGCACGCCGGCATGTGACGTGATCCCGGCAGCTCAGACCAGCGGCCGGTGCTGCGTCAACTCGTCGTAGACGCTGAGCACTTGGGCGACCGTCTCGTCCTCGGTCGGCCAGGTGGCCGCCTGCCGGGCGCCCTTCGCGGCGAGCGCCTGACGTCGTTCGGGGTCGTCCAGCAGCCGGATCACGGCGTCGGCGAGGGCGCGCGCATGACCGTACGGGACGAGTACGGCGGCGTCGCCGACGAGTTCGGGGATGCCGCCGACCCGGGTCGCGACGAGCGGCACGCGCGCGTGGAGGGCCTCCTGGGCGAGCAGGGAGCGCGCCTCCCAGCGGCTCGTCAGCAGCGCGAGGTCGGCCGCCGCGAGGAGATCGGTGACGTCGTCGCGCCGGCCGATGAGCCGCACCGGCAGCTCCTCGTCCTCGATCCGCCGCTGGAGCTCGGCCCGCAGCGACCCCTCGCCCGCGATCACGACCTGCGGTACGGGATCCAGCCGCCGCCAGGCGTGGGCGGCGTCCAGCAGCGTGCCGTAGCCCCGGTGCGGTTCGAGCGAGCCGACGGCGATCAGCAACGGCCGCCCGGTCGCGCCGAGTTCGGCCCGCACCTTGGCCCGCAGCCG
>NZ_JAOCQE010000056.1 GCF_025290915.1 Streptomyces sp. 15-116A | reverse complement strand
GACCGGCGGCCGGCTGGTCGCGCTGGCCGCCACGGGCCCGGTCGGCGAGCCTGTCGGCACTCACTTCGCCCTGCTCGGCGCCCGCGACACCGCCGTCGTCGAGATGGCCGCGGTCGCCGGTCTCTCCCTGGTCCCCCGCACCCGCCGCGATCCCGGCGCCACCACCACGTACGGCGTCGGCGAGCTGATCCGCGCCGCGCTCGACCAGGGCGTCCGGCGGATCCTGGTCGGCTGCGGCGACTCGGGCACCTCGGACGGCGGGGCGGGCGCGCTCCAGGCGCTCGGCGCCCGGCTGCTGGACGCCGACGGCTTCGAACTGGGGCGGGGCGGTGCGGAGTTGAGGCGCCTGGCACGGATCGATCCCTCCGGCCTCGACCCGCGGCTCACGGACACCGACGTGCTGGTCGCCTGCAACCCCTTCAACGTGCTGTGCGGGGAGCGGGGTGTGGCCCGGGTGTTCGGCCCGCAGAAGGGGGCCACCCCGGCACAGGTCGAGGAGTTGTCGGCGGGCCTGGAGAACTGGGCGCGGGTCCTCACCCGCGACCTCGGCGTCACCGGCACCGATCTGCGCCTCGGCCCCGGCACCGGCGCCTCCGGCGGGCTGGGTGCCGGGCTCGCCGCCCTCGGTGCCCGGCTGCTGCCCCGCTTCGACGTGCTGCTCGACCATCTCGACCTGGACGCCCGGCTGTCCCGCGCCGATCTCGTCGTCACCGCCGAGGGCGCCCTGGACCACCAGACCCCGCGCGGGAAGGTCCCGGCGGAGGTGGCCCGCCGCGCCAAGCTCTACGGGCGGCCGGTGCTGGCGCTGGCCGGGACGCTGGGCGAGGGCGCGCAGGACGTGCCGGGCGTGGACGCCTGCCACGGCATCCTGCCCGCGCCGATGGCGTTGGCGGAGGCGCTGGTGCGGGCCGCCGAACTCCTCACGGACGCCACCGAACGTGCCCTGCGGATGATCCTGCTCGGCACCCGCCTACCGGTGCCCGCTCACGCGGAGGTGTCCGGCACGCAGCGCCCGTCCTCGGTGCGGTAGGTCCACCGGGCGCCGTCGCGCACCAGTTCCTTCACGGCGGCCACGAAACGGTCGACGTGCTCGTCCGGGGTGCCCGCGCCGAAGCTGACCCGGATGGCGTTGAGGGACTTCTCCCCCGGCGCCGCTTCCGGAGCCCCGCACTCGCCCTGGGCCCCCGCCTCGGCACCGAGCAGGGTCCGCACCAGCGGGTGCGCGCAGAACAGCCCGTCGCGTACGCCGATGCCGTACTCGGCGGACAGCGCGGCGGCGAAGTGGGAGCTGTTCCAGCCGTCGACGACGAAGGACAGCACGCCGACGCGCGGCGCGTCGTCGCCGAACAGCGACAGGAACCGCACCTCGGGCACCTCGGCGAGCCCCTCCCGCACCCGGCGGATCAGGTACTGCTCGCGCGCCACCAGCGTCTCGACCCCGGCCTCGGTGAGCGCCTTGCAGGCGGAGGCGATGGCGTAGGCGCCGATGACGTTGGGCGAGCCGGCCTCGTGCCGGGCTGCGCTGTCGTGCCACTCGACATCCACTCCCCCGTCCGGGCGCCGGCTGACCTTGCGGCTGGCGCCACCGCCCGCGAGATACGGCTCGGCCTCGCGCAGCCAGTCGGCCCGCCCGGCGAGGACCCCGGAGCCGAAGGGGGCGTACAGCTTGTGCCCGGAGAAGGCGACCCAGTCGACGTCCAGGTCACGGACGCTCACCGGGTGGTGCGGGGCCAGCTGGGCGGCGTCCAGGACGATCCGGGCGCCGTGCGCGTGGGCGACGGCGGCCAGTTCGCGTACGGGCCACAGCTCGCCGGTGACGTTGGAGGCGCCGGTCACGCAGATCAGGGCCGGGCCGTAGGGGTCGCGGTCGGCGAGGGCGCGCTCCAGCGTCTCGACGGCCTGGCGGGGGCTGCTCGGCGCGTCGAGGTAGGTGACCCGGGCGCCGCGCCAGGGCAGCAGGGATGCGTGGTGCTCGGTCTCGAAGACGAAGACCTGGCAGTCGGCGGGAAGGGCGGCGGCGAGCAGGTTCAGGGAGTCGGTGGTGGACCGGGTGAACACCACCTGGTCGCCGGCCCGGCAGTCGAGGAACTCGGCGACGGCCTTGCGGGCGTTCTCGAACAGATCGGTGGACAGCTGCGAGAGGTACCCGGCACCGCGGTGCACGCTGCCGTAGTACGGGGCGTAGGCGGCCACGTCGTCCCACACGCGCTGCAGGGCGGGCGCGCTGGCGGCGTAGTCGAGCGCGGCGTAGGTGACCTCACCGCCGGTCACGAGCGGGACGGTGACATCTCGTCCCAGAACGGGCAGCGGGGCACAAACGGACGCGTCGACGGCAAGGCTGGAGACAGACATGGGGGAACTCCCGTGAAGGCAGCCGGAATTCACCGGCGAGGAAGGTGAAGGGGGATGCGGAGGCGGGGCTCAGCGGCCACTCGGGGGCGGCGGCCCCTAACGCATTCGCTTGCTCACGGAAGGCTCCCTCGAACGACCCAGGACCCCTGGTTTCGCGAGGGGTCCGCGCTTGCCGTAGGCCTTGCTGCCGTACGGCCTGGTCTTCACCCGGGGCACCCCGCCACGGACGGAGGGTTGCCGGACAGTCGGCCGGGGCCTGATGACTGTCACTCATGACCTGGACAGGAAACTAGGCGATCAGAGCGATGTCCCGCAACCCGTGTCCGGATCGCGGGACATCACACGACGGATCTCACGCGTTGCTGACGGCCACCCAGCGGTCCAGTACGCGCTTGGCGGCGCCCGAGTCGATGGCCTCGGCCGCCTGGTCCATCCCGGCGCGGATCTGCTCGGTGAGCGTGCCGCCGCCGGGCTCCAGCGCGACCAGCGCCGCCGCCGAGTTCAGCAGCACGGCATCCCGCACCGGGCCGCGCTCGCCGTCCAGCACCCGCCGGGCGACCTCCGCGTTGTAGGAGGCGTCCGCGCCGCGCAGCGCCTCGACCGGGACGAGGTCGATTCCGACGTCCCGCGGATCGAAGGTCTCCTCGGTGACCTTGCCGTCGCGGACCACCCACACCCGGGAGGTGGCCGTGGTGGTCAGCTCGTCGAGGCCGTCGTCGCCGCGGAAGACCAGCGAGGAGTTGCCGCGTTCGGCGAAGACACCGGCCATGATGGGCGCCATCCGCGGGTCGGCGACACCGACCGCCTGGGCCCTGACCCGGGCCGGGTTGGCCAGCGGGCCGAGGAAGTTGAACACCGTGCGGATGCCCAACTGGCCGCGGGCGGCGGCCACATGGCGCAGCGCCGGGTGGAACTTCACCGCGAAGCAGAAGGTGATCCCGGCCTCCTCCGCGACCTCGGCCACCCGCTTCGGGCTCAGCTCCAGATTGACGCCGAGCTTCTCCAGGACGTCGGAGGCGCCGGAGGCCGAGGAGGCGGCCCGGTTGCCGTGCTTGACGACCTTCGCGCCGGTGCCGGCGACGACGATCGAGGACATCGTGGAGATGTTGACGGTCTTGGCGCCGTCGCCGCCGGTGCCGACGATGTCGACGGTCGCCCCGGGCACCTCGATCACGTTGGCGTGGTCGTACAGGGCGCGGACGCAGCCGGTGATCTCCTCGACCGTCTCGCCCTTGGCGCGCAGCGCCACCACGAACCCGGCGATCTGCGCGTCGGTGGCCTCGCCGCGCATGATCAGGTCCATCGCCCAGGCGGTGTCGTCGGCGGTGAGGTCCCGGCCGTCCAGCAGCCCGTTCAGCAGGGCGGGCCAGGAACGGCCCGCCGCGGTGTCGCCTCCAGCGGGGGTCACAGCGCTCATAGCCGCTCCTGATGGTCGTAGAGCATGTAGGACATGCGGGAAACGTCTCAGGGCCCACCCTATCCAGCCCGGGGCACGCCGAAGGGGCCCCGTCCGAACAACGGACGGGGCCCCTTCAGGTGGCGTGGCGAGTGCGACGATCAGTGGTGGCCGTGGCCGCTCGTGATCTCGTTGTACTCCTCGACGGTCGGCTTCGGAATCTGGGACTCCTCGCCGTAGTACGCCTCGCTGAGCTTGGCGCGCAGCTTCTCGGAGCCCTTCACCTTGCGCTCGACACCGTGCTCGTCGACCGTCGGGCCGATCTCCGCCGGCTTGTACTGCTCGTGCGCGGTGAGCGTGTACAGGGCCTCCTGGCTGAGCGGCTCGTGCACCTCGATGAACTCACCGTGCGGCAGGCGCTTGATGATGCCCGACTCGCGGCCGTGCAGCACCTTGTCCTTGTCCCGGCGCTGCAGGCCGAGGCAGATGCGCTTGGTGACGACGAACGCGACGACCGGGCCCACGAAGAAGCCGATCCGGACGAACCAGGTGACCGCGTTGATCGAGAGGTTGAAGTGCGTGGCGACGATGTCGTTGCCACCACCGATCAGCATGATCATGTACGCGGTGACCCAGGCGACACCGAAGGCCGTACGGGTCGGGGCGTTGCGCGGGCGGTCCAGGATGTGGTGCTCGCGCTTGTCCCCGGTGATCCAGGACTCGATGAACGGGTACAGCGCGATGATCCCGAGGAAGATACCGAAGATCACCAGCGGGATGAACACGCCCAGGACCAGGGTGTGGCCCCAGAAGTTGATCTCCCAGCCGGGCATGGCGCGGACCAGGCCCTCGGCGAAGCCCATGTACCAGTCGGGCTGGGCTCCCGTGGAGACCATGTCCGGGCGGTAGGGGCCCAGGTTCCAGATCGGGTTGATCGAGGCGATGCCGGCGAGCAGCGCGATGAAGCCGAAGACCAGGAAGAAGAAGCCTCCCGCCTTCGCCATGTACACCGGCAGCAGCGGCATGCCGACGACGTTCTTGTTGGTCCGGCCGGGACCCGCGAACTGCGTGTGCTTGTGGTAGAAGACCAGGATCAGGTGGCCGACCACCAGACCGAGCATGATGCCCGGCAGCAGCAGGATGTGGATCGAGTAGAACCGGGCCACGAAGTCGGTCCCGGGGAACTCCCCGCCGAACAGGAACATCGAGATGTACGTGCCGACGATCGGCACGGACAGGATCGCGCCCTGGGTGAAGCGGACACCGGTGCCGGAGAGCAGGTCGTCCGGGAGCGAGTAGCCGGTGAAGCCGGTGAACATGCCCAGCACGAACAGCAGGAAGCCGAACAGCCAGTTGATCTCACGCGGCTTGCGGAACGCGCCGGTGAAGAAGACGCGCATCATGTGCACGAACATGCCGGCGAGGAAGACGATCGCCGCCCAGTGGTGGATCTGCCGGATGAGCAGACCGCCGCGCACGTCGAAGCTGATCTCCAGGGTGGAGGCGTACGCCTCCGACATCAGCTGGCCCTGGAGCGGGATGTAGCTGCCGTGGTACTCCACCTCGTTCATCGACGGGTGGAAGAACAGCGTCAGATACACACCCGTGAGGATGATGATCAGGAAGCTGTACAGGCAGATCTCGCCCAGCATGAAGGACCAGTGGTCCGGGAAGATCTTGCGCATGTTGGCCTTGGCCAGGGAGTAGATCCCGAGCCGGCCGTCGGCCCAGTCGGCGACGCGCTCGCCGGCCGGTGCCTTCCCGCGAGAGCGGGACTCGTTGCTGTCGTTGGTGCTCATCCGCGCTCCCAGAAAGCAGGACCGACGGGCTCTTCGAAGTCACTGAGCGCTTCGAGGTAGCCCTCGTCGTTCACGCCGATCTTCAGCTGCGGAAGGGCGTGACCGGCGGGACCGAAGATCACCTTGGCACCGTCGGAGAGGTCGAAGGTGGACTGGTGGCAGGGGCAGAGCACGTGGTGCGTCTGCTGCTCGTACAGGGAGATCGGGCAACCGACGTGGGTGCAGATCTTCGAGTACGCGAGGATGCCCTCGTGCCCCCACTCGAGGGTGCGCTTGTCCTTGATGTCGTCCGGCTGAATGCGGACGATCATCAGGGCGGCCTTGGCGATCTCGTTGTTGAAGTCGTGGTCGTGCTCCTCCAGGCCCTCGGGCTTGGCGAACGTCAGCGAGCCGGTCACGATGTCCGAGGGGCGCATCGGCTCCCCGGTGTTCATGTTGATGATCAGCTTGCCCTTGGACCACAGGGTGTGACGCAGCTTGTCCTCGGGCAGCGGGCCGAGGTCGCGCAGCAGCACGACACCGGACAGCGGCACCAGGGTGAGCGCGCCGAACATGGTGTTGCGGATCAGCTTGCGCCGGCCGAGCTGGGACTCCTTCGCGCCCTGGCGGAAGTCGTCCATGACCTTGGCGCGGACCTCGGGCTCGGCCGCGATCGCGTGCCGCTCGTCGGTCAGCTCCTCGTCGGACATCAGCGTGCGGGCCCAGTGGACCGCGCCGGCGCCGATGGCGAACAACGCGATGCCGAGCGTCACGCCGAGCGCGAAGTTCAGGGCGCTGATGTGACCGAACGGGAAGATGTAGACGATCTTCTCGACCGGGATCGCGACGAACGCGGCGATGAAGCCGATGGTGGCCAGCATCGAGAGCGTGAACAGCAGGGCGACCGTGCGCTCGGACCGCTTGGCGGCCCGCTCGTCGATGTCCTGGATCCGGTGCTCGTGGGGCGGCAGCCCCGGGTCGGCGAACGGGTGCTCCTCGTCCGCTCGCGCTACCGCGCCGTGGGCGGTGTCCTGCTCAGCCGGCAGGTTCTCTTCTGGAATGTCTTGGCTACTCATGACTTCTTGGCCTTTGCGGTCCGAGCGGCGACCCACACAGCGACGGCGATCAGGCCACCGAGACCGAAGATCCAGCCGAACAGACCCTCACTGACCGGGCCGAGCCCGCCCAGCTCCAGGCCGCCCGGGCTCTCGGAGTTCTGGCTGTTGACCTCGTCCAGGTACGCGATGATGTCCTTCTTGTTCTGCTCCGACAGCGTGCTGTCGGGGAACGAAGGCATGTTCTGCGGACCGGTGAGCATGGCCTCGTAGATGTGCTTCGGGTCGACGTCCTCGAGGTTCGGCGCGTACTTGCCGTGCGTCAGGGCGCCACCCTTACCGGTGAAGTTGTGGCACTGCGCGCAGTTGTTGCGGAACAGCTCACCGCCCTTGGCGATGTCGGCGCCCTCGGGGCCGTACTGCTCCTCGGTCGGGATCGCCGGGCCGGCGCCCAGGGAGGCGATGTACGCCGCAAGCTGGTCGATCTCGGCCTGCGTGTAGACCGGCTTCTTGCGCGGAACCTGCGCGCCCTTCGAGGTGGCGGCCGGCATACGGCCGGTGCCCACCTGGAAGTCCACGGCCGCGGCGCCCACGCCCACCAGGCTCGGCCCGTCGGAGGTGCCCTGACCGCCGGTGCCGTGGCAGCTGGCGCAGCCGACCGCGTAGAGCTTCTTTCCCTCCTCGATGGTGAGGGACTGGGCGGTTTCGTCGGCCTGCGCCTTGTCCGCGGGTGCGAACACGGCGTACAGCCCCCCGGTGCATGCCAGCGCGAGGAGTAGGACGACGAGCGCCGCCAGCGGGTGGCGTCGTCGTGCGGAGAGCTTTTTCACGGATTACCCCGGTGTCAGGATCTTCTGCGTCGATGCTTCTGGATGGGTGCGCTTCTTCGAGCGCGCGCGGTCGCGGACCCGGCTACTTGATCATGTAGATCGTGGCGAAGAGGCCGATCCAGACGACGTCGACGAAGTGCCAGTAGTAGGACACGACGATGGCCGCGGTCGCCTGCTCGTGGGTGAACCTCTTGGCCGCGTAGGTCCGGCCCAGGACCAGCAGGAAGGCGATGAGACCGCCCGTCACGTGCAGGCCGTGGAAGCCGGTGGTCAGGTAGAACACCGAGCCGTACGGGTCGGACGAGAGCGACAGGCCCTCGTGCTTGACCAGCTCGGTGTACTCGAAGACCTGACCGCCGATGAAGACCGCGCCCATGATGAAGGTGACGATGAACCAGCCCCGGAGCTTCTTCACGTCACCGCGCTCGGCGGCGAACACGCCGAGCTGGCAGGTGAGGGAGGAGAGCACCAGGATCGTGGTGTTCGTCGCCGAGAACGGGAAGTTCAGGGTGTCGGCCTTCTCCGACCAGAAGTCGGGTCCGGTCACCGATCGCAGGGTGAAGTACATCGCGAAGAGGGCCGCGAAGAACATCAGCTCGGAACTCAGCCAGATGATGGTTCCGACGCTGGTGAGGTTCGGCCGGTTGACCGACGGGTGCGCGTGCCCGGTATCTACTGTCGTTGCTGTCGCCACGACCGACATTATGTCGGTCGCTTATCCCGCCCTCACTCCGGGGGGTGCCGTTCGGAGTGTCTCGGGCGGTCGTACCGGTGTTGACGTGGTGTTCAAGGGAGTAGCATCCGGCCCAACGGGCTTGTCCTTACGACGCTGACGTCACGGAGGAAGCATGCAGCCGACCGCCACGGTGCTGGTGTACAGCGACGATGCGAACACGCGGGAGCAGGTGCGGTTGGCCACCGGCCGGCGGCCGGCGCCGGATGTTCCTGTGGTGGAGTTCGTCGAGTGTGCGACGCCCGCCGCTGTGATCAGTGAGCTGGACAAGGGCGGGATCGACGTCTGTGTGCTGGACGGTGAGGCCGTGCCCATGGGGGGCATGGGGTTGTGCCGGCAGATCAAGGACGAGGTGTTCCAGGCTCCGCCGGTGTTGTTGCTGATCGGGCGGCCTCAGGATGCGTGGCTGGCCACGTGGAGTCGGGCTGAGGCGGCGGTGACCCTGCCGGTGGAGCCGGTGGAGTTTGCCCGTGCCTTGGCTTCCTTGTTGCGGTCCAAGAAGCTGCAGAGCGCCTGAGAGCTCGGGGGCTTGTCTTGTAGGGCGGCTGCGGCGTCGTTGTGGTTGTTCGCGCAGTTCCCCGCGCCCCTAGGTTGGTCAGGCTGCCCAGGGTCGGAGGCGTGCTGCTTCCTGAGGGGTTGCGTCCGGGCCTGTGGTCAAGGCGCTGCCCTGTTGCCACTTCTCCCAGGGGACGTTCCAGTCGCCGAAGCCGTTGCCGAAGGGTTCCATCGTGTTGCCGTCGGAGTTGACGACCTTGACCAGGTCGCCTTCGCGGACCGTGTTGAAGAACCACTCGGCGTTGCTGGTGTTCATGCCGACGCAGCCGTGGCTGACGTTGGCGTAGCCCTGGGAGCCGACGGACCAGGGGGCGGCGTGGACGTACTCGCCGCTCCAGGTGACGCGCGTGGCGAAGTACACGTCGAGGTCGTACGACTCCGAGGAGCCCTCGGCGATGCCGACCGTGGTGCTGCGCATCCGGACGAAGCGCTCCTTGCCGAGGACGACCTTGACGCCGTTGCGGGTCTCGAAGCCCGGCTTGCCCGTGGTGACGGGGATGGTCTTGATCTCCTCGCCGTTCTTGTAGACCGTCAGATGGTGTGCGGCGGCGTCCGTGACGGCTATGACACGGTCGCCGGTGGTGAGGGTGAGGGGCTTGGCCTTGCCGCCGCGGAGGCGGTCATTGATCTTGATGCCCTCCAGGTTGCTGCGCACCCGGATGGTGGCGCGGGTGGGCCAGTAGTCCTTGGGGCGGTAGTGGAGCTTCTTGTCGTCCACCCAGTACCAGCTGCCGGTCACCGCGGGCGTGGAGGTGACCTTCAGGCCGCGTTCGACGACGGCTCGCTGGGCGCGGTCCTTGACGGGGGCGTTCAGCTCGGCGGTGATGGGCTGGCCGACGCCGTAGGTGCCCGCCTTGGGGCCGAAGGTGACGCCCAGGCGCTTGGTCTTGGACGGCTTGCCGGTGGTGAAGGTGATCACCTTGCGGCCGGGGGCCCCATCCTCGTTCTCGGTGCTCACGCGCACCGTGTACTGGGCGTTGGCGGCCAGCGGTGAGGTGCTGTGCCAGCGGCTGCCGTCGGCGGAGAGTTCGCCCGCGACATGGCGGCCCGTGGCGTCCTGGGCGGTGACGTCCGTGATGCGGCCGTCGTCGTCCTCGGCGACGACCTCCAGGGGCTTGTCCGGGTCCGCGGTCTTCCGGTCGCCGGTGGGGCCGTTGAAGGAGATCTGGTCCGCCGCGTCGTACGGCTCGGCGGACAGCGGGTTGCCGTCGGAGCCGCAGCCGGTGACGCCCGCGCCGAGGGCGATCACCAGCAGCGTGCAGCCGACGATACGGGTGCGCGGGTGGTGGCTCATGGCCCCACGCTAGGAACGCTCGTCAATCACGGCGCGCTGGGCGACTCGAACGAGTGATGCGGATTGCGGCAAAGAGGCGGACGACACGCAGGGGCCCGGACGCTCCTGACGGAGTGTCCGGGCCCCTGGAAAGAGCCGTGCCTTACTGCGTGCGGTTCTCACCGCGGTAGTACTCGAAGACCCAGCCCCAGATGCTGACGAGGATCAGCGGCATCGCGAAGTACATCAGCCACCAGCCGATGGCGACGGACAGGAAGGCGAAGGCGCCACCGATGCCGAGGAAGAGCGGCTGCCAGCTGTGCGGGCTGAAGAACCCGACCTCGCCGGCGTCGTCCGCGACGTCCGCCTCCTTGTTGTCCTGCGCGCCCACGTCGACCCGCCGGGCCGTGAAGCCCAGGTAGAAGCCGATCATGATCGACAGACCGAAGGCCAGGAAGAGGGCGGTGGTGCCGGCCGGCTCCTTCGACCACACGCCGTAGACCACGGCCATGATGAGGAGGAAGACGCTCAGCCACATGAACATCTTGCCCTGGATCTTCACTTGCCGGCCTCCTTGCCCCCAGCGAGGGCCTTCTCGCCGTGACCGATGTTCTCGAGCTCGTCGAGCGCGGCGATCTCCGGGTGGTGCAGGTCGAACGCCGGGGATTCACTGCGGATCCGCGGCAGGGTGAGGAAGTTGTGCCGCGGCGGCGGGCAGGAGGTCGCCCACTCCAGGGAGCGGCCGTAGCCCCACGGGTCGTCGACGCCGACCGGCTTGCCGTACTTGGCCGTCTTCCAGATGTTGTAGAAGAACGGCAGGATCGACAGGCCGAGCAGGAACGACGCGATCGTGGACACCGTGTTCAGGGCGGTGAAGCCGTCGGCCGCGAGGTAGTCCGCGTACCGGCGCGGCATGCCCTCGGCACCCAGCCAGTGCTGGACCAGGAAGGTGCCGTGGAAGCCGATGAACAGCGTCCAGAAGGTGATCTTGCCGAGGCGCTCATCGAGCAGCTTGCCGGTGAACTTCGGCCACCAGAAGTGGAAGCCGGAGAACATCGCGAACACCAC
Source organism: Streptomyces sp. 15-116A (assembly GCF_025290915.1). GTDB lineage: Bacteria > Actinomycetota > Actinomycetes > Streptomycetales > Streptomycetaceae > Streptomyces. The sequence goes on along the minus strand of NZ_JAOCQE010000056.1, from coordinate 19,536 downwards.
GGTGCCGAAGACGACGTAGTGGAAGTGGGCCACCACGAAGTACGAGTCGGAGACGTGGAAGTCCAGCGGCGGCGAGGCCAGGATGACGCCGGTGAGACCACCGAAGGTGAAGGTGATGAGGAAGCCGGTCGCCCACAGCATCGGCGTCTCGAAGGAGAGACTGCCCTTCCACATGGTGCCGATCCAGTTGAAGAACTTCACACCGGTCGGGACCGCGATCAGGAAGGTCATGAAGGAGAAGAACGGCAGCAGCACACCACCGGTGACGTACATGTGGTGCGCCCACACCGTCACCGACAGACCCGCGATCGCGATGGTCGCGCCGATCAGACCCATGTAGCCGAACATCGGCTTGCGGGAGAAGACCGGGATGACCTCACTGATGATGCCGAAGAACGGCAGCGCGATGATGTACACCTCGGGGTGGCCGAAGAACCAGAAGAGGTGCTGCCACAGCAGCGCTCCGCCGTTGGCCGAGTCGAAGATGTGCGAGCCGAACTTGCGGTCCGCCTCCAGCGCGAACAGCGCGGCGGCGAGCACCGGGAAGGCGAGCAGGACCAGCACACCGGTCAGCAGCACGTTCCAGGTGAAGATCGGCATGCGGAACATCGTCATGCCCGGGGCGCGCATGCAGATGATCGTGGTGATGAAGTTGACCGAGCCGAGGATGGTGCCGAAGCCGGAGAAGGCCAGACCCATGATCCACATGTCGGCGCCGATGCCCGGCGAGCGGACCGCGTCCGACAGCGGGGAGTAGGCGAACCAGCCGAAGTCGGCCGCGCCGTCCGGGGTGAGGAAACCGCCCACGGCGATCAGCGAGCCGAACAGGTACAGCCAGTAGGCGAACATGTTCAGCCGCGGGAACGCCACGTCGGGCGCGCCGATCTGCAGCGGCATGATCCAGTTCGCGAAGCCGGCGAACAGCGGCGTCGCGAACATCAGCAGCATGATCGTGCCGTGCATCGTGAACGCCTGGTTGAACTGCTCGTTCGACATCAACTGCGTGCCCGGGCGGGCCAGCTCGGCGCGCATGAACAGCGCCATGACGCCACCGATGACGAAGAACGCGAACGACGTCACCAGATAGAGCGTGCCGATCGTCTTGTGGTCCGTGGTCGTCAGCCACTTGACCACGACGCTGCCACGGGTGTGGCGCCGGACCGGCAGCTCGTCCTCGTAGTGGGACCCTGCTGCCGCGGCACCCTGGGGTTCGTTGAGGATGCTCACAGGATGTTCGACTCCCGGTTCTTCTCGTGGCCCGACTGCGGGATGCCCGCGGGCACGTAACCGGTCTGCCCCTTCTTCACGAGGTCCTTCAGGTGCTGCTCGTAGCGCTCGGGGGAGACGACCTTGACGTTGAACAGCATCCGGGAGTGGTCTTCGCCGCAGAGTTCGGCGCACTTGCCCAGGAAGGTGCCCTCCTTGTTGGGGGTCACCTCGAAGGCGTTGGTGTGGCCCGGAATGACGTCCTGCTTCATCAGGAACGGCACCACCCAGAAGGAGTGGATGACGTCGCGCGAGGTCAGGACGAAGCGGACCCGCTTGCCCTCGGGCAGCCACAGCGTGGGGCCCGGGTTGCCGGTCTGCTCGTTGCGGGTGCCGGGGGTACCGCAGTCGTAGACGCCGCCGGCGTTGGCCGGGAAGGCGTCCTTGTAGCGGTTCGGGATCGCCTCGAGCTCTTCGGACTTCTTGGCGTCGCCCGTGGAACCGTCGACGTTCTCGACGTAGTTGAAGCACCAGCTCCACTGGAAGCCGACCACGTTGATGGTGACGTCGGGCTTCTTCTCGAGCTTCAGCAGCTCGGATTCGTCACGGGCGGTGAAGTAGAACAGCACCGAGACGATGATGAGCGGAACCACCGTGTACAGCGCCTCGATGGGCATGTTGTACCGGGTCTGCGGAGGAACTTCGACCTTGGTGCGGCTGCGCCGGTGGAAGAAAGCACTCCACAGGATCAGGCCCCACACCAGCACGCCGACGGCGAGCGCGGCAGCCCAGGATCCCTGCCACAGGGAGAGGATCCGCGGAGCCTCTTCCGTGGTCGGGGTGGGCATACCAAGGCGGGGGAAGTCCTCCCATGTGCAACCGGTGGCGGTCGCCAGGACCAGGCCCGCGGTCAGTGCCTGCAGCAGCTTCCGCCGCATCGGGCGCCGCGGCGAGCGGTCGGAGCCGTTGGGACTCACGTAGCGCCTTCCCGAGAGTCTCGCCCGCGCGGTTCGGCTGCGGCCTGGCCTTCTCGCTGGTCGGTCGCCGCCCTGCGACGGGCAGGGGTTTGGATGTTTATGCGGACCAAACCCTAGCCGACGCCATTCTGGGCTTCGCCAGGAGGGGTGCCTACTGAGTGGGGTGGTTCGCTGGTTTGGCGGGTGCGGGTGCGTCGTGGTTGCTCGCGCAGTTCGCCGCGCCCCTGGGTCGGCTGCGGTTGCCGGAGTCTTAACGTTGCCGTATGGGCTACTTCGATGCCGCTTCCGGTGTTCCTCTTCATCCCGTTGCTCGTCAGGCTCTGATGGCATCCCTTGATGAAGGGTGGGCCGATCCGGGGCGGTTGTACCGGGAGGGGCGCAGGGCCCGGATGTTGCTGGACGCTGCGCGGGAGGCCGCTGCCGAGGCCGTCGGGTGCCGGGCGGACGAGGTGGTGTTCACGGCGTCCGGAACGGCGGCCGTGCACTCCGGGGTCGCGGGGGCGCTGGCGGGGCGGCGGCGGGTCGGGGGTCACCTGGTCGTGTCCGCGGTCGAACACTCTTCGGTGCTCCATGCGGGGGAAGTTCACCAGGCCGGCGGAGGGTCGGTCACCGAGGTGGCGGTGAACCGGGAGGGCGCGGTGCTCCCTTCGGGTTACGCCGAGGCCCTGCGGCCGGACACCGCGCTGGCGTGTCTCCAGTCGGCCAACCACGAGGTGGGGACCGTACAGCCGGTGGCCGAGGTGGCCGAGGTGTGCCGGGCGGCCGGGGTGCCGCTGCTGGTGGACGCGGCGCAGTCACTGGGGTGGGGACCGGTGGAGGGTGACTGGTCGCTGCTGACGGCCAGTGCCCACAAGTGGGGCGGGCCTTCCGGGGTCGGTCTCCTGGTCGTACGCAAGGGCGTCCGCTTCGCGCCCCAGGTGCCGCCCGGCGTCGAGAACATCCCGGCGATCGTGGCCGCGGTGGCGTCCCTGCGGGCGGTTCGGGCGGAGGCGGCCCAGGAGGCGGCACGCCTGCGGGAGCTGACGGAACGGATCCGGACCCGGGTGCCCCAGCTCGTACCGGACGTCGAGGTGGTCGGCGATCCGGAGCGCCGCCTGCCCGGCATCGTCACCTTCTCCTGTCTCTATGTCGACGGAGAGACGGTCCTGCACGAGCTGGACCGCGCTGGCTTCTCCGTGTCCTCCGGCTCGTCCTGCACGAGCAGCACCCTGATGCCGAGCCATGTGCTCAAGGCGATGGGCGTCCTCAGCGAGGGCAATGTGCGCGTGTCCCTGCCACCGGGCACGAAGGAGGAGGACGTGGAGCGGTTCCTTGCGGTGCTGCCGGAGGTGGTGAGCACGGTACGGGAAAAGCTGGGCGCCCCGGCGCCGGCCGCCGCAGTGGACGAGGAGGACGTCCTGGTCGTGGACGCCCTCGGCAAGCGCTGCCCCATCCCGGTCATCGAACTGGCGAAGGTGATCGTAAACGTCCCGGTGGGGGGCCTCATCAGAGTCCTCTCGGACGACGAGGCCGCCCGCCTGGACATCCCAGCCTGGTGCGAAATGCGGGAACAGGAGTACGTAGGCGAGGAGCCTGCAGACGGAGGAACGGCTTACCTAGTACGCCGGACGAGGTGATTCCGCTAGGGGCGCGGGGAACTGCGCGCCCAGCCCCCACCCAGCCGCACCCGGCAGCGCTACCGCAAATGCCCCCGAACCTCCTCCGCAGCCTCATCCCCATACGCCTTGGTGAAGCGCTCCATGAAGTGCCCCCGCCGCAGCTGATACTCCTGCGTCCCCACCGTCTCGATCACCAGCGTAGCGAGCATGCACCCCACCTGAGCCGCCCGCTCCAGCGAAACCCCCCACACAAGTCCCGACAGGAAACCGGCCCGGAACGCGTCCCCGACCCCCGTCGGATCGGCCTTGCGCTCCTCGTCCGGGCACCCGACCTCGATCGGATCCTCACCGGCCCGCTCGATACGGACACCCCGGGCCCCGAGCGTCGTGACCCGGTACCCCACCCGGTCGAGGATCTCCGCGTCGGTCCACCCCGTCTTGGACTCGATCAGCCCCTTCTCGTACTCGTTCGAGAAGAGATACGTCGCCCCGTCCAGCAGTATCCGGATCTCCTCCCCGTTCATCCGGGCGATCTGCTGCGAGAAGTCCGCGGCGAACGGAATGCCGCGCGAACGGCACTCCTCGGTGTGCCGGAGCATCGCCTCCGGGTCGTCCGCGCCGATGGAGACGAGGTCGAGGCCGCCCACCCGGTCGGCGACGGTCTTGAGCTCGATCAGGCGGGCCTCGCTCATCGCGCCCGTGTAGAAGGAGCCGATCTGGTTGTGGTCCGCGTCGGTGGTGCACACGAAGCGCGCGGTGTGCAGCGTGTCGGAGATGCGCACGGAGTCGGTGTCGACGCCGTGCCGCTCCAGCCAGGCCCGGTACTCGTCGAAGTCGAAGCCGGCCGCGCCGACGAGGATCGGGCGGGTGCCGAGCTGGCCCATCCCGAAGGCGATGTTCGCCCCCACGCCGCCGCGGCGCACGTCGAGGTTGTCGACCAGGAACGACAGCGAGACCGTGTGCAGCTGGTCCGCGACGAACTGGTCGGCGAAGCGCCCGGGGAAGGTCATGAGGTGGTCGGTGGCGATGGAGCCGGTGACTGCGATGCGCACGGCGTGGTCTCTCCTGAGGGAGGCGGGTTGACACTTCACGCTACCGGGTGGGAACGGCCCGTAGAAGCAGCCAAAACTACCCGATAGTAGATCTTTCTTCGTGACCTTCGACGTGCATACGGTGCGGACATGACGAACCTCAAGGTCCACACGCCCGACTCGGCCGACCTCGAAGGCGACCTGGCGTCGCTGCGGGGTGACTGCGCCCGGATGGTGCCCCACTGGGCGGCACCGGAGCGGGCCGCCGCGCGGCCGGTGTCCCCGTCCCTGATCCACGGGGTGAGCGTGCCCCCGTCGTCGGCGCGGCTGCTGGACGCGATGTCGGAGTACGGCGACTGACCGGTCCGCGCCTCAGGGGAACCGCGCGCTCCCCCGCTGCGTCCCATCGCTGTCCCCCGTAAAGGGGATGCGGGATACGACCCACCAGGGGTCCGGGTACGACCGGGCAAGGGTCTACCGGGACAGCTGTGCAGCCGAAGGAGCGATGCGGTGAACACCGAGCGACCCGACAACGACGACGCCGAGGCACGGGCCGACGGCAGCGTGGGCGAGACCGGGTCGGCCGATCCGGAGCCGGAGCAGTCATCCCGGCAGCGTACGCATGTCCTCGTCGCCTCCGTGGCCGCCGCCGTACTGCTGGCCGGTGGCGGTGGGGCCTATCTCGCCACGAGCCTGTCCGGGGACTCGGGGTCCGGCGGCTCCCCCGGGGCCAACGGGGACGCCACTCCCCCGCCGCTCGCCCTCGACGGCTACTCCGAGGACGCGGCGCCCGGGATCGCGCCCGGTGAGCCGAACCCGTACGGCGCCGTCTACCGCGCCGACGGCACGCTGCCCGAGGGGCCCGAGTCCGCGCCGGTCTACCGCACGCGCGGCCAGGTGACCGAGGCGCAGGTCACCGAGCTGGCGAAGGCGCTCGGCCTGGACGGAAAGCCGGTGGCCGAGGGGCAGGGCTGGCGAATCGGGGGCAAGGACGGTTCGGGGCCCGTGCTGCGGGTGGACAAGGCGGCGCCCGGTTCCTGGACGTTCAGCCGGTACGCGCCGGGCACGGACGACTGCAAGGGCGAGACGTGCAAGACGCCCCCCGTCGGCGGCGGGCCCGCGGTGAGCGAGGCCGCCGCGAGGAAGGCCGCCGCGCCCGTGCTGAAGGCGGTGGGCCAGGACGAGGCGAAGATCGACGCGGGCCAGGTCCTCGGCGCCAACCGGATGGTGAACGCCCAGCCCGAGATCGGCGGGCTGCCCACGCACGGCTGGACGACGGGCGTCGTGGTGAGCTCCACCGGCCAGGTGGTCGGCGGCAGCGGACGTCTCGCCGAGCCCGTGAAGGGCGACACCTACCCGGTGGTGAGCGCCGACCGCGCGCTGGAGCTGATGAACGCGGCGCCGCGCGCCGACTCGCGCGCGGGCATCGGCGGCTGCGCCACTCCCGTACCGCTGGACGAGCAGGGCGACCGGCCGGATCCGTGCGAGGCGGCGACCACGCTGCCGAAGGCGGAGAAGAAGGACACGCTGACCGTGGAGAAGGCGGTGTTCGGGCTCGCCGCGCATTCGGTGGACGGACGGCAGGCGCTCGTGCCGTCCTGGCTGTTCGAGGTGCGGCCCAAGGGTGCGTCGGACACCCTGACCGTGACGCATCCGGCCGTGGAACCGAAGTACGTCGAGCGGCCCGAGCAGCCGTCCGTGGCGCCGAGCGAGCCCGGTGACCAGCCGACGTCGGCGCCGTCCACCCGGGACGTGGACGTGCAGGGGTACACCGCCGAGGGCGGTGAGCTGACCGTGGTCTTCTCGGGCGGGGTGTGCGCCGACTACGACGTGAAGGTCGACGAGGGCGGGGACCGGGTGAAGGTCACCGTGACCGAGAAGCCGTGGCCCGGCAAGATCTGCATCATGATCGCCAAGCAGTACCAGAAGACCGTGCCGCTCGACGCGCCGCTCGGTGACCGCGAGGTGGTCGACGCGGACGGCGAGCCGGTGCCGCTGCACAAGGACGGCGCCCGGCTGCCGGCGCCGCCGACGCAGACGCGCTAGGGGGTGTCCGCAAAGTCCCGTTGTCCGCCCGGAGGGCGGGCCCTGCGGCGTCCGGTGCGTGCTCTCGGCGTGCCGGGCGGACACCCGCGTACTGGTTGTACTCGGGTGTTCGCCCGGTGCGGCGAGAGTGCGTGCCGGGCGTCGCAGCGCAGGCGGGACTTTGCGGACACCCCCTAGCCGTTCCGGCCGTTCCGGAATGCGCGAAGGCGGCGGCCCCGTCGGAGGGGGCCGCCGCCTTCGTCGTGTGCGGGCCCGGGGGGGTCTCCCGGGCTTCCGGCTCAGCTGAAGGAGTCGCCGCAGGCGCAGGAGCCGGTGGCGTTCGGGTTGTCGATCGTGAAGCCCTGCTTCTCGATGGTGTCGACGAAGTCGATGGTGGCGCCGCCCAGGTAGGGGGCGCTCATCCGGTCGGTGACGACCTTCACACCGCCGAAGTCCTTCACCACGTCACCGTCGAGCGAGCGCTCGTCGAAGAACAGCTGGTAGCGCAGGCCGGAGCAGCCACCGGGCTGGACGGCGACACGCAGCGCGAGGTCGTCACGGCCTTCCTGGTCGAGCAGGGCCTTGACCTTGGCCGCGGCGGCGTCGGTCAGGATGATGCCGTCGGTGACGGTGGTGGTCTCGTCCGATACGGACATCTACATCTCTCCCGGGTTGTACGGAGACTGCTTGCCGACGGTTGCAACCGGCGGGGCCGCGGATTCATTCCGGGCCGGGGGCTCGCGTTTCTCGGCTCCTGCTTCATGCTCGCACACGCATCCGCGAGCGGAAAACGTCCCTAGTGGGACCTTCCGGGAATGAATCGCGGCCGTTCGGGATTCACGTCACATGGACGCTATGGCCATCGTCAAAGTGACGTGAACCGGTTATGATAGATAGCGTCATTTCGACGAGAAGTCGCCAGAAACAGAAAGGGTGCGTGTCGTGACCACCGCCCAGCCCCAGGAGCTCGACGTCCAGCCGACGCCCCTCGCCCTGCTGCTCCTCGGCCGTGAGGCCGACCCCAGGAGCGAGCGCGGTGTGGAGTGTCCCGGCGACCTGCCCTCGCCGTCCGACCCGGATCTGGTGGAGCGCGCCCGCAGGGCGAAGGAGAAGCTCGGGGACAAGGTCTTCGTGCTCGGCCACCACTACCAGCGCGACGAGGTCATCCAGTTCGCCGACGTCACGGGCGACTCCTTCAAGCTGGCCCGCGACGCGGCCGCGCGCCCGGAGGCCGAGTACATCGTGTTCTGCGGTGTGCACTTCATGGCGGAGTCCGCGGACATCCTGACGTCCGACGACCAGAAGGTCGTCCTGCCGGACCTCGCGGCCGGCTGCTCCATGGCCGACATGGCCACGGCCGAGCAGGTCGCCGAGTGCTGGGACGTGCTGACCGAGGCCGGCATAGCCGAGCAGGTCGTGCCGGTGTCGTACATGAACTCCTCCGCGGACATCAAGGCGTTCACCGGCAAGCACGGCGGCACGATCTGCACCTCCTCCAACGCCAAGCGCGCCCTGGACTGGGCGTTCGAGCAGGGCGAGAAGGTGCTGTTCCTGCCCGACCAGCACCTCGGCCGCAACACCGCGGTGCGGGACATGGGGATGTCCCTGGAGGACTGCGTCGTCTACAACCCGCACAAGCCGAACGGCGGGCTGACCGCCGAGGAGCTGCGCGCGGCGAAGATGATCCTGTGGCGCGGGCACTGCTCGGTGCACGGGCGCTTCAGCCTGGACTCCGTGCGGGACGTGCGCGAGCGCATCCCGGGTGTGAACGTGCTGGTGCACCCCGAGTGCAAGCACGAGGTCGTGGCCGCGGCGGACTACGTCGGCTCGACCGAGTACATCATCAAGACCCTGGAGGCGGCCCCGGCCGGCTCCAAGTGGGCCATCGGCACCGAGCTGAACCTGGTACGCCGCCTGGCGAACCGTTTCGCGCCGGAGGGCAAGGAGGTCGTCTTCCTCGACAAGACGGTCTGCTTCTGCTCGACGATGAACCGCATCGACCTGCCGCACCTGGTGTGGGCCCTGGAGTCGCTCGCCGAGGGCAACCTGGTCAACCGGATCGAGGTCGACCGGGAGACGGAGGCGTTCGCGAAGCTGGCGCTGGAGCGCATGCTGGCGCTGCCGTAGCCCGCCGGTCGGTCCCGGAGGCGGGAAGCCCACGGCGGTGTCAGTGCGCTGCCGTAGGCTTCCCGCCTCCGCACACCGACTGGGAGGATCCAGAGCGTTGACCGGCCTGCCCGCTTTCCCGCTGCCCTTCGCCTCGGCCCGCTCCATACACTTCGCGAAACCCCGGACGCTGCGGGAACTGGAGATGATCCAGTGCAGCGCCCAGATCCGGTCCAAGCCGGGCTGGTTCGACAAGATGAACGACCCCGCCATCGTCGCCAGATGGAGGCGGGAAGCGGTCGCCCAGGGCCTCACCGAGGCACAGGCTCAGTACGTGCTCGACGAACTCGCGCACTACGCCGCGCTGCGGGACGCGCGGACCGGCATCGAGGTGTCCGCCGTCGACGGGGTGTGGCAGTCGGACACGCTGATCGACGACAAGCTCCGGACCCGGCTGCGCGAGGCGGTCCGGGTCCTGGAAGACGTGCCCGAGGAGCAGCTCGACTGGCACCCCGGATCCGACGGCCAGGTCCTGGACCTGGTCCATCCCTCCCTGTTCTGCCTGGTGCGGGGAGTGAGCGGCGCACCCGAGCGGGCTTGGCGGAACCCGGCGAACCACTACGCGAAGTACGAGTTCTCGGAGAAGTTCCAGTGGCTGCCCACGGACGTGGACGTCAGCGACGAGGGTGACGTCACCTTCCGTTCGTATGTCAACAACGTCCACCCCGAGGATCATCGCGAACTGGCGGCCGTCCTGCCCGACCTGTTCGCGCGCGTGCGCCCGCTGTTCGAGAACGTGCTCACCGATCTGCGCCATCCGCGTCCCTTGCGGATCGAGGCCGACCCTTACGCGTGGTACGACGAGTCGCCGGAGCCGGAGGAACCCGACGAGTCTTCCTTCGACGACGAGGAGGCCTACGAAGAGGCCGTCCAGGCCTGGGAAGAGGCCAGCGACGACTGGTGGGAGAACCGCCGCCCGACCGTCCCGGACGCCCCGGCCTTCACCCCGCCCGAGCCGCCCAACGCGTCCGCCCGGGTCGACCTGCGCGGCCGCCGGCTCCAGGTCATCGTCAAGCTCGCCACCATCCACCTCACCCCGGACAAGCCCGAGTACGCCGGCGGCTCCTGGCACGTCGAGGGGATGCTGAACGAGCGGATCGTCTCGACCTGCATCTACTACTGGGACAGCGAGAACATCACCGAGAGCCGGCTGAGCTTCCGGACGGCGCTCGACGACCCGCGCTACGAGCAGAACGACGACAACGGCCTGCGTGAGGTCTACGGCCTGGAGGACGAGGACGCGCTGAACCAGGTGCTGGGGTCGGCGTCGACCCCGGCGGGCCGCTGCCTGGCGTTCCCGAACGTGCTGCAGCACCGCGTCGGTTCGTTCCGCCTCGCGGATGCCGGCCGCCCGGGCCACCGCAAGATCCTCGCGTTCTTCCTGGTCGACCCGTCCGAAAGGATCGTCTCGACCTCCGACGTGCCGCCGCAGCAGCCCTGGGCCGGCACCTCGACCATGACCCTCGACGAAGCCAAGGCCCACCGCGAAGAGCTCATGCGGGAACGCAAGTTCTTCGTCGACGAGCACAACGAACAGCTCTACGAGCGGGAGTTCTCCCTCTGCGAGCACTGAGGACCCGCACGGCGCCACGCGCAGGGGCGCCCCCAAGTCCATGGGGGCGCCCCTGTTGTCGTACCGGCCGTGTCAGACCTGGGCCGGCTCCTGCTCCTCGGCAGGCTTCGCCTGCTCCGGCAGGCCCTTCTTCGCCGCCCGCTTCTTCGCGCGGCGCTCCTTGCGGAGTTCCAGCATCGTGTAGAGCGTCGGGACGAGGAGGAGGGTCAGCAGGGTCGACGTGATGAGGCCGCCGATGACGACCACGGCGAGCGGCTGGGCGATGAAGCCGCCCTCGCCGGTGATGCCGAGCGCCATCGGGAGCAGGGCGAAGATGGTCGCCAGGGCCGTCATCAGGATGGGCCGCAGACGGTGGCGTCCGCCCTCGAGGACGGCCTCGACGACGCCGTAGCCCTGCCTGCGGTACTGGTTGATCAGGTCGATCAGCACGATCGCGTTGGTGACCACGATGCCGATCAGCATCAGCATGCCGATCATCGCCGGGACGCCCATCGGGGTGCCGGTGGCGAGCAGCAGGCCGATCGCGCCGGTCGCCGCGAACGGGATGGACACCAGCAGGATCAGCGGCTGGGCGAGCGAGCGGAACGTGCCGACCAGCAGCATGAAGACGATCGCGATCGCCGCCAGCATCGCCAGGCCCAGGCTCACGAACGCCTCGTCCTGGTCCTCGGAGACACCGCCGATCTCGGCCGTCGCGCCCGCGGGCAGCGTCAGCGCGCTGATCTTCGCCTGGAGGTCCGCGCTCACCGCGCCGGTGTTGTCACCAGTTGGCTTGGCGGTGATGGTCGCCGCGCGCTGGCCGTCGATGCGGGTCATCGACACCGGGCCGTCCACCAGCTCGACGGTCGCGATGTCACCCAGCTTCGCCTTGCCCAGGTTCAGGTTCTTCAGCTGCGCCAGCGTGGTGGCCGGCTTGGCCGAGGCGATGACGACGTCGCGCTCGGTGTCGTCCAGGATCGCCTTGCCGGCCGGGGTGCCCCGCACCGCCTGGGCGACGGCCGCGCCGAGGGTCTGGTCGTTGAACCCGGCCGCGGCGGCCTTGTCGTTGGCCTTGACCGAGATGCGCGGCACGCTCTGCGCCAGGTCGCTGGTGACGTCGGTGACGTCGTCCAGGGAGGCCACCGCCTCCTGGACCTGGTCGGCCGCCTTGCGCAGCACCTGCGCGTCGGCCGCCTTGACGACGACGCTCAGGTCCTGGCTGCCGAAGCCGTCACCGGCGGCGATGGTGGTGGTGCCGATGCCGTCGAGCTTGCCGAGGCCGTCCTCCAGGTGGTCCTGGACGTCCTCGAAGGACGCGGAGTCCTCCAGCATCACCTGGTAGGTCGCCTGGTTGGTGTCCGTACCGCCGCCGAAGGCCGCCATCCAGCCGGACGAGCCGACCGTCACCTGGTAGTCCTTGACGCCCTCGGTGTCGGTGAGCAGCCGCTCGACCTTCCTCGCCTGCGCGTCGGTCGCCGCCAGGCTGGTGCCGGGCTTCAGCTCCTGCCGGACGGTGAGGACGCGCTGGTCGCCCTGGTCGAAGAAGTTGGTCTTCAGCAGCGGCGCCATGGCGAACGTGCCGATCAGCACGACGACCGCGATGGCCACGCTGGTCAGACGGCGCCGGGTCGCGAAGCGCAGCACGGGGACGTACATGCGCTGCAGGCGGCTCCTCGCCTCCTTCTCCTCGGCGATCCTGCGGGCCTCCGCCGCGTCCTCCGGGGTGCCCTTGGGGGCGCGCAGGAACCAGTACGACAGGACCGGCACGACCGTCAGCGACACCAGCAGGGACGCCAGCAGCGCCGCGGTGACGGTGAGGCTGAACGAGCCGAACAGCTCGCCGACCATGCCGCCGACCAGGCCGATCGGCAGGAACACGGCGACCGTGGTGAGGGTGGAGGAGGTCACCGCGCCGGCGACCTCGCGCACCGCGTTGAGGATGGCCGCGCGGCGCTCCTCGCCGTAGCCGAGGTGACGCTTAATGTTCTCCAGGACGACGATGGAGTCGTCCACGACCCGGCCGATCGCGATGGTCAGCGCGCCCAGCGTCAGCATGTTCAGCGACAGGTCACGCGTCCACAGCACGATCAGCGCGAGGACGACGGACAGCGGGATGGACACGGCGGTGACCAGCGTCGAGCGCACCGACGCCAGGAAGACGAGGATCACCAGCACCGCGAAGAGCAGACCGAGCGCGCCCTCGGTGGTCAGGCCCTCGATGGCCTTGGAGACGGCCGGGCCCTGGTCGCTGACCACGGTGAGGCTCGCGCCCTCGCCCAGGTCCTTGCGCAGCTCGGGCAGCTTGTCCTCGACGGCCTCGGAGATCGCGACCGCGCTGCCGTCGTGGTCCATGGTGGCCATCACGGCGAGGCTCGGCTTGCCGTTGGTGCGGGTCAGAGAGTCGGCGCGGGCCTCCTCCTGCTTCACCGTGGCCACGTCGCCCAGCCGGACCGGCTTGCCCTTGCCGGGCTCGCCGGTGACCATCAGGTCCTGGATCTGCTTGAGCGAGGTGAAGCCGCCGCCCACCTGGACGGTGCGGTTGGTGCCGTCCTCGTCGAAGGAGCCCGCCGGGACGGTCGCGCCGCCCGCCTGCAGGGCCGTGACCAGCGACTGCGGGGTCAGCCCGGCCTTCGCCAGCTTCGCCGGGTCCGGGGTGACCGTGACCTGGAGGTCGCGCACGCCGTCCACCGTGACCTGGCCGACGCCGTCGATGTCCTCCAGCGCGGGGACGACCGTCCGGTCGAGCTGGTCGGCGAGCGCCTGCTGGTCCTTGTCGGAGGTGACGGCGAGGACCACGGTCGGGATGTCGTCCGTGGAACCGGCGACGACCTGCGGGTCGACGTCCTCCGGCAGCTGGACGCGGGCCCGGTTGACGGCCTGCTGGACGTCGGCGACGAGCTGCTTGGTGTCGTTGCCGTAGTCGAAGGACGCCATGATCACGGCGCTGCCCTCGCTGGCCGTGGAGGTGACGCCGGTGAGGCCGTCGACGGCCTCCAGGTTGTCCTCGATGGGCTCGACGACCTGCTTCTCCACGACGTCCGGGGAGGCGCCCTGGTACGGCGCCACCACGGAGACCATGGGCAGTTCGATGGTGGGCAGCAGCTGCTGCTTGAGCTGGGGTATCGCGATCGCCCCGAAGACGAGCGCGACGATCGACATCAGTCCGATCAGTGCCCGTTGCGCGAGGCTGAATCTGGACAGCCAGGACATGGGTCAGGGTCTCTCTTCTGTGAGCGGCAGACGTACGGGTGCACGAAAAGGGCGCAGCCGGGCGCCCGCTCTACACCCTGGGCCACGGCAGAGGGCCGATCCGTAGCCTTGAGGTGCCATTCCTTATGCGGCGCCTACTCCGCCCGCAGTACGCCCGCCAAGCGCTCAGTCCACCCTTGGACGGACCAGCCCCGATTCGTAGGCGATCACCACCAGCTGGGCGCGGTCGCGGGCGCCCAGTTTCGCCATGGCCCGGTTCACGTGCGTCTTCACGGTGAGCGGGCTGACCTCCAGGCGTTCGGCGATCTCGTCGTTGGAGTGCCCGCCGGCGACCTGCACCAGCACCTCGCGCTCGCGCACGGTGAGCGCGTCGAGGCGTTCGGCGCGGGCCGGGTCGTGGCCGTCGCCGTCGCCGGGGCCCTCCTGGGCGAGGAAGCGGGCGATCAGGCCCTTGGTGGCGGCCGGGGACAGCAGCGCCTCCCCCTCGGCGGCGATCCGGATGGCGTTCAGCAGTTCCTCGGGCTCGGAGCCCTTGCCGAGGAAGCCGGAGGCACCGGCGCGCAGCGACTGCACCACGTAGTCGTCGACCTCGAACGTCGTCAGTATCACCACCCGCACCCCGGCGAGCTCCGGGTCGGCGCTGATCATGCGGGTCGCGGCGAGGCCGTCGGTGCCGGGCATCCGGATGTCCATCAGGACGACGTCGGCGCGCTGCTCGCGGGCGAGGCGTACCGCCTCGGCGCCGTCGGAGGCCTCGCCCACCACCTCCATGTCCGGCTCGGAGTCGACCAGCACCCGGAAGGCGCTGCGCAGCAGGGCCTGGTCGTCGGCGAGCAGGACACGGATCGTCATACGGGCTCCCCCGGGGCGCGGATCACGGGCCGCCCGCGGCGTCGGCGGACGGGGCGGACGTACGGGTCTCGATCGGCAGGATCGCATGGACGCGGAAGCCGCCGCCGTAGCGGGGACCGGTGGTGAGGGTGCCGCGCAGGGCGGTGACCCGCTCGCGCATGCCGAGCAGGCCGTGGCCGCCGCCGGGGGTGGGCGCCCGGTCGTGGTCGCCGGTGCCGTCGTCGAGCACGGTGATCTCGATGTGGGGTCCCACGCGCACGACGCTGACCTCGGCCTTGGCCTCGGGGCCCGCGTGCTTCTGCACGTTGGTGAGGGCCTCCTGGATGATCCGGTACGCGGCGAGGCCGACGGCGGCGGGCAGATCGGTGTCCTGGTCGGCGCGGGCGACCTCGACGCGCAGGCCGGCGTTGCGGAACGTGCCGGCGAGTTCGTCGAGGCGGTCCAGGCCGGGGGCGGGCTCGGTGGGGGCCTCGGGGTCGCCGGACTGGCGCAGCAGGCCGACAGTGGCGCGCAGTTCGTCGAGCGCGGAACGGCTGGCCTCACGGACGTGGGACAGCGCCTCCTTGGCCTGGTCGGGCCGCTTGTCCATGACGTGCGCGGCGACTCCGGCCTGCACGTTGACCAGGGCGATGTGGTGGGCGACGACGTCGTGCAGGTCGCGGGCGATGCGCAGGCGTTCCTCGGCGACGCGGCGGCGGGCCTCCTCCTCGCGGGTGCGTTCGGCCCGTTCGGCGCGTTCGCGGATGGCCTGGATGAAGGCGCGGCGGCTGCGCACGGCGTCGCCTGCGGTGGCGCCGATGCCGGTCCAGGCGAAGATCGCGAGGTTCTCCTGGGCGTACCAGGGCAGCGGGCCCGCGACCATCGCGGTGCCGGTGAGGACGGTCATGGTGAGCAGGCCGATGCGCCAGGTGGTGGGGCGGTCGGTGGTGGAGGCGACGGTGTAGAGCGCGAGCACGGCGCACATCGCGACGGGGGCGCGGGGGTCGCCGGTGACGGACTCCGTGAGGGAGCAGGCGCAGGCGAGGGCGAGGACGGTGCGGGGGGCTCGGCGGCGGAAGATCAGGGCCGCGGCGCCGAGGGTCATGAGGACGAGGCTGAGGGGGTCGGGGGTGCGCAGGCCCCAGGTGACGCCGTCGGGGTTGTGCGGGTCGACGAAGGAGCCGGCGACCATGCAGGCGAGGACGCCGGCGGCAAGGGCGGCGTCCAGGGCCAAGGGGTGCGCCTTGGCGTAGCCCTTGGCCCGCTGCAACGTGGTCACGGACTTACGGTAGCTGGGCCGGCACCGGGGTTGGGGTGGGCCGGGGGTGCGGGGTTGCCCGGCGTCGATGTGGGCCGGGGGGTGGGTACGCTCACCCGCGCTGGCGGGGTGCCGCTGCGCCCACCCGTGCCGCCCTGGGGGCACCTCCCAGGCCCTTAAGGCACTGGGGGAGGCACGACTGCCCGCAGCTACGGCCGATATGCGCCGCGGCTCGGCTGCCCGCAGCTACGGACGGTATGGCGGCTCGGCGCGGCTGCCCGCGGCTGCGCTACGGCGTCCCCGGGATCAGGCCGTCGTCGCTGAGCAGGTCCTGGACCTCCTGCAATGTCGCGTCCGGGGACGGGAGGATCAGGTCGGAGGGTTCCAGGGAGTCGTCCGGTAGAGGTTCGCCGAGTTCGCGGACCTTTGTCAGGAGGGCCTGGAGGGTGGCGCGGAAGCCGGGGCCGTCGCCGTTGTTCATCTCGGCGAGGAGCTCCTCGTCGAGTTTGTTCAGCTCGGCGAGGTGGCTCTCGGACAGAGCCACCTGCCCCTCCCCCATGATCCGTACGATCACGTCGCCTCCTCGGCGTGGGTCACTGCTTGTCGAAGCGCGGGGTGTCCTGCGGCTGCTGGGCCTGCTGCTGTCCGTTGCCGCCCTCGATGGCCTGCTGGCCACCCGTGCTGCCACCGGCCAGCTCGGCCTTCATGCGCTGCAGCTCCAGTTCCACATCCGTACCACCGGAGAGGCGGTCCAGCTCGGCCTGGATGTCGTCCTTGTGCATGCCGGACGGGTCGTCGAGGGCGCCGGAGGCGAGCAGTTCGTCGATGGCGCCGGCCCGCGCCTGGAGCTGGGCGGTCTTGTCCTCGGCCCGCTGGATGGCCAGCCCGACGTCGCCCATCTCCTCGGAGATGCCCGAGAAGGCCTCCCCGATCCGGGTCTGCGCCTGGGCGGCGGTGTAGGTGGCCTTGATGGTCTCCTTCTTCGTGCGGAAGGCGTCCACCTTGGCCTGGAGGCGCTGGGCCGCGAGGGTGAGCTTCTCCTCCTCGCCCTGGAGCGTCGCGTGCTGGGTCTCCAGGTCGGTGACCTGCTGCTGGAGGGCGGCGCGGCGGGAGAGCGCCTCGCGGGCGAGGTCCTCACGGCCGAGCGCGAGCGCCTTGCGGCCCTGGTCCTCCAGCTTGGACGACTGCGACTGGAGCTGGTTGAGCTGGAGCTCCAGGCGCTTGCGGCTGGTCGCCACGTCGGCGACGCCGCGGCGGACCTTCTGGAGCAGCTCCAGCTGCTTCTGGTACGAGTAGTCGAGGGTCTCGCGCGGGTCCTCGGCCCGGTCAAGGGCCTTGTTCGCCTTCGCGCGGAAGATCATCCCCATACGCTTCATGACACCGCTCATGGGCTTCGCGCGCCCCCTTCTGACGGACTTCAGCTCCAGCACCTGCGACAGAACCCACAGTACGGGCCCTGACTCCATTACCGCACTGTCCGGGGACGGATGCGCTCATCCCCAAGGACGACTGAGCATCCTCCCGATCCGGCGTAGGGAGGAGAGTGATCCCCGGGGTGGGCCGGGGGCCGCCCCGGAGACGTACACAACGTCCCCTCTGTCCCCTTACAGACGAACGGTGTTGCCGGATCGTTCCCCGCGGGGCTGGGGTCCAACCCCGGCCACCCCGTACCCTTGGGTTTTGTGTTCCGTAGCCGTGCCAAGGAAGAGAAGGCCCCGACCGCCGACAAGGCGACGGTGACCGACTCCAAGCAGACCCGTCACCCCGAGGCCCCGAAGGGCCGCCCCACGCCGAAGCGCAGCGTGGCGCAGTCCCAGCGCCGCAGCGTGGCCAACACGTCGATGACGCGCAAGGAGGCCGCCAAGCGGCAGCGCGAGGAGCGGCGAGCCGCCCTGGAGCGGCAGCGCCAGGCGCTGGCCAGCGGCGACGAGCGGTACCTCCCGGCCCGCGACAAGGGTCCGGTGCGCCGCTTCGCCCGTGACTTCGTCGACTCGCGGTTCAACATCGCCGAGTACTTCCTGCCGATGGCCGTCGTCATCCTCGTCCTGAGCATGATCCAGATGCCGGCGCTGCAGAACATCGCGCTGCTGCTGTGGCTCATCGTGATCGTGATGATCGTGCTGGACTCGATCGTCACGGGCTTCCGGATGAAGAAGCAGCTGGCGGAGCGCTTCCCGGACGAGAACCGCCGGGGCGCGGTGGCGTACGCGCTGATGCGTTCGCTGCAGATGCGCCGGCTGCGGCTGCCCAAGCCGCAGGTCAAGCGCGGGGAGCGGCCCTGAGCACGACGCCGTTCGCCGGCGGCGCGGCCGAGGCCTGGCTGAGCAAGCTCGGCGGTCTGCGGGACGTCGTACGGCAGGAGCTGGTGGCCCGCCAGCTGGACGAGCAGATAGCGGGGCGCTTCCCGGTCGGGCGGCGGCTGCGGGTGCTGGACGTCGGCATGGGTCAGGGCACGCAGGCGCTGCGGCTGGCCCGGGCCGGTCACCAGGTGACCGGCCTCGAACGGGACGCGACGATGATCGCCGTCGCGCGGGAGTCCCTCGCGCGGGAGCCGGAGGGCATCCGGGAGCGGATGCGGATCATCGAGGGGGACGGCCGGGACACCGGGGTGCACTTCCTGCCGGGCAGCTTCGACGTGGTGCTGTGCCATGGCGTGCTGATGTACGTCGAGGAGCCGGATCCGCTGGTGGCGGGTCTTGCCCGGATGCTCGCCCCGGGCGGGCTGCTGTCGCTGGTGGTGCGCAACGGTGACGCACTGGCGATGCGGCCGGGTCTTTCCGGCGACTGGGCGGGCGCGCTGGCCGCGTTCGACACGACGGCCTACACCAACCGGCTGGGGCTCGATGTGCGGGCCGACCGGCTGAAGAATTTGACGGCGACGCTCGCGGGGATCGGGGCGCCGCTGCACACCTGGTACGGGATACGGGTGTTCACGGACACGGCGGCCGACGGGGCGGGTGCCCCCGGCGACCTGGAGACGCTGCTCGCCGTCGAGGAACGGGCGGGCCGCACGGACCCCTATCGCGGGGTGGCGGCGCTGCTGCACCTGTGCGGCGTACGGGGCTGAAATTCCCGGGTGCCGGGGACAGGGCCGGATCGGCGCCGGGTGCCGGGGCGAGGGCCGGATCGGCCCCCGCCCGTTCGGCTCACGCCTGGTCGGCGTGCAGACTCATCGGTCCGTAGATCTCGGTGGTGTCCTCCAGCAGCCGCACCTGGTCGGCGCCGCCCTCCAGCAGGGCCTTCCAGTTCTCCCCGATCCAGGACTCGGCGTCCCCCTGCGTGGGGAACTCCTCCGGCGGCACCGCGGGCTCGACCTGCGTCCCGTCGGCCTTCTCGAACCGCCACGTCCATGCCGCCATGTACGCCTCCCATGGGTGTGAGCACACTGCACAGCAACAGCCGGATCTTGCTCCGGCCGCTGCCGAGAGCCTAGTCGGACGCGCAGGAGCTGTGGGGACACGCGAAAATCGGGGCGTGGAACTCACTCTGCTCGGTACCGGTGCCCCTGCGGGACTGCCCCGCCCCGACTGTCCCTGTGCCGTGTGCGCGGTCGCGCTCGGGGCCGATGCGCGGGCGGCGGCCGCGGCGCTGGTGGACGGGGTGCTGCTGCTGGATCTGACGCCGGGGGCCGCGTTCGCCGCGGCGCGGGCCGGGCGTTCGCTGAGCGGGGTGCGGCAGGTGC
>NZ_JAOCQE010000559.1 GCF_025290915.1 Streptomyces sp. 15-116A | reverse complement strand
GGCGGCCCGGCCGGCGGGCCGTCCGCTGAGGCGACCCGTCCGAGGCCGCCCGCCGCCGCGCGACGTGTTCGAGAAGTCCTACGAAAGAGCAGAATGCCCCGCTTCACCATCATCGTCCCCTCCCACGGGGTCGAGGGCCGGCTGTCCCAGGCGCTCGACTCGGTCCTCGCCCAGTCGTTCGGCGACCTCGAGGTGATCCCGGTCTGCGACGGCCCCGGCTCGCTCGGCGCCCATGTCACGGCCCGCCATGCCGAGCGCGACTGCCGGGTCGCCCCCGTGCACTCACCGCCGTCGGGGGGCCTGGCGGGGGCGCGCAATGCCGGGTTGAGGGCGGCGACCGGGGCGTACGTGCTGTTCCTCGACGGCGACGACGTCCTCGCGCCGGGAGCGCTGGCGGCCCTGGACGCGCGGCTCACCGCGACCGGCGAGGTGGATGTGCTGTACGCCGAGCACGAGCGCGTCCCCTGGTGGGAGGGCGAGCCGACCAACCCGGCCGCCCCGCTGCTGGCCAAGGCCCCCGACGGCGCCTTCGCCCCGGGGGACGCCCCGCAGCTCACCGGCGTGACGCTTCCGGCGTTCGGCGCCCTCTGGCGCCGCGCCTTCGTCACCCGGCACGAACTCACCTTCTCCGCAGGCCACTTCACCGACATCGGCTGGTCCGGGACGGCCCTGCTGCACGCCGGGCGGGTCGCGGTGCTGCGCTCGGTCGTCGTACGGCATCTGCTGCGGCGGCAGGGCAGCCGGCTGAACCGGCCCGGGGCGCACCACGCCGAACTGCTGGACCAGGTCGAGCTGGTACTCGCCCGCGCGGACGAACAGCGGCTGCCCGCCGGGCGGTCGGGCCCGCTGTTCGAGCAGCTCTTCGCCGCCGTGCTCAAGACGGCCGCCCACCCGCGGCGGCTGCCGTCGGGGCGCTCCGCCTTCTTCCGCCGGGCGGGCAGCCTGTACCGCAGGCACCGCCCGGCCGGCTACCGGCCCCCGGGCGGCAGCCTCGGCGTCCAGCACCGGC
>NZ_JAOCQE010000558.1 GCF_025290915.1 Streptomyces sp. 15-116A | reverse complement strand
GCGGGCGGGGTTCCTCAGCGCCCCCGCGACGCCCTCGGCGAGCGGGCCCGAGTCGGCGAGGTCGGCCAGGGCCCGCGCGGCCCGGTCGGTGCGCTTCGCCTTGCGGGTCAGGGAGCGCAGCACCCGGCCCGCCGTGGTGTACGTCGCGGCGAAGGCGCAGCCGATGAGCAGGGCGTAGAAGGTGATCCGGGGCGTGGTGACCGCCGTGAGGACGGCGATCATGGCCCAGCGCTCGCCGATCGGCAGGACGATCATGCGGCGCGCCCAGACCGTCCAGCCGACGCTGTCGAGCTTGTCGGAGAGCGCGGCGGTGGGGCTGGTGTTGGCGGTGGCGTCGTGGTTGGCCTCGTTGAAGGAGAAGTCGACCACGTGCCGGCAGGTCTGGAGGACCATCGCGCCGAGGGCGAGGGCCCAGACGTCGTCGCCGCCGCGGGCCGCGCCGAGGGCGAGGCCCGCGTAGTAGGCGTACTCCTTGGCCCGGTCGAAGGTGGCGTCGAGCCAGGCGCCGAGGGTGGAGTACTGCAGCGAGTAGCGGGCGAGCTGGCCGTCGGTGCAGTCCAGGACGAAGGAGGCGATGAGCAGCACGCCGGCGGCGACGAAGCCGCCGCGGGTGCCGGTGGCGGCGCAGCCGGCCGCTATGAGCGCGGTGAGCAGCGAGGCGGTGGTGACCTGGTTGGGGGTCAGGCCCCGGCGGGCGCACCAGCGGGCGATGTAGCGGGAGTACGGGCTGATGAAGAAGGTGGTGAAGAAGCCGTCGCGGGCCTTCACGGCCGACTTCAGGCGGACGGCCTCGTCGTCGACGGCGGCGACCGCCTGACGGGCCTCGTTGCGGGCCTGCGGGTCGGCGGGGACGGTGGCGACGAGGCTGCCGAGGTCGGGGCGGTGCACGTCGGCGCCGTCCGCGTCGAGGGCGGTGACGATGCGGTCGGGGAGGCTGTCCACGGCCACGGCCGTACCGCCGCCCGCTGAGTTCTCGCGGGCCATCGCGCGGGTCAGGGCCTGGCGGCCGGCCGGCTGG
>NZ_JAOCQE010000557.1 GCF_025290915.1 Streptomyces sp. 15-116A | reverse complement strand
ACGCGCCGCCCGCGTGCGTTCGGCGCGGTGGCCCGGCTGGCGCTGCCGCTGCTGCTGATCGTGGTGGCGATGAGCGCGTGGACCACCATCGACCGCTTCCACAGCGCGCCCGAGCGGATGGGCCTGCCGACCGCGCTCAGCGTCCGCGCCGACGCCGGGCTGGGCGAGGCGGACACCCGGGCGCTGCTGGAACGCGACCCGCAGGTCGCCGCCGCCTACCCGGGCACGGAGGTGGCCGCCCTGGTCCCCGGCCAGACCGCCACGATCGCCCTGCGCGGCCTCGGCACACAGCGGGAGCCGTACCCGTTCACGCTGGCCGAGGGGCGCGCCGCGCGCGGGCCCGACGAGGCGGTGGCGGGGCAGGGGCTGCTCGATCTGCTGCACGTCCGGGTCGGCGACTGGGTGCGGGTGACCGTCGGCGACCGGCCGCAGATCCTGCACATCGTCGGCCGCAGCATCGAACCGGAGAACGCCGGACGGGTCATCTCCACCTCGCTCGACACCCTCCGCGCCAACGACCCCGGCCTGCGGCCGACCCTGTACCAGCTGCGCCTCGACCCGGGCGCCGATCCGCAGGCGGTCGCCGACCGGCTGACGGAGGCGGGGCGCGGCCATCTCGACGTGCACACCGTCACCAACCCGGCAGACGGGCTCTCCCCGCTGCGCGCGGTCGTCCTCGGCCTGATCGCCGTGCTCGCCCTCATCGGCCTGATCGAACTGCTCACCGCGATCGGCGGCACGGTCCGCGAGGGCGAACGGGACCTGCTCGCCCTGAAGGCCATCGGCCTCTCCCCGCGCCAGATCACCGTGATCACGGTGACGGCCACGGCCTGCACGGCCCTGGCGGCCGTCCTCGCCGCGATGGCGCTGGGCCTGCCCCTGGCCCACTGGCTGATCGACGCGCAGGGCCGTTCGAGCGGCATCGGCGCGGGCATCGCGCAGGGCCCACCCGCGCTGCTCCTGCTCCTCCTCGCCCTAGCCGCCGTGCTGGGCGCCGCCGCCCTGGCCGCCCTGCCTGC
>NZ_JAOCQE010000556.1 GCF_025290915.1 Streptomyces sp. 15-116A | reverse complement strand
GTCTTCAACGGCCTGGCGGCGCTTCCGCAGAAGCGGCTGGTGCGCTTCATGGCGAAGGAGTCGGTCTTCCGGCACAAGGTCTCCGGTCCGCTGATGCGCGGGATGAAGCACATCCCGGTGGACCGTCTGCTGGACGAGCACCTCGACTACTACGGCGACTCGGCGATCCCGCTGCCGCCCCCGGCCAGGACCGCGGCCCCGGACGCCGTCCGAACGCTCCTGCGGGCCGCGCCCCTGCCGACCGCACTGGCCGCCGTCGGGACGGGCAGAGAAGCCGGTGCTTCCGACGCCCCCGGCGACAACCTGGGCTCGCTCGCCGCGCGCTGCGGCCTCTCCGTCGACGACGTGCGCGAGCTCGCCGAGCGGTGCGGTTTTCCCGGCGACGCCGCCGCCGTGTGGGACAGCGGCACCCCGCGGGAACTCGTCGAGCTGGCCGCCGACATCCTCGCGGCCCTCGTCGAACGGCTGCCCGCGCTCACCGGCCCGGCGGAGGCCTGGTCCGTCGACACCGCGCACATCCTCTACGCGCTGTACGAACGGGGCGCCACCCCCGACTCCATCGCGCGGAAGGTGTCCGACGCCGACCACGTCGACGTCGCCCCCGAACTGGAGGAGGAACCGGCTCCCGTGCCCGCCCCACTCGCGGCGGCGGCGTACGAGACCCCGTCACCTCAGGAGCTGTCCGAGCTGCTCGGCGTGCCCGGCCTGACGGAGGCACACCGTGCCGAACTCGACGGCCCGGCGCGTGCCCTGGCCGGCCTCGTCGACCGGCTGGCGACCACGGGCTGCGTGTTCCGCCGCGGTGACACCTTCGGGCTCACCCCGCTCGGCGGCACGGTCGTGCGGCACGTGCTGCGCGCGGGTCATGTGACCGCGCCGGACGAGGAGACCGTCACCGCCTGGGACGCGGCCACGACGGTCGCCGCCGTCCGGTACTGGCCCCCGGCCGTCGCGGCGGCCACGCTGGCAGGCTGGGTGCGGCGCGACGGCGGTACGCACGCGGCCTGGACCGCGCTGCTGACCGAAGCAGGCGCGCAGAAACCCGCC
>NZ_JAOCQE010000555.1 GCF_025290915.1 Streptomyces sp. 15-116A | reverse complement strand
CCGTGTCCGGCGGGCCGTGGCCGTGCACCGCCGGCGGCCCGGGCCATCGGAGACTCAGTCTGGGAAGCGCCTCTATGACGGACCTACAGCGACGGGATCCGGCCGCTATAGGCCGCGTGTAGAGCCGGGGCACAGACTCGCCGCAGGCAGAACGGCATACGACGGCTCCCGGGAGGACGCGATGACGACCGCGGTGACCGGAATCGCACGGCAGGCGGTACGCATCCGCTTCTTCGGCGACTTCGAACTGAGCGTGAACGGTGCCCCGGTGCGACGCTGGCGGGCCGGCAAGGCGCGCGGCCTGTTCCAGTTCCTGGTGATCCACCGCGGCCAGACCCTCACCCGCGACCGGCTGTACGAGGCGCTGTGGCCGGGCTCCGACCGGTCCGCCGGGGACAGCTCGCTGAAGGTGGCCGCGCACGCGCTGCGCCGGGTCCTGGACGCGCACCCCGACAGCCCGTGCGCGTCGGGGATCCGGCTGACCTACCGCGACTTCGGCTACGTCCTGGACGTCGAGGACCTCTGGTCGGACGTGGACCGCTTCCGGGAGCTGGTGCACAGCGGGCTCCGTGCGGCCGCCGCGGGCGACCGGGGCGCCGCCCGGGAACGGCTGCGGTCCGCCGTGGCGCTGTACGCCGGTGAGTTCCTGCGCGGTGAGAGCGCTGACTGGGTGGTCGAGCAGCGCGAGTACCTGCGGTCGCTGGCGTTGCGGGCGCTGGAGGTGCTGCGCGCCGACGCCGCCGAGCGCGAGGACTTTCCCGAGCTGATCGAGGTCTGCCGCAGCACGCTCGGCATCGACCGGCACCACGAGGAGACGTACCGGGCGCTGATGACGGCGCACGGCAGGCGCGGCGAGCACGCCTGTGTGCGCCGCTGGTACGACCTGTGCGCGCGCCGGCTGCGCGAGGACCTCGCGGTCGCGCCGTCCCGGGAGACCGACCGGCTGCTGCACGCGATCCTGCCCGCCGCCCCGCCGCCCGCGCCGGGAGGTGCACGCTCCGCACGATCGCCCCTGGCGCCTGCCGCACCGGGCGGATCACCCACCGGACTGCTCGCGCGCCCCTTGCG
>NZ_JAOCQE010000554.1 GCF_025290915.1 Streptomyces sp. 15-116A | reverse complement strand
ACCGGCGTGCTGGCCGTGCAGGCGGTCTGCGCGGTGTACGCCTTCCGCCTGGACGGCGAGTCGCTCCGGCCGCTGTGGGCCCTGCCCCTGCAACAGGTCGTCTACCGGCAGGTGATGTACCTGGTGCCGCTCGGCCTCCTTGCGGGTGCGCTCCAGCGTCTCCTCGGCCTGCCGGCGCAGCGTGGTGGCCCGCTCGATCGCCTCCGTGCGGACCTTCTCGCTGTCGGTCTGCGCGGTGGAGCGCAGCTCGTCCGCGTCCGCCTTCGCCTTGGCCAGCAGCTCCTCGGCGGACTTCGCCGCCTCCTCGATCTGCGCCACGGCCTCCTTGCGGGCCTCCGCGCGGATCTTCTCGCCCTCCGCGACCGCGTCGGCGCGCAGCTGCTCGGCCTCGCCGCGCAACCGGCGGGCCTCCTCCTGCAGCTCGACCGTCTTGGCGCGGTACTCCTTGGTGTCGTCCTTCGCCGCGCCCTTGAGCTGCTCGGCGATGTCGTGCGCCTCCGCGCGCAGCCGGTCCGCCTCGGCCTCCGCCTCACGGCGGATCCGCTCGGCCTCCTCGGCCGCGGCCCGGGTGGTCTTCTTGGCGTCCTCCGACGCCTTGGTGAGAACCTCCTCGGCCGTCCGGGCGGCCTGCGACAGCTGGGTCGCGGTCTCCTCGGCGGTGAGCGTACGGGCTTTCTCCGAGGCCTCGGCGACGATCTTCTCGGCCTCCGCGCGGGCGTCGGCGACCAGCTGCTCCGCCTCGGACCTGGTCTGCTCGGCCTCCTTGGTGGCCTCCTCGACCAGCCGGGCGACCTGCTCCTTCGCCGTGCGCGTACGCGTCTCGTTGGCGGACTCGGCGGACGAGATCGCCTTGGCGGCGGCCTCCTTCGCCTCGGCCAGCACCTTCTCCGCCTCGGCCCGCGCCTCGCGCAGCGCCGCCTCCGCCTCGGCCATCCGCTGCTCGGCGGCCCGGCTCAGCTCCTGCGCCTCACGGCGCGCGGACTCCGACTCGGTGACCGTGGACGTGCGCAGCTGCTCGGCGTGGTCGGTGGCCTCCTGCGCCTGCGTGGAGGCGGCGTTCAGCAGCCGCTCG
>NZ_JAOCQE010000553.1 GCF_025290915.1 Streptomyces sp. 15-116A | reverse complement strand
GGCGGCCTCCTCGGGCTCCTCGGAGGACGTGCAGGGTGTCATCGTCGTCGCCAGCGGGCGGGACGTCACCGGCAAGAACGGCATCCGCCAGCAGCTCATCGACGCGTGGAACCTGCGCCAGCAGCGGGCCAACACCGGTTTCAGCGCGCGGCTGGTGGAGCTGCCCGGCAGCGCGGACGAGCAGCGCAGCCAGCTGCTCGGCGCCCTGCAGTCCGGCAGCGCCGACTACGACGTGGTCAACCTGGACGTCACCTGGGTGCCGGAGTTCGCCGCCGCCGGGCTGATCCGCACGCTGCCGAAGGGCCTGGTCGACGCCGATGTCATCCCGTCCGTGGCCGAGACGGCGTGGTGGGACGGCGAGGTGTACGCGGCGCCGTTCAACAGCGACGTCGGCCTGCTGTACTACCGGCGCGACTATCTGCGGCAGGCGGGCGTCCACCCCGTCGAGCTGGGCGAGGACACGACCTGGGACGACCTGCGGGACGTGACCGACGCGCTGGACAGCCACCTCACCGCCGACGCCTACGACAAGGGCTGGACGACCCAGCTCGCCGCCTACGAGGGCCGTACGGTCAACGCGGTGGAGGCGTTCGCGTCGGCGGTCAAGGACTTCGCGCTGGTCGACGAGGACGGCCACTACACGGCCGACACCGCCGACTTGACCGCCGGCATCGGGGAACTGCGCCGGCGCACCGAGCCGCCGTACACCCTCCAGGACGCCGCCCACTCCGACGAGGCGGCCTCGGTGAGCGATTTCGCCGAGGGGCGTTCGGCCTTCCTGCGGCACTGGCCGTACGTGTACCCGACGCTGCACCGGACGTTCACGAAAGAGCAGCTCGGGGTGGCGCCGCTGCCCGGACGGGCGGTGCTCGGCGGGCAGAACCTGGCGGTGACGCAGGGCTCGCAGCGGGCGACGAAGGCGACCGAGCTGATCGAGTTCCTCACCGGCCGGGAGAGCGAACGGTGCCTGCTGGACGCGGGGTTCGCGGCGACGCGGACCTCGGCGTACGGCGACGGGGTGCGCTGCCCGGCCGCCGCGGCGGGGCCGTCGGCGTCACCGACGGGCGAGGGCGCCGCCGACCGGGTG
>NZ_JAOCQE010000552.1 GCF_025290915.1 Streptomyces sp. 15-116A | reverse complement strand
CCTGACCGCCGAGCGGGACGCGCTGCGCGCCGAACTGGGCGGGCTGGCCCAGGCGCTGTCGCAGGCGCGGGCCGAGGCCGCCGAGAGGTTCGCGGCGGCCGTCACCGCGGAGCTGGCCTCGCTCGCCATGCCCCACGCGCGCGTGTCGTTCGACCTCCGCCAGACCGAGGACCCGGAGGGCGTCGAGGTCGACGGGCGGACCGTCGCCTACGGTCCGTCGGGCGTGGACGAGGTCGAGCTGCTGCTCGCCCCGCACCCGGGGGCGCCGCCCCGGCCGATCGCCAAGGGCGCGTCCGGTGGTGAGCTGTCCCGGGTGATGCTCGCCGTGGAGGTCGTGTTCGCGGGGACGGATCCGGTGCCGACGTATCTCTTCGACGAGGTCGACGCCGGTGTCGGCGGCAAGGCGGCCGTTGAGATCGGGCGGCGTCTCGCGCGGCTGGCGAAGACCGCGCAGGTCGTGGTCGTCACGCATCTGCCGCAGGTGGCGGCGTTCGCCGACCGGCAGCTGCTGGTGGAGAAGACCAACGACGGGTCGGTCACCCGGTCCGGCGTGAAGGTGCTCGAAGGGGAGGACAGGATCCGGGAGTTGTCCCGGATGCTGGCCGGCCAGGAGGACTCCGAGACGGCCCGCGCCCACGCGGAGGAACTATTGGCGACGGCACGGGCGGACGTCTGAGCGGTGGCTGGTCTGCCGAGGTGGTCGACTGCCCGACGGCCTGCGGCTGACCGTTGCCGGCGCCCTCTGCGATCACCGGGCGGACAGCGCGCCTGAAGGGGCGCGGGGAACTGCGCGACCAGCCACGACGAACCGGCAGGCGCGCACGACCTCGCGCCACACGGCGTACAGGCGCCACGCCCACCGCAGCCGGGGACCCCCGGCGTGGCTTCCGGGCCCATCCAGGAGCGCTGCGGGACGGGGACGTGACCAGCGGGGCGGTGAAGCTGTTCGGGGTGTCGGCGGCCGGTCTCGTGGCGGGGGCGGTGATGAAGCGGCGGGCGCTCGACAAGGTGCTCGCCGGAATCGTGATCGCCGGGGCCGCGCACCTCGTCAATCTCGTCGACGTACGGCCGGGGCGGGCCGCCCTGACGGTGCTCGCGCTCGGAGTGCCGGGCCTGGTGCGCCGGGAG
>NZ_JAOCQE010000551.1 GCF_025290915.1 Streptomyces sp. 15-116A | reverse complement strand
AGTCCGCGGTGATCCGGGCGCTGGCCGTGCAGGCGGACGACGCGCCGGACGCGCTGCGGGCGGCCGACCCTCCGGGCGGGGTGGCCCGGTACGGCCCGGACCGCCTGGTCACCCAGTGCGTGCGCACCGCCCGGCCGGTGATGGTGCCGCAGGTCAAGGACGAGGATCTGCCCCGGATCGCCCGCTCACCGGAGGCGGCCGAGCTGCTGGCGCGGGCCGGGGTGCACTCGTATCTGGCCGTCCCCCTGATCGCGCGCGGTGAGGTGCTCGGCGCCCTCGATCTCAAGCGCACACGCAATCCGCTGCCGTTCGACGAGGACGATCTGCTGCTGGCCCGGGAGCTGGCGTCCCGCGCGGCCGTGCAGATCGACAACGCCCGCTGGTACCAGAACGCCCGCGACGCCGCGCTCACCCTCCAGCGCAGCCTGCTGCCCAGCCACCCACCGGTCACCGGCGGGCTCGAGGTCGCCTCCCGCTACCAGCCGGCGGGCGCCACCAGCGAGGTGGGCGGCGACTGGTTCGACGTCATCCCGCTGGACGACGACAAGACGGCGCTGGTGGTGGGCGACGTCATGGGCAGCGGCATCACGGCGGCGGCCACCATGGGGCGGCTGCGCACGGCGACGAACACGCTGGCCGCGCTCGACCTGGACCCGGCCGTGCTCCTGGAGCACCTCGACCGCATCACCGGCGGCCTCGACCAGGCCATCGCCACGTGCCTGTACGTCGTCCACGACCCCCGCGCGGAACGCTGCCTGATCGCCAACGCCGGGCATCTGCCGCCGGTGCGGGTACGGGCCGGGCGGGAGCCGGAGCTGCTGGAGCTGCCGACCGGGGTGCCGCTCGGCGTGGGCGGGGTCGGCTTCTCCACGACCACCGTGGACCTCGGCCCGGGCGACCGCCTGGTCCTCTACACCGACGGTCTCGTGGAGACACGCCGCCACACGCTCGACGAACGCCTCGACCGCCTCCTCGCCCTCCTGGACTGCCCCGACCGCTCCCTGGAGGAGGTCTGCGACCTCCTCCTGCGCACCCTCCACGAGCCGGACAACTTCGACGACGTGGCCCTGCTGATCGCCCGCGCGAGGACGGGGGACTGAGGCCGGGGGCGGGGCGAGGGCCGTCGCACCG
>NZ_JAOCQE010000550.1 GCF_025290915.1 Streptomyces sp. 15-116A | reverse complement strand
GGCCGAACTGGCGGAGGTCCGGGCGCTGATCGAGGTCCCGGTGATGCTGCGGCTCGCCCGCACGGTTCCCGCCGAACGGTGGGCCGAACTCCGCCCGCTCGCCGAGGCGACGGTCCGCGCGGCGTCCTCCGGCTGCCGCGCTACGTACGCGGAGTCCGACCGCGCGTTCCACCGAGCGGTCCTGTCACTCGCCGGGAACGACCAACTCGTCCGCATCGCCGAGGATCTGCATCGCCGAGCGCAGTGGCCCCTGGTCGGCACGGTGCCGGTGGGCCGCAGCAGGGCGGATCTCATAGCGGACGCCCACGAACACACGGCGTTGCTGGACGCGTTGATCGCGGGGGACCTGGAGGTCGTGAAGTCGCTGGTGGGGGAACACTTCACGGGTGCACGCTGACGGGCGTTGCCCGGGGGTAGGTGTCGCTCACCCGCGCCGGCGGGGTGCCTCCCCCACTCTCGGCTTCTCCCCCACGCTCGGCTTCGCTCGCGCGGGGGGACCCCCATGAGCGGGGGGACCCCCATCGCCCACCCGTGCCGCCCTGGGGGCACCTCCCAGGCCCTTAAGGCACTGGGGGAGGCACGACTGCCCGCAGCTAGGGCAGTTATCAGGCGGCGTGACTGCACCAACCCAGGGGCGCGGGGAACTGCGCGACCAGCCACCTACTCACCCGCAGCCGGCGTACGACAGAACCGCCCCCTACCGCGGCCGCGTCTACGCACTCGCCGCCGGAGGTGACAACTGCCGCGCCAACCACGTCGGCACACCCCCCAGCAACCGGAACAACCGCCGCGCCTCCTCCCGCAATCGCGAAGCCTCCTGCTCCGTCTCCGTCTCCGCGAGAGACACCAGCGCCGGCGCCGTCCCCACCAGATACCCCAACTCCTCCCGGATCCGCAGCGATTCGGCGAACCCGTGCCGCGCCTCCGCCAACTCCCCCTCCCGCAGCGCCAGCCCCGCGAGATGCCGCCACGTCGCCGACAGCAGCAGCGGATCCGCATGCGCCGTCGCCCCCGCATGTGCCCGGCGATACGCCGCGCGAGCGGCCTGCGGAGAGCGCGTCAGGTTCTCCGCGATCAGCCCCCGCCGGAAGTCCAGCAGCGCCCGCCCCGCCGCCCCCGGCGCGATCAGCGCCGCCGCC
>NZ_JAOCQE010000055.1 GCF_025290915.1 Streptomyces sp. 15-116A | reverse complement strand
CGCCCGCCGGCACCGACGCCGTCACCGGCCTGCCCCGACCACTCTTCGAGCGAGGAGTCCATGCGCCCACCCCGTAGGACCCCCACGGCCCGCGCCGAAGCGTCGCCCCCGCCTCCTCCGCGCGGCCGGCGCGCCCACGCCGGGCCGCCGGCCGACGAAGGCCCGGACCCGCTGGGGGAGCCCTCCCCTCAGCAGGCACCCCAGCGCGCGGGGCGCGGGATCACCGCGCCGCGCACCGTGCGCGCCAAGATCGTCTGCCTGCTGATGGTGCCGGTGGTCTCCCTGCTCGCCCTGTGGGGCCACGCCACGGTCACCACCGCCCAGGACGTCGCGAGGCTCCGCCAGATCCAGCGCGTCGACGCCACGGTCCGCGCCCCGGTCGCCGCCGCCGTGGCCGCCCTCCAGGCGGAACGTTCAGCCGCCGTGCGCCGCGTCACCGACGCGTCCTCCGTATCCGCCGACGACCTGGCCGAACGCGCCCGCGCCACCGACCGGGCCGTCGCGAAGCTGCGGCTGGGCGAGGACGGCACCGTCGCCTACGGCGAGGAACTGCCCCGCGCGGTGGCCGACCGGCTCGAGGCGTTCGTCACCGCCACCGAACGGCTGCGGCCCCTGCGCACCGACGTGCGCGAGGGCGACGCGGGCTGGCGGGCGACGTACGACCGGTACACCGACACCATCGCGGCGGCCTTCGGTGCCGTCAGCGCCCTCACCGGGCTCCAGGACGCCGATCTCGGCTCCGACGCGCGCGTGCTGCTGGAGTTCTCCCGCGCGGGCGAGGCCCTGGCCCAGGAGGACGCGCTCCTGGCCGGTGCCCGCCTCGACGGCGGACTCGCCGGGGAACGGCTGCGGCTGTTCACCGGAGCCGTCGCACTGCGGCGCGGGCTCACCGACTCCGCCGTCACCGACCTGCGCGGCCCGGAACGCACCGCATGGACCACGCTCGCCGGCAGCGACTCCTACGCCGCGCTCGCCGCCACCGAGGACAAGGTGCTCACCGGCGCCCCCGGCTCCCGGGCCCTGGAAGCGGCACCCGCGGCCACCTGGGACACCGCTCACGCGCGCGTGCGGGACGGCATGCGCACCATCGAGGCCGACGCGGCCCGCAGGGTCGCGCACCGAGCCGATCCGCTCACCCGGGGACTGCTCACCCCGGCGGGCGCCGCGGTGTTCTTCGGCCTCGCCGCCGTCGCCGCCTCCCTCGTCATCTCCGTCCGCATCGGCCGCGGTCTCGTGATCGAGCTGGTGCGCCTGCGTAACGACGCCCTGGAGATCGCCCGCCGCAAACTCCCCGAGGCGATGCGCAAACTCAGGGCCGGGGAGGACATCGACATCCGCGCCGAGGCCCCTGCCGGGCCGCCCGCGCAGGACGAGACCGGCCAGGTCGCCGAGGCGCTCGGCACGGTGCACCGGGCCGCGCTGCGCGCCGCCGTGGAGCGCGCCGAACTCGCCGGCGGCATCTCGGGCGTGTTCGTCAACCTCGCCCGCCGCAGCCAGGTCCTGGTGCACCGTCAGCTGAGCCTGCTCGACAGCATGGAGCGCCGCTCCGACGATCCGGGCGAGCTCAGCGACCTGTTCCGCCTGGACCACCTCACCACCCGCATGCGGCGCCACGCGGAGAGCCTGATCATCCTCTCCGGGGCGGCTCCCGGCCGCGCCTGGCGCATGCCGGTCTCCCTCACCAACGTGGTCCGCGCCGCCGTCTCCGAGGTCGAGGACTACGCGCGCGTCGAGGTACGGCAACTGCCCGAGACGTCCGTCGTCGGGGCGGCCGTCGCCGACCTCACCCACCTCCTCGCCGAGATCATCGAGAACGCCGCCCAGTTCTCCCCGCCGCACACGCGCGTGCGCGTCACCGGCGAACCGGTCGGCAACGGCTACGCCGTCGAGGTGGAGGACCGCGGACTCGGCATGGGCAAGGAGACCCTCGCCGAGGCCAACCGCCGCATCGCCCAGTCCGAGGCGCTCGACCTGTTCGACAGCGACCGGCTCGGCCTGTTCGTGGTCAGCAGGCTCGCCGCCCGCCACGACATCAAGGTGCACCTGAAGACCTCCCCCTACGGCGGCACCACCGCGGTCGTCCTGCTGCCCACCAGCCTGCTGGACGACAGCGCGGCGGCCGCTTCCCCCGGCGGGACCCGGCCGGCGCGTCCCGTCGAGGAGCGCACGTTCGCACGCGTGCCCGGCGAGGAGGAGCGCACGTTCACGCGCGTGCCCGGCGAGGAGGACGCACGCGCGCGCGTGCCCGGCGACCTGCCGCAGCAGCGGACCGTGCCCGCCCCGGACGACCGCCCCGCGCTGGTGGCCCCGGTGGCTTCCGCGGCTCCCCCGACCGACGGGGCGGACACCGCCGCCCCGAACCGACCCCCAGGAGTCGCCACCTTGCGACTGCACCGCCCCCAGGAGGAGCCGGCCGGCTCCGACGACCTCCCGCGCCGCGTACGGCAGGCCAGCCTCGCCCCCCAGCTGCGCGAGAGCCGCACCGACACACCGGCCCCGGCGCGCCGCGACCAGGACGACCGCACACCCGAACTCGTACGGGACCGCATGACGGCCTACCGGGCCGGCTGGACCCGCGGCGGCGGCAGACAACCCGGCCGCGGCGCCGCACCCGGCACGGACAGGCAGCACGACGGCAGCGAAGGAGACCCCGCATGATCCAGGACCCGAGCATGAGAGCCGCCCGGCGCACCGGTGAACTCGACTGGCTGCTGGACGACATGGTGCTCCGCGTCGCCGACGTCCGCCATGCCGTGGTGCTGTCCAACGACGGACTCGCCGTGGGCGCCTCCAGCGACCTCGGCCGGGAGGACGCCGAGCACCTGGCGGCCGTCGCCTCCGGCTTCCACAGCCTCGCCAAGGGGGCGGGCCGGCACTTCGGCGCCGGCGGAGTGCGCCAGACCATGGTGGAGATGGACGACGCCTTCCTCTTCGTCGCCGCCGCCGGCGACGGCTCCTGCCTCGCCCTCCTCACCGCCGTCACCGCCGACATCGGCCTCGTCGCCTACGAGATGGCCCGGCTGGTCAAACGGGTCGGCGAGCACCTGTACACCCCGCCCCGGGTCGGTGCGCGGCCACCCGCCGCCGGATGAGGCGAGAAAGCGGCCCGAGCAGATGACCGAGCACACGACCGGCGTCCCGAGCGAGCCCGGCAGCCAGTGGTACGACCACGAGGCCGGGCCCCTGGTCCGCCCCTACGCCATGACCGGCGGGCGCACCAGGCCCGGCCCCAGCGGGGTGCACTTCGACCTGATCGCCCTGGTCACCCTCGACGCGGCCGCGCCCGGCGCCGACGACCCGGCGCTCGGGCCGGAACACCGCACCCTGATCGAGCTGTGCCGCCCGGAGACCCAGTCGGTCGCCGAGCTCGCCGCGGGCGCCGACCTGCCCGTCGGCGTGATCAGGGTGCTCCTCGGCGACCTCCTGGAACGCGGCTGCGTCACCGTCAGCCGGCCCGTGCCGCCCGCCCACCTGCCCGACGAACGCATCCTCCGCGAGGTGATCGAAGGACTGAAGGCTCTGTAGGAGCCCGCCCCGCCCCCGCACCCAGACACCGCGCGGCGACACCCGCCGCGCCCGCGGCATCCCCGTACCCCTGCCGACCCGCGGCCGGCACTCCAGAGAGAAGTGATCGATGGTCCCCGAGCACCCCGACGCCCCCGGCGGCGAACCGGCCGCGCTGGCGCTGAAGATACTGGTCGCCGGCGGTTTCGGCGTCGGCAAGACCACCCTGGTCGGCGCGGTCAGCGAGATCAGGCCGCTGCGCACCGAGGAGATGCTCAGCGAGGCGGGGCAACTGGTCGACGACACCGGCGGCGTGGACCAGAAGGTCACCACGACCGTCGCCATGGACTTCGGGCGCATCACCATCCGCTCCGGTCTGTCGCTGTACCTCTTCGGCACGCCGGGCCAGGACCGTTTCTGGTTCCTGTGGGACGAGCTGGCGCAAGGGGCCCTAGGCGCGGTGGTCCTCGCCGACACCCGGCGCCTGGAGGACTGCTTCCCGGCGGTGGACTACTTCGAGCACCGCGACATCCCGTTCGTGGTCGCCGTCAACTGCTTCGCTGGGGCACGGCGCCACGAGTCGCACGACGTGTGCCGTGCGCTCGACCTGGACCCCGGAACACCCGTCGTGCTGTGCGACGCGCGTGAGCGCGACTCGGGCAAGGAGGTGCTGATCCGGCTTGTCGAGTACGCCGGGCGCAGGCACACCGCCCGGCTGCTCGACTCGGTCGGATGAACTCCGGGCCCCGGCGGGGCCCGGGCTCAGTCGGCCACGCCCTTCTCCGAGAGCACCTTGTCGATCGTGACGCGCACGAGGAGCTCGCCCGGCACGCCGTTGCGGGCACCGAACTCCTCGGCGCGGTCCTCGCCCATGTAGCGGGCGCCGATCCTGGCCGCCCAGTGCCGCAGCTCGCCGGCGTCCTCCACGAAGCGGGCCCGGCCGTGCAGGACGACGAAGGCGAACGGCGGCCGGTCGTCGTCCACGCACAGGGCGATCCGGCCGTCACGCGCCAGATTGCGCCCCTTCACTGTCCGCTCCCCGGTGTTGAACACCACCTCGTCGCCGTCGAGCACGAACCAGATCGGCGCCACATGCGGGCTGCCGTCGGCGCGGACGGTGCAGAGCTTGCCGGTGCGGGTCCCGTCCGAGACGAACGCCCGCCACTCCTCGTCGGTCATCTTCTCTCCCATGGCTCCCATCCTCCTTGCCCGGCGCCCGCTCGTGGGGAAGGCTGACGCGGGAAAACACACGGGGAGGATGCGCGACATGGCGCAGAAGCAGGGACTCGACTGGCTGCTGGACGACCTGACCCAGCGGGTCGAGCACGTACGGCACGCACTGATCCTGTCCAACGACGGGCTGGTCACGAGCGCGAGCACGGGACTGCGCCGCGAGGACGCCGAGCACCTCGCCGCCGTCTCGTCGGGACTGCACAGCCTCGCCAAGGGGTCGGGACGCCACTTCGGCGCGGGCGGGGTGCGCCAGACGATGGTCGAGTTCGACGACGCGGTCCTCTTCGTCACCGCGGCCGGCACCGGCAGCTGCCTGTGCGTCCTCAGCGGCGCCGAGGCCGACATCGGCCAGATCGCCTACGAGATGACCCTGCTGGTCAACCGGGTCGGCGAACATCTCGACGTGGACGCCCGGCGGCCGGACCAGAATCCCGGAGATGGTCGCTGACCTGCGGATTTGCCATCCGCCGTGGAGTTATCCACAGGCCTGACGCGGAGAGTGACGAAAGAGATACGGTCGTTTCCGAGCGGGCGCACCCGGCGCCGGCCGCACCGACTCCACGGGGGAGACGACCATGCCCGGACACACCATCACGCACGAGGTCACGGCCACCGCCGAGCGCGCCACGACGGCCCGGACCACCGGACTCACCCCCACGCGCGCCGCGCGGGAACTGGGCCTCAAGCGCGCCGAGTTCGACCTCGCGGTGCACCTCGGACGCATCCGCACCGTGCCCGACGGCGGGGGAGGGAGCCGGCGGGTCGACCCGGCCGAGATCGAGCGGCTGCGCGGCCGGCCCGGATTCCCCGAAGGGCTGCGCGAGAGCGTCGAGACGGTGGGCACCACCCAGGGCGCGGCCCTGATGGACGTGACCAAGGCCCGATTCACGCGCCTGGCCCGGCTGGGGATGCTGGTCCCGGTCCGCTTCCATCTGAACCGCTATCGCGCCGTGGTCTGGCTCTATCTCGCCGACGAACTACGCCGGTTCGCCGCCGACGACAAGAACGCGCCGCTGCTGACCGGCTGCACGCCCGAGAGCCTGCGCAGCCAGCTCGACGCCGGCATCGACCTCAGGCCCCGCAACTGGCGCAACCGCCACCTGGGATTCATGCTCCGCCTGGCCGACGATCCCTGGTCCCGCGCGGGAGCGGTGGCGTCACTGCTCGACCCGCTGCATGTCGCGGAGGTCGTCAAGGACCCCTACGACCGCTCCTATCTGCACCGGTTCCGGCAGGCACCCCCGTCGCACGGCATGCCGGGCTCCCCGGCTGCGCATCTGGCCGAGGAGCTCATGACGGCCCAGGATCCCGACGAGATCGCCTGGTTGCAGTCGGACCTGGTGCGGCTGACGGACGAGGCGCAGCTGCACCGCGCGGCACCCCGGCCCGCCCCTCGCCTCCCCGAACCGGCCCACGAGACCGGCCGGGAGTCCCACCGGCGGCGCACCGGCTCCCGCCGCCTGTTCGGCAGGTGGCTCCGCGGCGGGCGATGACCTACAGCGCCCGGAACAGACCCTCCTGGACGACGGACACCAGCATCCGGCCCTCCCGGTCGTAGATCCGCCCACGGGCCAGACCCCGGCCGCCCGTGGCGATCGGCGACTCCTGGTCGTACAGGAACCACTCGTCCGCGCGGAAGGGACGGTGGAACCACATGGCGTGGTCCAGCGACGCCATGTCGAAGCCGCGCGGCCCCCACAGCGGCTCCACCGGGATGCGGACGGCGTCCAGCAGGGTCATGTCGCTGGCGTAGGTGAGCGCGCAGGTGTGCACCAGCGGATCGTCACCGAGCGGGCCGACCGCGCGCATCCACACCGCGCTGCGCGGCTCCGCGCCCTTCACCTCGTCGGGGTCCCAGCGCAGCCGGTCCACATAGCGGATGTCGAAGGGCTGACGCCGCGCCATGCGCTCCAGCTGCTCCGGCAGCGCGCCCAGATGCGCACGGATCTCGTCCGTGACCGTCGGCAGCGACTCCGGGTCCGGCACCGTCCGGGCCGGCGGCAGCTGGTGCTCGAAACTCCCCTGTTCAGGCTTGTGAAAGGAGGCGGTGAGGTTGAAGATCGTGCGGCCCTGCTGCACGGCGGTGACCCGGCGGGTCGTGAACGACCGCCCGTCCCGCACCCGTTCGACCTGGTACACGATCGGCACCCCGGGCCGGCCCGGGCGCAGGAAGTACGCGTGCAGCGAGTGCACGGGCCGGTCGCCGTCCGTGGTGCGGCCCGCTGCGACCAGCGCCTGGCCGGCCACCTGGCCGCCGAAGACGCGCTGCAGCGACTCCTGCGGGCTGCGGCCGCGGAAGATGTTCACCTCGATCTGCTCCAGGTCGAGCAGGTCGACAAGCCTTTCGGCCGGATTCGTCATGACGGGCATTCTCCTGTGGTCACAGCTGGCCGACATCGGTGACACGGACGACCGCACGGCCCTCCGCGTCGGAGGCGGTGAGATCGACCTCGGCGCTGATGCCCCAGTCGTGGTCGCCGTTCGGGTCGTCGAAGATCTGCCGGACCCGCCACAGCCCGTTCTCCGGCTCCTCCTCGATGAGCAGCAGCTTGGGGCCGCGCGCATCGGGGCCGGTGCCGAGCTCCTCGTACTCGTCCCAGTACTTGTCCATCGCCTGGCCCCAGGCCTCCGCGTCCCAGCCGGACTCGGCGTCCAGCTCGCCCAGCTCCTCCACCTGGTCCAGAGCGGCGAGCTCCACCCGGCGGAACATGGCGTTGCGGACCAGCACGCGGAACGCGCGGGCGTTGGCGGTGACCGGCTTGACCTGGTCGGCCTTCTCCTGGGCCTCCTCGGCGGTCATCTCCTCCGGGTTGGCCAGCTGCTCCCACTCGTCCAGCAGGCTGGAGTCGACCTGGCGCACCATCTCGCCCAGCCAGGCGATCAGATCCTGCAGATCCTCCGACTTCAGGTCGTCCGGGACGGTGTGCTCCAGCGCCTTGTACGCGCTGGCGAGGTAACGCAGCACGATGCCCTCGGTACGCGCCAGCTCGTAGAAGGACACCAACTCGGTGAACGACAGTGCCCGTTCGTACATGTCCCGCACCACCGACTTCGGCGACAGCGGATGGTCACCGACCCACGGGTGGCTCTTGCGGTAGGTGTTGTACGCGTGGAAGAGAAGCTCCTCCAGCGGCTTCGGGTACGTGATGTCCTGGAGGCGCTCCATGCGCTCCTCGTACTCGACGCCGTCCGCCTTCATCGCGGCGACCGCCTCGCCGCGCGCCTTGTTCTGCTGGGCGGCGAGGATCTGGCGCGGGTCGTCCAGCGTGGACTCCACCACGGACACCATGTCCAGCGCGTACGACGGCGATTCGGGGTCCAGCAGCTCGAACGCGGCCAGCGCGAAGGTGGACAGCGGCTGGTTCAGCGCGAAGTCCTGCTGGAGGTCGACGGTGAGGCGCACGATCCGGCCCTCGGCGTCCGGCGCGTCCAGCTTCTCGACGATGCCGCCGTCCAGCAGCGAACGGTAGATCGCGATGGCTCGCCGGATGTGCCGCAGCTGCTGCTTGCGCGGCTCGTGGTTGTCCTCCAGCAGGCGGCGCATCGCGTCGAAGGCGTTGCCGGGGCGGGCGATCACGGACAGCAGCATCGTGTGCGTCACCCGGAAACGGGACGTCAGCGGCTCCGGCTCGGAGTCGATGAGCTTGTCGAAGGTCTTGTCGGTCCAGCCGACGAACCCCTCGGGCGCCTTCTTCCGCACCACCTTCCGGCGCTTCTTCGGATCGTCGCCCGCCTTGGCCAGCGCCTTCTCGTTCTCGATGACATGCTCGGGCGCCTGCGCGACGACGAAGCCCTCGGTGTCGAAGCCGGCCCGCCCGGCGCGGCCCGCGATCTGGTGGAACTCACGGGCGCGCAGGGTCCGCACCCGGCTGCCGTCGTACTTGGTCAGCGCCGTGAACAGCACCGTGCGGATGGGCACGTTGACGCCCACGCCGAGCGTGTCCGTCCCGCAGATCACCTTCAGCAGGCCCGCCTGCGCGAGCTTCTCCACCAGCCGCCGGTACTTGGGCAGCATGCCGGCGTGGTGCACGCCGATCCCGTGGCGGACGTAACGCGACAGATTGCGGCCGAACTTGGTGGTGAAGCGGAAGTTGCCGATCAGCTCGGCGATCTGGTCCTTCTCCTCGCGCGAGCACATGTTGATGCTCATCAGCGCCTGCGCGCGTTCGACGGCCTGCGCCTGCGTGAAGTGCACGATGTACACCGGTGCCTGCCGTGCCTGGAGCAGATCGGTCAGTGTCTCGGTGAGCGGCGTGTAGCGGTACTCGTAGGACAGCGGCACCGGGCGCGTCGCCGAGCGGACCACCGCGGTGGGGCGGTTGGTGCGGCGGGAGAGGTCCTTCTCGAAGAAGGACACGTCGCCGAGCGTCGCCGACATCAGCACGAACTGCGCCTGCGGCAGCTCCAGCAGCGGGATCTGCCAGGCCCAGCCGCGATCGGGCTCGGCGTAGAAGTGGAACTCGTCCATCACGACCTGGCCGACGTCGGCGTTCCGGCCGTCGCGCAGCGCGATCGACGCGAGCACTTCGGCCGTGCAGCAGATGACGGGGGCGTCCGCGTTGACGGAGGCGTCGCCGGTGAGCATGCCGACGTTCTCGGTGCCGAACAGCTTGCACAGCTCGAAGAACTTCTCCGACACCAGGGCCTTGATGGGCGCCGTGTAGAAGGTGACCTCGTCACGGGCGAGCGCGGCGAAGTGCGCGCCCGCGGCGATCATGCTCTTGCCGGAGCCGGTGGGCGTCGAGACGATCACGTTCGCCCCGGACACCACCTCGATCAGCGCCTCCTCCTGGTGCGGGTAGAGGGTGAGACCCCGCTCCTCCGCCCACGACTCGAAGGCTTCGTACAGGGCGTCGGGGTCGGCGGTCGGCGGCAGCTGATCGATGAGGGTCACGCCCCCATCTTGCCTGCCCTCCCGTCCGATGCGGGAATCGGATGCGGGTACGAAGATCGCGAACGCTACGCTGTGCCGTCGGCGGCGCGGCAACGCCGCCGGTCAACCGGTCGGCGGCAGACGAGGAACGGGGCGGGCAGCGGCGATGATGGGACCAGCACACTCACTTTCGGGCGCCGCGGCCTGGCTGGGCGTCGGTGCGGCGAGTGCCGCGGCCGGACACACGATGCCCTGGCCGGTCCTGCTGGCGGGCGCCCTGATCTGCGCCGGTGCCGCGCTCGCCCCCGACCTGGACCACAAGGCGGCGACCATCTCCCGGGCCTTCGGACCGCTGTCCCGAGGGCTGTGCGAGATCGTCGACAAGCTGTCCTACGCCGTCTACAAGGCCACCAAGAAACAGGGCGACCCGCGCCGCTCCGGCGGCCACCGCACCCTCACCCACACCTGGCTGTGGGCGGTCCTGATCGGCACGGGGGCCTCGGCCCTGGCGATCGCCGGTGGCCGCTGGGCGGTGCTGGGGATCCTCTTCGCGCACATGGTGCTCGCCATCGAGGGGCTGCTGTGGCGGGCGACCCGGGGTTCCAGCAGCGATGTCCTGGTGTGGCTGCTGGCCGCGACCAGCGCGTGGATCCTCGCCGGTGTGCTGGACAAGCCGGGCAACGGTTCCGACTGGCTGTTCACCGCGCCGGGCCAGGAGTACCTGTGGCTGGGCCTGCCGATCGTGCTGGGCGCGCTGGTGCACGACATCGGGGACGCGCTGACGGTCTCCGGCTGCCCGATCCTGTGGCCGATACCGGTGGGCCGCAAGCGCTGGTACCCGGTCGGACCGCCGAAGGCGATGCGCTTCCGGGCCGGCAGCTGGGTGGAGCTGAAGGTGCTGATGCCGGCGTTCATGCTGCTCGGCGGGGTGGGCTGCGCGGCGGCGCTCAACGTGATCTGAGCGGCGGCGCGGGCGTACGGGCCTCAGCCGGCGCCCTGGCCGCCCTCACCGCCGTACCGGCGTTCGAAGCGGGCGACGCGGCCTTCCGCGTCCACGGTGCGGGCCTTGCCCGTGTAGAAGGGGTGGCTCTCGGAGGAGATCTCCACGTCCACGACGGGGTAGGTCTCGCCGTCGTCCCACTCGATGGTCTGGTCGCTGTGCGCGGTGGACCGGGTGAGGAAGGCGTATCCGGCGGCGCGGTCACGGAAGACGACCGGGTGGTAGTCGGGGTGCTTGTCCTGCTGCATGAATGCTCCATGGTCGAGCCGGGCGTTCAGGGCGTTCGAGGCGCTCCGGGCGGCGTTCCCGTCGGAGGGGGCGGGCAGGCGGCCGGCGGGCAAGGTGCCGGATCCGGTGCGGGGTCAGCCGGGCAGGGAGTCCTCGTCGACGACGTGCATGGCGGCCTCCTCGGCGGAGGCGGCCGCGCCGTCGATGCCGACGTCCGTGGCGACCAGGGCCTCCTCCTCGTCCTCGTGCGCCCCTTCGTCGGGGGCGACGAGCCGGCCGGAGCGGGCGGCGCCGACCTCGTTGTCGAGGAGTTCGCCGTCGGTGCCCTCGCAGTCGCCGAGACCGTCGCCGTCGGCGGCGGCGAGATCCGGCAGCTCCTCGGCGAGCCGCTGGTCCAGCGTCTCGCCCTCCAGACGCTCCGCCGCGGTCACCCCGCGGTGCTCCACGGCCCAGGGCCGCTCGGGCGGGGACCAGCCGCGGTCCAGGGGGTCGGCGACGCCGTCGTTCTCCAGGGTGTCCTCGGCGTCGAGCAGTCCGGCGTCGTCCTGGATCTCGGACGCGTCGGGCTGGTAGACGTCGTCGCCCCATCCGTCGGCGCTGTTCACGGGTACCTCCAGGGGGTGGGGACAGGCCCGTTCCCGCCGCGGCCCACGCCGGGCCGCCACTGCACGGAGCACTGGCGCCGCCGGTCCCCGGTCCAACGGGGTCCCGGCCGTTCCCCGAGCCGGTGCCTGACTCCAGCCTTCCACCCCGCTTCGGCACCGCGCAACGGCACGGCTTCCCCGCCGGGGGCCGCACGGCACGCCGGCCCCCGCGAGACCGCGCGGAACCGGGCACCCCGGAACTCCGGGCCGCGCGAGCTCCAGGCGGCCCTCACCAGGCCGGGCGAGGTCCGTGCGGGCATGAACCCCCGAGCTCAGGGGGCTCCGTCACCGGACCCGGGGCAACCGGAGTTTTCCAGTCACCCCGGGTTCCACCGCACCTCACCCGTGCCACGAGCGCCACAGCGCCGCGTACGCGCCGTCCGCGGCGACCAGCTCCTCGTGGCTGCCCAGCTCGCTGATGCGGCCGTCCTCGACGACGGCGATGACGTCCGCGTCGTGGGCGGTGTGCAGGCGGTGGGCGATGGCGACGACCGTGCGGCCGTCGAGGACGCGGGCCAAGGAGCGTTCCAGGTGACGGGCGGCGCGCGGGTCGAGCAGCGACGTCGCCTCGTCCAGGACCAGCGTGTGCGGATCGGCGAGCACCAGCCGGGCCAGCGCGATCTGCTGGGCCTGCGCCGGGGTGAGCGCCAGCCCGCCCGAGCCGACCTCGGTGTCGAGGCCGTCGTCGAGCGCGCGGGCCCAGTCGTCGGCGTCGACCGCGCCGAGCGTAGCCCACAGCTCGGCGTCCTGCGCGTCCGTCCGGGCGAGCCGCAGATTGTCGCGCAGGGAGCCCACGAACACGTGGTGCTCCTGGTTGACCAGCGCCACGTGCGACCGGACCCGTTCCGCGGTCATCCGGGACAGCTCGGCGCTGCCCAGGGTGACCGAGCCGTCCCGGGGCGCGTAGATCCCGGCGAGCAGCCGCCCCAGTGTCGACTTGCCGGCACCCGAGGGGCCGACCAGCGCCAGCCTGGTCCCGGGCGCGACCTCCAGCGACACCTTGCGGAGCACGTCGACGCCCTCGCGGTAGCCGAAGTGGACCCGGTCGGCGTGCACATGCCGTCCGTCGGGCGTGAGCGTGGCGTCGCCGGCGTCGGGCTCGATGTCCCGCACGCCGACCAGCCGGGCCAGCGACACCTGCGCCACCTGCAGCTCGTCGTACCAGCGCAGGATCAGCCCGACCGGGTCCACGAGCATCTGCGCGATGAGCGCGCCCGTCGTCAGCTGGCCCACGCCGATCCAGCCCTGGAGGACGAACACCCCGCCGATCATCAGCACCGAGCCGAGGACCGTGACGTGGGTGACGTTGATGACGGGGAAGAGCACCGACCGCAGCCAGAGCGTGTAGCGCTCCCACGCCGTCCACTCCCGCACCCGCTGGTCCGACAGCGCCACCCGGCTCTCGCCGAGCCGGTGCGCCTCGACGGTCCGGCCGGCGTCGACCGTCTCGGCGAGCGCGGCGGCCACGGCCGCGTAACCGGCGGCCTCCGAGCGGTACGCGGCGGGCGCCCGCCGGAAGTACCAGCGGCAGCCGGCCACCAACAGCGGCACGGCCACCAGCACCGCGGGCGCCAGTTCGGGCGCGGTGACCACCAGACCGCCCAGCAGCAGCACCGCCCAGACCACGCCGATGGTCAGCTGGGGCACGGCCTCGCGCATCGCGTTGCCGAGCCGGTCGATGTCGGTGGTGATCCGCGACAGCAGATCACCCGTGCCGGCCCGCTCCAGCACCCCGGGCGGCAGGCCCACCGACCGCACCAGGAAGTCCTCGCGCAGATCGGCCAGCATCCGCTCGCCGAGCATCGCCCCGCGCAGCCGCACCTGCCGTACGAACACCGCCTGCGCGACGAGCGCGAGCACGAACAGACCGGCCGTGAGCTCCAGATGCAGCTCGCGCGCCCCGTCCGAGACCCGCTCCACCAGCCCGCCGAGCAGATAGGGGCCCACCATCGAGGTGATCACGGCGATGGTGTTCACGGTGATCAGGAGCAGGAAGGCCCGGCGGTGCCGGCGGAGCAGTTCGCCGACGTACGCGCGGACGGTCGCGGGGGCTCCCACCGGCAGGGTGCCGGCCGTGGTCGGGGCCGCCGGATCGTAGGCCGGTGGCGCTACGCCGATCATGCTGTCTCCTCGATCTCTTCGAGCTTCTCCAGCCGCCGCAGCACCGCGTCCTCGCGCAGCGCATGGCTGTCCTCGTGCGGCACCTGGCCGTTCTCGCGCAGCACCTCGTCCTCGGTCTCCCGGGTCACCACCGCCCGGTACCGCGGCTCGGTGTGGACCAGGTCGCGGTGGCCGCCGACGGCCACGACCGTGCCCTCGTGCAGGAACACCACGCGGTCGGCCCGGTCCAGCAGCAGCGGTGAGGAGGTGAACACCACGGTGGTGCGTCCGGCGCGCAGAGCGCGGACGCCCTGGGCGATCCGGGCCTCGGTGTGCGAGTCGACCGCCGAGGTGGGTTCGTCCAGGACGAGCACCTCGGGGTCGGTGACCAGCGACCGGGCCAGCGCCAGCCGCTGGCGCTGGCCCCCGGACAGGGACCGCCCGCGCTCGGTGAGCCGCGCGTCCATCGGGTCCTGGACGTCCAGTGAGCCCTGCACCAGCGCCGCGAGCACGTCCCCGCACTGCGCGGCGTCCAGGGCCGCCCGCGGATCGACCTGCCCGGACGCGGGTACGTCGAGCAGCTCGCGCAGTGTCCCGGACAGCAGCACCGGGTCCTTGTCCTGGACCAGCACGGCCTGCCGGGCGCAGTCCAGGGGCAGTTCGTCGAGCGGTACACCGCCGAGCAGCACGGAGGTGCCGGCCTGGGCGGCGTGTCCGCCGAGCCGTTCGGCCAGCCTCCCCGCCGCGTCGGGGTCTCCGCACACCACGGCGGTGAGCACACCGGCCGGGGCGAGCAGGCCCGTCTCCGGGTCGTACAGATCGCCGGAGGGGGCCTCGCCGGCCCGTGAACCCGCGGTGTCCGTGGCCCGCTCCAGCGCCAGCACCCGCGCGGCCCGCCGGGCCGAGGGCTTGGAGAAGGAGTACGCCATCGCGATCTCTTCGAAATGACGTAGCGGATACGTCAGCAGCATGACCGAGCTGTAGACGGTGACGAGTTCACCGACCTCGATGCGGCCCTGGCGGGCGAGATACACGCCGTACCAGACCACGCTGATCAGCAGCAGTCCCGGCAGCAGCACCTGGATCGCGGCG
Source organism: Streptomyces sp. 15-116A (assembly GCF_025290915.1). Classification (GTDB taxonomy): domain Bacteria; phylum Actinomycetota; class Actinomycetes; order Streptomycetales; family Streptomycetaceae; genus Streptomyces. Next base: position 15,931 of record NZ_JAOCQE010000055.1, on the reverse strand, counting down.
ATCAGCGACCACATGCGGGCACTGCGCACGGCGGCGTGGCGCACCTCCTGGGAGGCGCGGCGGTAGCGGTCGAGGAAGAGCTCCTCGCCGCCGATGCCGCGCAGCACGCGCAGCCCCGCCACGGTGTCCGAGGCGAGCTCGGTGGCGCGCCCCGCCTTCTCGCGCTGGACGTCGGCCCGCCGGGTGGCACGGGGCAGCAGCGGCAGCACGGCGACGGCGAGCACGGGCAGTCCCACGGCGACGACGACACCGAGCGCGGGCTGGTAGACGACGAGGCCGACGCAGACGAGGACGATGGTGACCGCCGCCGCGGTGAACCGCGACAGGGCCTCCACGAACCAGCCGATCTTCTCGACGTCACCGGTGGACACGGCCACCACCTCACCGGCCGCGACCCGCCGGGTCAGCGCGGCACCGAGGGCGGCCGCCTTGCGGGCCAGCAGTTGCTGGACGCGCGCGGCGGCGGTGATCCAGTTGGTGACGGCCGCCCGGTGCAGGAAGGTGTCGCCGACCGCGTTGCCGGCGCAGGCCAGCGCCAGCAGGCCGCCCGCCAGCGCGAGCCGGCCGCCCGAGCGGTCGACGGCGGCCTGCACGGCCGTACCCACGCAGAACGGCAGCGAGGCGACGGAGGCGAAGTGCAGCAGCCCCCAGGCGAGTGACGTGAGCTGCCCGGACAGCTGGTTGCGGAAGAGCCACCACAGGAATCGGGGACCCGAGCGTGCGTCGGGCACACCCGGGTCGGAATAGGGAAGGTCTTGAATCTGCATGATGTCCCAGGGACTTGGAGCACGGGCAGGCGGAGAGTCAGCAAACCGTGACAGGTTGCCGCCGCTCCGTGCGGGCAGGCAACCGGTTTTCCGCACCGGCGCCCGGAACAGGCTGGGACGCGGGACTCAGCGTGTGGCGGCCGTTCCGTCGATCAGGGTGTCGAGCAACCGGCCCAGGACCTCGCGCTGTTCCTCGCCCAGCGGAGCGAGGATCTCCTCGGCGGCGGATCTGCGCGCCGCATGCAGCTCCCGCAGCGCGGCACGTCCCTCGTCGGTCAGCTCGATGCGGATCACCCGCCGATTGGCCGGATCCGGCACCCGCCGTACCTTGCCGCTCGCCTCCAGCCCGTCGACCAGGGTCGTCACCGCCCGGGGCACCACTTCCAGCCGCTCGGCGAGATCGGCCATGCGCGGCGGCGAGGCGTAGTGCGCGAGGGTGCGCAGCAGCCGTGACTGGGCGGGGGTGATGCCGAGTTCGCGTCGCTCCAGGTGTCGTTTCTGGATGCGGTGCACCCGGCGGGTGAGCCGAAGCAGCTGCTCGGCCAGCAGGCCGTCGGGGTCGGGGGCGGTCATGCGGGAACAATATCAGGAGGACACTCATTATGAGCATAGGTAACAATGAGCTGCACTCCGACCGTTCGCACCCTCGAAGGAGACCATGCACCCCGACCACGAACCCGTCTGGACCCCACCCGCCGGAGCCAAGGGCGAGCAGCCGCCCCGGCAGGTCCGTCGGATCCTGCGTCTCTTCCGCCCCTACCGCGGCCGCCTCGCGGTCGTCGGTCTGCTCGTCGGCGCCTCGTCGCTGGTCACCGTCGCCTCGCCTTTCCTGCTGAAGGCGATCCTCGACGTCGCGATCCCCGAGGGCCGGACCGGGCTGCTCAGCCTGCTCGCCCTCGGCATGATCCTCAGCGCGGTCCTCACCAGCGTCTTCGGCGTCCTGCAGACCCTCATCTCCACCACCGTCGGGCAGCGCGTCATGCACGATCTGCGCACGGCCGTCTACGGCCGGCTCCAGCGCATGTCGCTCGCCTTCTTCACCCGCACCCGCACCGGCGAGGTCCAGTCCCGCATCGCCAACGACATCGGCGGCATGCAGGCCACCGTGACCTCCACGGCCACCTCCCTGGTCTCCAACCTCACCAGCGTGGTGGCGACCGTCGTCGCGATGCTCGCCCTCGACTGGCGGCTCACCGTCGTCTCCCTGGCGCTGCTGCCGGTGTTCGTGTGGATCAGCCGCCGGGTCGGCAACGAGCGCAAGAAGATCACCACCCAACGGCAGAAGCAGATGGCCGCGATGGCGGCCACGGTCACCGAGTCGCTGTCCGTCAGCGGCATCCTGCTGGGCCGCACCATGGGCCGCTCCGACTCCCTGACCGGGGCCTTCGCCGGCGAGTCGGAGCGCCTTGTGGATCTGGAGGTGCGGTCGAACATGGCCGGCCGCTGGCGCATGGCCGTCATCACGATCGTCATGGCCGCCATGCCCGCCGTCATCTACTGGACCGCGGGCGTCGCCGTCCAGGCGGGCGGACCCGAGGTCTCCATCGGCACCATCGTCGCGTTCGTCTCGCTCCAGCAGGGCCTGTTCCGGCCCGCCGTGAGCCTGCTGTCGACCGGCGTCCAGATCCAGGCCTCGCTCGCCCTGTTCCAGCGCATCTTCGAGTACCTGGACCTGCCGATCGACATCACCGAACGCCCGGACCCGGTGCGCCTGGAGAGGATCAAGGGCGAGGTCCGCTTCGAGAACGTCGAGTTCCGCTACGACGACAAGAGCGGCCCCGTCCTCGACGGCATCGACATCGCCGTCCCCGCGGGCTCCAGCCTCGCCGTCGTCGGTTCGACCGGCGCGGGCAAGTCCACGCTGGGTCATCTCGTTCCGCGGCTGTACGACGTGACGGGCGGCCGGGTCACGCTCGACGGGGTCGACGTGCGCGACCTGGACTTCGACACGCTCGCCCGCGCGGTCGGCGTCGTCTCCCAGGAGACGTACCTCTTCCACGCCTCCGTCGCCGACAATCTGCGCTTCGCCAAGCCGGACGCCACCGACGAGGAGCTGTACGCGGCGGCGACGGCGGCGCAGATCCACGACCACATCGCGTCGCTGCCCGACGGGTACGACACCGTCGTCGGCGAGCGTGGTCACCGCTTCTCCGGCGGTGAGAAGCAGCGTCTGGCGATCGCCCGCACCATCCTGCGCGATCCGCCGGTGCTGGTCCTCGACGAGGCCACCAGCGCCCTCGACACCCGCACCGAGGCAGCCGTCCAGGAGGCCATCGACGCCCTGTCGGCGAACCGCACCACACTCACCATCGCCCACCGGCTGTCCACCGTCCGCGGTGCCGACCAGATCGTGGTGCTCGACTCCGGACGCGTCGTCGAACGCGGCACGCACGAGGAGCTGCTGGAGCGGGCGGGGCGCTATGCGGCCCTCGTACGCCGGGATGCCCAACTGGAACCGACAAGATGAAAATATGCCGGGTTTGTGACGATATGCGGGTTACCGTGCCCGCATGCAGACGAACACTCCGTCACGGAACTCGATCCGACTGACGCGCCGGGGCCGTCTCGCCCTCATGGCGACCGGGGCCGTCGTGGCAGGCACCGCCGTGGCGGTGCCGCTGCTGATCATCGGCGAGGGGGAGGACTCCCGCCCCACGGCCCTCGTCATCCCGGAGGGCTGGCGCGCGAGCCAGGTGTACGCCGCCGTCGACAAGGCCCTCGCCCTGCCCGCCGGCACCACGAAGAAGTCCCTCGCCAAGGCCCACGTCAAGCTGCCCAACGACGCGGAGGGCAACCCGGAGGGCTACCTCTTCCCGGGGACGTATCCGCTGCACAAGGGCACGACCCCCGAGAAGCTGCTGTCGGCGATGGCCGACACCGCCAACCGGAAGTTCAACGGCGTGCCCGTCGCCGCCGGGGCGCAGCGCAACGCCATGAACGTCTACCAGGCGGTCACCATCGCCAGCATCGTCCAGGCGGAGGCCTCCACCGAGGCCGACATGGGCAAGGTCGCCCGGGTGATCTTCAATCGGCTGGAGCGCGGCATGCCGCTGCAGATGGACTCCACCGTCACCTACGCGCTCGACCGGCCGACGCTGCACGCGAAGGTGGCCGGCACCAAGGCCGACACGAAGGTCGACAGCCCCTACAACTCCTACCGGCGCATGGGCCTGCCGCCCACCCCCATCGGCAACCCCGGCGAGGAAGCCCTCCGCGCCGCGATCAACCCCACGCCCGGCGACTGGCTCTACTTCGTCACGGTCAAGCCCGGCGACACCCGCTTCACCGCGAACTTCGAGGAACACCGGCGCAACGTCGCCGAGTTCAACGCCGAACAGCGCAAGGCGAAGCAGACGGAACCGGCGAAGCAGTGAGCCGCCCGTCACCGCGCGAAGGACGCCCGTCACCGCACGAACGACGCCCGTCACCGCACTGAGGACGAGACATCAAGCGGCGGCGAGCGGCTCATCGGCCAGGAGCCGCCTGATGTCCCGCACCGCCGCGCGGCCCGCCCGGTTCGCGCCGATGGTGCTGGCGGACGGGCCGTAGCCCACCAGGTGGATGCGCGGATCGGCGGCCACGCGAGTGCCCTCCAGGCGGATGCCGCCGCCCGGTCCCCGCAGCCTCAGCGGGGCGAGATGGTCCACCACGGGACGGAACCCGGTGGCCCACAGGATGACGTCGGCCGCCACTCGCCGGCCGTCCCGCCACTCGACACCGTCCGGGATGATCCGGTCGAACATGGGCTGCCGGTCCAGAACGCCCTCGGCGATGCCCCGGCGGATCGCGTCGTTCAGCGGCAGCCCGGTCACCGAGACGACACTGCGCGGCGGCAGCCCCTGCCGCACCCGCTCCTCGACCAGCGCCACGGCCGAACGGCCCGCCTCCTCGTCGAAGGGGCCCTCGCGGAACACCGGCGGCCGCCGGGTCACCCACGTCGTGGCCGCCGCGTAGGGCGCGATCTCCAGCAGATGCTGCGTGCCCGACGCCCCACCGCCGACCACGACCACCCGCTGCCCGGCGAACGCCTCGGGCCCCGGGTACTGCGCGGTGTGCAACTGCCGTCCCCGGAACGTCTCCTGGCCCGGGTAGCGGGGCCAGAACGGCCGGTCCCAGGTGCCGGTCGCGTTGATCAGGGCCCGCGTCGACCAGCTGCCGTCCGAGGTCTCCACCAGCAGCCGCCCGTCGCCCGCCTCCCGTACGGCCCGTACATCCACGGGGCGCCGTATGCGCAGGTCGAACGTCTGCTCGTAGCGGTCGAAGTACTCGGTGATCACCTCGGCGGAGGGCCGCGCCGGATCGGCGCCCGTGAGTTCCATGCCGGGCAGCGCGTGCATGCCGTGCACCTTGCCGTACGTCAGCGACGGCCACCGGAACCGCCATGCGCCACCGGGGCCGGGGGAGTGGTCGAGGACCACGAAGTCGCGGTCCGGCACGAAGCCGGTACGCCGCAGGTGATAGGCGCTGGACAGACCGGCCTGCCCGGCACCGATGACGACCACGTCGACCTCGCGCACGTTGCTCACACTTTCAACAACCACGCCGTGACCGTGGATCTTCCCGGGCCTTCCCAGGGGAAGCGTGGCGCATGGGTCAGGATGGGGGCATGTCAGATGCCTTCAGCACCCGCGTCATCAACCTCACCACCGGCTCCGCGGAGAGGGTCGTCGACATCACCGGCGACTGCGAGTCCTTCCTGCGGGAGACGGCGGCCGGCCGCGACGGTCTGCTGAACGTCTTCGTGCCCCACGCCACGGCCGGGATCGCCGTCATCGAGACCGGCGCCGGGAGCGACGACGACCTGCTGGCCGCCCTGCACACCCTGCTGCCCGCCGACGACCGCTGGCAGCACCGCCACGGCAGCCCCGGCCACGGCCGCGACCACGTACTGCCCGCCTTCGTCCCGCCCCACGCGACCCTGCCCGTGATCGACGGCCGCCTCGAACTCGGCACGTGGCAGTCGGTCTGCCTGGTCGACACCAACCGCGACAACCCCGACCGCCGGGTACGACTGAGCTTCCTCGCGGGGTCCTGACACGCGAGGGCTCACGGCTGACGCGAAGGGGCGCCTACGGCTGACGCGCAGGCGCCGCGGCCCTCACGACCGCTGCCGGGGGAACGACTCCAGCGCCGCGGCGAGGCCCGAGGCATCGGTGCCGATCTTGCGGTACACCGACGACAGCAGATGCCGTACGCCCTGCTCGGTAAGGCGCAGATCACCGGCGATCGCCGCCGGTTCCATGCCCCGCACGGCCAGTTCCGCCGCCTTGCGCTCGGGCGCGGTGAGCGTGTCCGTCTGGGCGTACCGCAGCGGCAGCGGCCTCAGCCCCGCCGCGGCGAGCTCGTCCCTGGCCCGGCCGGCCAGCGCCTCCGCACCGCAGTGCACGGCGCCCTCCAGCCCCCGGTAGAGACGGTCCGCGGCCTCCTGCAGCCGCCCCTCGCGGGACAGCGCCGCCCCGTGGCCGACCAGGGCACGGGCCAGCTCGTAGGAGGCGGGCGACCGCTGCAGCTGGTCGACGGCCTCCGCGTACAGGTCGAGCGAGGCCGGTCCGCCGGTCACCTCGGCCAGGGTGTGCACCGCCTGCCCGATCACGGAGGCCGCACCGAAGTCCCGGGCCCGCTTGACCGCTTCCTGGGCGTGATGGACCGCCCGGTCGGGCGCGCTGCGCGCGAGCGCAGACGCCAGCCGCAGCTGCCACGGGCACCACGCAGGGTTGCGCCAGTCCCGCCCCTCCAGCCAGTCCCCTACATCGGACAGCAGCGTGGCTGCCTCGGCGTCCCGCCCCTCCGCGAGCAGCAGTTCGGCGTACACCGTGCGCGGCTCGGGGTAGATCACCGCGTTCGGGGTCACCTCGCCGTAGCGGTAGGAGTCGGCGAGCCGACGGGCCGCCGCCGTGCGTCCCCGGGCCAGCAGGGTCTGCACCAGGACGCCGATGGCGTACCACTGGGCGGGCACCGCGCCCTCCACCCGGTCGGCGATGCGCAGCCCCTCCCTCACCAGGTTCTCCGCCTCGGCCAGACAGCCGCGGCGGTAGCGGATGTACCCGGCGAGGGTCTGCCCGAGCACCAGATGGGAGCCGCGCCAGCCCCTGGCCTCGCACTCGGCCATGCCCCGGGCGGACAACTCCTCCGCCCGCCGCGGCTGGTCGCAGTACATGAACACCAGCGCCACCGAGACCGGCACCTCGAAGCCCCGGTTCTCGTGGGTCCAGCTCAGCCCGCCGCGCAGGGCCCGCTCGGCGTGGGCGAGTGCCGTCCCGCGCGGTTCGCCGCACACCACGGCGTCCCAGGCGCGCAGACCCAGGATGTACCGCTCCTCCAGGCTCCGTCCGGTCACCTTCCACGAAGTGGTCGGCCTGCATGCGCAGCCGGATCCGGGGATGCTCGGCACGCCGCGCCTCCTCGGCGGCGACGGACGCGGCCTCGGCCATCCGGTCGGTGTGCGCCAGCGCCTGCGTGAGCCGGTACACGATGGACGCGCGCAGCTCCGGATCGACCCCGGGCTCCTCCAGCGCCTGCTGGAGGTGGACGACCGTGGCGGTGGGTTTGATCAGGAAGGTGGAGCAGGCGAGTTCGTGCAGCAACGCGGCGCGCTCCTCCGGCAGCGGCGGCTCCTGCAGCGCCCGCGTCAGCAACCGCCGGGCGGCCTCCGGGGCGCCCGCGCGCAAGTACTCGCGGGCCGCCTCGCGCAGACAGGCCACCGCCTCGGGCCGTCCCTCGCAGGGCACCTCCAGCAGATGGCGGGCGGCCGCCGTGGGCCCGAACCCCGCGGCCCGGATGGCCTCCGCGGCCTGGTTGTGCGCGGCGAGGTGGGGGACGACGCGGAGGACGGATTCTGCGAGGAGTGCTGGACGGTCACCGGGGGCAGCCCGTTCGAGGCGGTCGAGCTCGCCATCCGCCGGGGCAAGACGCCCGCGGTGAGCGCCCGTATCGAGGTGCACAGCCGGGTCGGTATCGGCGGGGTGTGGGCCTGTGCGACGGCCTCGTACAGCAGGCCGTGCACGTACTCACGGCTCTTGGCGGCCCAGCGCGCGGCCTGCGCGGGCGTGCACCGCTCCCTGACCTGCCGGTACAGATCCGCCAGGGCCGCACCGAGGGTGGTCGAGGGGAAGGCGTCGTCCCTCAGGACGGCGACACTCTCCTCCAGCATCGGCAGCAGCAGGCCCGGCGACTTCCGGCCGACCTCCTCCGCCCGGTCGTCGAAGACGAATTGGTACGCGATCTGGTTCGCGATGATCTGCAGCAGACCCGCGTCCATGCCGGGGCTGGTGTACGAGGCGAGTTCGGCCGGCCGGGTGCGGGCGATCATTTTTCAGGCTCATGCGGATTGCTCGCGAACGGGAAAGGCATGTGGAGATGAGTGTCGATCATCTCGGTCAAAGGGGGCCCGGTAATTCCGTTCTGTGTGTCGACCGGCAATTTCTCACGCGTCGTCTGCATCTTCGTCACCCGCCCTCCGGAATTCCGCCCGTTCCGGCTGTTGCGCCCGTTCCGACACGATTATCGGCAGCGACCGCGGTCCCAGCGTGACCGCCGGACGCACCGGCGCGACGGGTCCCGGCAGTGGCGCAGCCGCCAGTGGCGGGCGATGGTCGCGAGGGCCACCGTGGTCTGCGCCATGGCGAAACTGTCGCCGAGGCATTTCCGGCTGCCCGCGCTGAACGGGACCATCGGACCGTACGGCCCGTCGTCGCCGACCCCGGACAGCGACCGCCCGCACAGCCACCGCTCGGGGCGGAACCGCTCCGGCTCCGGGAACGACGCGGGCGTGTGGTGCAGCAGATAAGGACTGTAGAGCACGGTGGTGCCCCGCGGCAGCCGGCGCCCGCCGAACTCGACGTCCCTGGTGGTGATCCGGGTGAAGAGCCACCCCGGCGGCGAGTGTCGCAGGGTCTCCTCGATCACGGCCCGTGTGTAGACCAGGCGGGACAGGTCGTCGGGGCCGGGCCGCTCCCGTCCGGCGAGCACGGTGTCGACCTCGGTGTGCAGCTGGTGTTCGGTCTCAGGGTGCCGGGCGAGCAGGCCGAAGGCGGAGGACAGGCACAGGGACGGGCTCTCGGCGCCGGTGAGCAGGAGGGAGACGAGCTGGTCGTGCACCTCCTGGTCCGTCACCGCGGAGTCGGCGCAGCCGGCCTCGGCCGGCAGCGTCCCCAGCAGGTCGTCGCGGGCGCCGCCCGCACGGCGTTCGGCGATCGCCGCGTCGACGAGGCGGTGCAGGCGGGCGACCGCGTCGCGGTACCGGCGGTTCGCCGGTGTGGGGAGCCGGAAGAGGGCGTCGATCGGCACCACCGTACGGACGAACAGCCCGTGCACGACCTCGGTGAGACAGTCCCGCACCTCGGCGGTCCGCGCGGTGTCCAGTGAGTCGGAGAACAGGACGCGGCTGACCGCGCCGGTCGTCAGCGTCATCATGGCCGCGCTGATGTCGACCGTCCGCCCCGCGCGCCATCCGCGGCACACGGACAGGGCTTCCTCGCCCATCGCGTCGACATGGGCGGTGACCCGCGCGGGCCGGAAGGCGGGCTGCAGCAGCCGGCGCTGGCGGCGGTGGTCGGCGTACGGGAAGGTGACGACGCCATCACCCATCAGCGGTCGGAGCCGTTCGTAGAGCGGCCCGCCCTTGTCGAACGTGGCGGTGTCCCTGAGCATCTCGTGGACCAGCCGGAGGTGGCACACCATCCAGGCACGCAGGGGACCGAGGCGTATCCCCACCAGATCGCCGTGCGCGGGTAAGGAATTCAGAAAGTCCAACGGGCGCCGGAACAGGGCGATACCGTGGGTGACGGAAGGGAATATGCCGGGTGCAGTTCCGGATTTCCAGGACTGCTCCGGTGTCGTGGTGCGGGTCGATTCCGGGACTCGGTTCCGTGGCCAGGAGGTCCCGGGAAACTCAGAAGAGATCGTCGCCGGGCAGCTCCGCGGCCTGAAGGAGCCAGCTCCTCAGCTGCTCCTCGTCGAGTTCCTCGTCCTCGTGGATGTCGAGGTAGCGCACGTGCTCGTGCTTGGACGCGCCCGGCGGGAGCGGGTCCAGGGACGAGCCGTTGAGCCAGGTCACCTTCACGTACCGGGTGAAGCAGTGGAGGCTGAGGAACCACCCGTTGCCCTCGACGCCGTAGAACGGCGAGTTCCAGCGGACCGCCTTGCGCACGCCGGGGACGGTACGGACCACGAGGTCGTCCAGCCGGCGGCCGACCTCCCGTTTCCAGTCCGGCATCGCCTCGATGTACGCCTGGACGGGCTCGTCGCCGTCGCCCTTGGGGATCTGCGGGTTGCCGCCCGACAGCAGCCGCGGCTTCGCGGAAGGCGCCGCCTGAGCCGTCCGCGCCGTCCGCTTCGTCCCCGTCGTCCGTTCCGAAGGCCGTTGTGCCATGCGCCCCATGGTAGGAAGCTCACTCCTGGTGCCGCACCACGATCACCGGGCAGTCGGCGTGGTACAGCAGCGCCTGGCTGACCGAGCCCAGCAGCATCCCGGTGAAGCCGCCGTGCCCGCGCGCCCCCGTCACCAGCAGCTGAGCCTCCCGCGAGGCCTCCAGCAGCGCATGACGCACCCGGCCCCGCTCCAGCCGCGCCTCCACGGTGACCTCCGGATGGGCAGTGCGCTGCGCCGCCAGGGCGTCCACGAGCAGCCGCTGATGGGTCTCGCGCAGCCGGTCCAGATCCACGACGACGTTCAGCGGGTCGGCGGGCCCCTCGTAGGGCGTCGGCTCGCTCCACGTGTTCCACACGTGCATCGCGATCAGCGGCGCCTCGCGCAGCGCGCACTCGGCGAAGGCGAACCGCGCCGCCGCGGTCCCGGCCGGCGAGCCGTCCACGGCGAGCAGCACGGGGCCCTTCGGATCGGGACGCCCCCGGACCACCATGACCGGACAGTGCCCGTGCGCGGCCAGCTTCACCACCGTCGAGCCGAGCAGCAGGTCCCCGAACCCGCCGTGCCCCCGCCGGCCGACCACCGCCAGCACCGCGTGCCGCGACTCGCTCCGCAACACCGTCAGCGTGTCACCGGCCGCCACCGTCCTCGCGATGTCCAGGTCCGGCGCGAGGTCGTGGGCGCGCTGCTCGGCCTGGGCCAGCACCCCGTGGATCATCGGGTCCAGGTCGCCGGTTTGGCTGAAGGCGTGCACGATCCTGAGCTGGGCGCCGCGCAGATGGGCCTCACGGGCGGCGACATCGACCGCGGCGAGACTCGACGGCGAGCCGTCCACTCCAACGATCACCGTGTCGTTCACTGCTCACTCCCGTCCCCGGCAGCGCTTTCGAGTACCCGCGGGCACGGACGCCTACGCGGCCTGTCCGATCCGCGGTGACACGGCCTCCCCGGGCATCCTGCGGCCGGGGCGCGGCCCTTGTCCATCCGTGGCAACACCCATGTTCCGGCCGATCGGCCGGATGGCACGATGTCCGGTGCGGGTGTGGATCATCAGTGCGAGGAGACACCGCACCCGGCGAGCCGGAACGCACGAGAACGAAGAGAACCTGGAAGGGGACGGGCTGTGCCTGCTCCACGGATGAGCACCACGCCGCTGCCGGGCATCGGCGTGAAATACGACCTCACCACGCGTGAGCACCAGCACCTGTCCGTCATCGCGCACCGGGACGGCGCCCGCACGGTCAACATCTACCGCTCCGACGATCCCGACGCCTGCGCCCAGTCGCTGAAGTTGTCCGTCGCCGAGTCGGCCGCGCTGATCGACGCCCTGATGCCCGCCCACCACAGCCCCAATCTGCTGCACACCACCGACCTCGGTCTGGTCGCCGAGCGCATCGAGCTGTCCGCCGCGTCCCACTGGAACGGCCGGCTGCTGGGGGAGACCCGGATGCGCACCGAGACCGGGGCGTCGATCGTCGCGGTCCTGCGCCGGGCGGAGGCGATTCCGTCGCCCGCGCCGGACTTCCGGCTGGCGGGCGGGGACACCCTCATCCTGATCGGCACCCGCGAGGGCATCGAGGCCGCCGCCGAGATACTCGGGCGGGAGTGAGCGCGTGCACTCCTCCGCGATCTTCCTGATCGAGTTCGGCGCGATCATCCTCGGCCTCGGTCTGCTGGGCCGGCTCGCCGGTCGCCTGCGGTTCTCGCCGATCCCCCTGTATCTGCTCGCCGGGCTGGCGTTCGGCGAGGGAGGACTGCTGCCGCTCGGCGCGAGCGAGGAGTTCGTCGCGATCGGCGCCGAGATCGGTGTGATCCTGCTGCTGCTCATGCTGGGCCTGGAGTACACGGCCAGCGACCTGGTCTCCAACCTCAAGACGCAGTACCCGGCCGGTCTCGTCGACATGGCGCTCAACGCCCTGCCCGGCGCCGCCCTCGCGCTGCTCCTCGGCTGGGGCCCGGTCGCCGCGGTGGTCCTGGCCGGCGTCACCTGGATCTCGTCGTCCGGCGTCATCGCGAAGGTCCTCGGCGACCTCGGACGCCTGGGCAACCGGGAGACCCCGGTCGTTCTCAGCATCCTCGTCCTCGAGGACCTGGCGATGGCGGTCTACCTGCCGATCATCACCGCCCTGCTGGCCGGCGTCAGCCTCGCCGCGGGCAGCATGACCCTCGCCATCGCGCTCGGCGTCGCCGGGCTGGTCCTCTTCGCCGCCGTCCGCTACGGCAGGGTGATCTCCCGCTTCGTCTCCAGCGACGACCCGGAGAAGCTCCTGCTGGTGGTCCTCGGCCTCACCCTGCTCGTCGCCGGTCTCGCCCAGCAGCTGCAGGTCTCGGCGGCCGTCGGCGCGTTCCTCGTGGGCATCGCCCTGTCGGGCGAGGTCGCCGAGGGCGCCCACAACCTGCTGGCGCCCCTGAGGGATCTGTTCGCCGCGGTCTTCTTCGTGTTCTTCGGCCTGCACACCGACCCGCAGTCGATCCCCCCGGTGATCCTCCCCGCCCTGGCCCTCGCCGTCGTCACGGCGCTCACCAAGATCGCCACCGGTTACTGGGCCGCCCGCCGGGCCGGAATCTCCCCCAAGGGCCGCTGGCGCGCGGGCGGCACCCTGGTCGCCCGCGGCGAGTTCTCCATCGTCATCGCGGGCCTCGCGGTCACCGCCGGCATCGAACCCGAGCTGGGCCCCCTGGCCACGGCGTACGTGCTGGTCCTGGTCATCCTCGGCCCCCTCACCGCCCGCTTCACCGAGCCCCTGGCCCTCCGCCTGACCCGGCCCCGCGCCAAGCCCGCGGAAGCCACGGCGGCGCCGGCCCAGGGCTCGGCACCGCCGGCCGAGACACTCCAGCCGGTGGAGGACGGAGGCGCCGAGCGCCCGTAGCAGGGGAGGGCCCGGGCGCCCGTAGTAGGTCAGGCCGGGCGCCCCGTGGAAAGGCAGGGCCCGGGCGCCCGTGGTCGCGGAGAAGATCGACACGGGTGCCCGGCTCATCGCGGCCGTCGCGGCTCAGCAGGAAGACGCCGACGCACTCTTGAACAATGCTCACGTTTCCTGCTGTGATCTCCCGCACTGCCGACCGACCGTGCCGGAGGTCCCGTGTACCGCCGTCTGCTCGCCGCGTTCGTCTGCACAGCCCTCAGCGCCCTGCTGCTCTCCACCGGAGCCGCCCGGGCGGAGACCACCGATCACCCGCAGCCGCCTCCCGGCATCCCCCGGCTCACGGACGACCAGGGCCGCGTGCTGACCCTGCGCGGCTGGAACGTCGAGGACAAGACGCACCGAGGTGAGGCCGCGCTCTCCGCGATCACCGAGCGCCACTTCCGCGATCTGCGCGCCCGGGGCTTCAACTTTGCCCGTCTCCTGGTCTTCTGGGACGACCTCGAACCCGAGCGCGGCCACTACAGCGAGCGGTACCTCCGCAAGATCGAGCGCATCCTCGACTGGGCGCACGAACACCGCGTCCACGTGCTCGTCGACGCCCACCAGGACGTCTACGGGCCCGCGTTCGGACACCGCGGCATCCCGGAGTGGGCCACGAGGACCGACGGACTGCCGTTCACGCCGCACCCGGACGACTGGTTCGCCGAGTACTTCGAACCGGCCGTGCAGCGGGCGTTCACCCACCTCTACGAGGACCCGGACCTGCGGCGCGCCCAGGCGGACATGTGGCGCGTGCTCGCCGGACGGCTCGGGGACCACCCCGCCGTCCTCGGCTACGACCTGATCAACGAACCCATGGGCGAGATCGCCCCCGGCGAGGACCTGCCGACCGCCGCCCGCCGGATCGAACGCGACCACCTCACGCCGCTGTACAACCGCCTCGCCGACGCCGTCCGCTCCGTCGACGACGACGCGTGGATCTTCTTCGAACCGACCCCCATCGTCGGCGAGGGCGTCCCCACCGGTCTGGGCCGCATCCACGACCGCAAGGCGGTCTACGCCCCGCACTTCTACAACACGGCGATGGAGGCGGGCGCCGACTACGACCCGTCGGCGGGCTGGATCGAGGCCTACGAGTCGGCCGTGACCGTCTACCCGCGCCGGTACCGTGTCCCGGTCGTCGTGGGGGAGTGGGGCCCGCTGAACAATTCCCTGCCGAACATGGGCCGCTTCTACCGGGACGCCCTGGCCTCCCTGAACCGCTACAGCTCCGGCTGGGCGGGCTACGTCTGGTGCTACGGCGGCGGGTACTGCGCCGTCGACGCCGAGGGCCGCTTCCGCACGAACAAGGAACAGACCGCCGCGCCGTACGCTCGAGCCGTGGCGGGCCGTATCACCGCCGAGGGGTACGAGCCCGACCGGGGCGTGTTCCGTCTCACGTACCGGGCCGGGCACGGAGTCACCGAGGTCTCCGTGCCGCCCGGGCCGGGCGGCTGGCGCATCGAGCTGACCGGCCCCGCCCGGACCACCACACCCACCCTGCCCGCGGACCACGCGGCGACGGCCCGGGTGTGGGCCCGGCCGGGCGCGCACATCACGATCACCGTGGTCCCGCGTGCCGCGAGGGACGTCAGTCGTCCGTGCCCTCCGCCTTGCGCTGCTTGAGGCGGGCCGCCTCCCTGCGGACCTCCGCCTGAGTCGCGCGCTCCCGCTCCAGCCACTCCGGCCGCTCCTGCTTCAGCGCCTCGATCTGCTCGGTGGTGAGGGGCTCGGTGATCCCGCCGCGCGCCAGACCGGAGATCGACACGCCCAGCTTCGCCGCGACCACCGGACGGGGGTGCGGGCCGTCGCGCCGCAGATCCCGCAGCCACTGGGGCGGGTCCGCCTGGAGCGCGTTCAGCTCGGCGCGGGAGACCACACCCTCACGGAACTCGGCGGGGGTGGCCTCGAGGTACACACCCAGCTTCTTCGCCGCGGTCGCGGGCTTCATCGTCTGGGTGCTCTGGTGCGACGTCATGGGGTCCAGGGTATCGAGCGTGTGCGCGAGCGCCGACCACGGCCGGTAACCTGGCCAGGTGACAGGCTCGGAAGTGTCCCCCTCGTTCCGGCTCGTGTACGTACCCGGGGTGATGCCCGACAAATGGGTGCGCATCTGGAACGAGCGGCTGCCCGACGTCCCGCTGACCCTCACCCAGGTGCCGCCCGGTGAGGCCCCCGAGCGGCTGCTGGGCCGGGACGCGGACGCCGGACTGGTCCGGCTGCCCGTCGACCGGACGGTCCTCAGCGCGATCCCCCTCTACACCGAGCAGACGGTCGTCGTGGTCCCCAGGGACCATCTCGTGACCGCCGCCGACGAGGTGTCCGTCGAGGATCTGGCCGACGACATCGTGCTGCACCCCCTCGACGACGTCCTCGGCTGGGAGGCGCTGCCCGGCCGCCCCGCCCTGGAGCGCCCCGCCACCACCGCCGACGCCGTGGAACTGGTCGCCGCCGGGATCGGCGTGCTCGTCGTACCGCTGTCGCTGGCCCGGCTGCACCACCGCAAGGACCTCACCCACCGGCCGCTCACGGACGCCCCCGCGTCGAGCGTCGCGCTGGCCTGGCCCGAGGACGCGCACACGGACCGGGTGGAGGACTTCATCGGCATCGTCCGCGGCCGGACCGTCAACAGCACCCGCGGCCGCAAGCAGCCCGACGGCGCCGCGCCGCAGAAGGACCGCCGCGCGGGAAGTGGCCGGGCCCAGCAGCCGCGGACGGCGGGCGGCAGCCGCCGGACCGGCACCGGCGGCGCGGCGAAGAACCCACGACGGGGCAAGCCCCGCCGCAGGTCCTAGGGGGTGTCCGCAAAGTCCCGCCTGCCCTGCGACGCCCGGCACGCTCCCCCACTGCCTTAAGGGCGTGGGAGGTGCCCCCACTCGCCGCACCGGGCG
>NZ_JAOCQE010000549.1 GCF_025290915.1 Streptomyces sp. 15-116A | reverse complement strand
GACCAGCCCTGCGCGGTGCGGCTGCTTCTCCGAGGCGAGCAGGACGGCGCCCCGCTCGGCGGCGAGCGCCCCGAGCAGCGCGGCCTTGCCGCCGGGTCCCGCGCAGCCGTCCAGCCAGAGCCGGTCGCGCCCCTCGACGGGCACGTTCGCGAGCGCCAGCGCGACGAGCTGGCTGCCCTCGTCCTGCACCCCGGCCCGCCCCTCGGCCACGGCCTCGACGGCTCCGGGCTCGCCGCCCTCGGTCAGCCGCACGGCGTAGGGCGACCAGCGCCCCGGCTCGGCGGCCTCCTCGGTCAGCAGCTCCTCGGTGGTGGCCCGCCCGGGACGGGCGACCAGCGTCACCTCGGGCCGCTCGTTGTCGGCCCGCAGCAGCTCCTCGATCCCGGCGCGCCCGCCGCCCAGGGAGTCCCACAGCGCGGAGACCACCCAGCGCGGATGCGAGTGCACGACGGCGAGATGGTCCTCGGGATCCTCGTCGTAGGGCGGCGCGACCCGCTCCAGCCAGCCGTCGAGATCGTCCTGGGCGACTTTGCGCAGCACGGCGTTGACGAACTTGGCCCGCCCGTCGCCGAGCACCACCCGCGCCAGCTCCACGGACGCCGACACGGCGGCGTGCGTGGGGATCCGCGTCCCGAGCAGCTGGTGCGCACCGAGGCTGAGCACGTCCAGCACCGGCGGGTCGACCTCGCGCAGCGGCCGGTCGACACATTCCGCGATGACCGCGTCGTACGTCCCCTGCCGGCGCAGCGTCCCGTACACCAGCTCGGTGGCGAGCGCCGCGTCCCGCGCGTCGAAGTCACCGCTCTCGCGTGCCTTGCGCAGCAGCGGTGGCAGGACGAGGTTGGCGTAGGCGTCCCGCTCGTCCACGGCCCGCAGGGCCTCGAAGGCGAGGACGCGGACGGGGTCCTTCTTGGGCCGGCGGTAGGGCTTGGCGGGTCTGCGGGGCCGACGGGGCTGGTCACTCACGAAAAAGGTGCTCCGGGTGTGGGACGAAGTGCGCACTCCAGCCTACGTCGTAGCAGCGGCGGGCTAGGCCCTGTCGTCAAATTCCCGTCGTCCGCCCGAAGGGCGGGCCTGGCGGCGGCGTGGGGGCACCTCCCGCCCGAGCCGTGCGAAGCGCGGTTCGAGGGTGGGGGAGCGTGCTCTCGGCGTGCCG
>NZ_JAOCQE010000548.1 GCF_025290915.1 Streptomyces sp. 15-116A | reverse complement strand
GCGCCCGGTCGAGCCCGGCTGCGGCCGACGGCACCGGGCGGCGCTCCGACAACGGGACCACCGGCGGCAGTTCGCTCTCGCCGAGCACCACCCGGCGCACCACCCGCTCGGCGGCGCGGCCGTCGTCGTGCGGGCAGAACCGGGCGCGGAAC
Source organism: Streptomyces sp. 15-116A (assembly GCF_025290915.1). Lineage (GTDB taxonomy): Bacteria > Actinomycetota > Actinomycetes > Streptomycetales > Streptomycetaceae > Streptomyces. Next base: position 1,037 of record NZ_JAOCQE010000548.1, on the reverse strand, counting down.
GCCGCCCGCAGCTGCGCCGAGCGCGAGCCGCGCCAGTGGCCCGTGGCGAAGATGTCGATCAGCTCGTCCTCGCTGCGCGCCAGCGCCCCCGGCGGGAACTCGGCCACGTCGAAGTACGTGCCCCGGGCCTCCTCGTACGCCTCCCGGTCGGGGGTGTGCAGCACGATCGGCCGGTCCAGGCCCGCGTAGTCGAACATCAGCGAGGAGTAGTCCGTGACCAGGGCGTCCGAGGCCAGGCACAGCGACTCCACGCTCGGATGGCCGGAGACGTCCACCACCCGGCCCGAGGTGACCGTGAGCGGAGCTTCGTCCAGTGGGTGGGCGCGGGCCAGGATCACGAAGCGCGGGCCCAGGCGGCGGACCACGCGGTCCAGGTCCAGCGGGCGGGGCTGGCTGCGGCGGTGGTCGCGGTGGGTCGGCGCGTACAGGATCGCCACCGCGCCCTCGGGGATGCCCAGCGACTCCCGCAGCCGGGCCACGTCCGCGCCGGTCGCGGTGTGCAGGCGGTCGGTGCGCGGTTGGCCGTACTCCAGCGTGGTGTAGCGGCCGGGGTACACCCGCTCCCAGGTCAGGGTGGAGTGGCGGTTGGCGGAGACGACGTAGTCCCACTGGTCGACGCCGCCGAGGATCCGCGCGAAGTCAGTGCCCCGGGACGCCGCCGGGCGTTCGAGGAGGTCCAGACCCATGTGCTTGAGCGGGGTACCGGCCTCGGTCTGCACCAGGACCTGGCCCTTGCGCTTGCGCAGCCCGGGATCGAAGTGGGTGTTGCTCACCAGGTACGCGGAGCGGGCGAGGGCGGTCCAGTAGGCGGCGGTGCCTGGGACCAGGCGGCGCGGGCCGGGCGGGACGGCGTGCTGGTGCTCGGGCCGGGCGACCCAGGCGGTGCGGATGTGCGGGGCGAGCTCCCGCACCGCGGACTCCAGGGCGCCCGGGTTGCAGCCGTGCCCGCGGCCGTCACCGGCGGTGAACACCGCCCGGTCGGTGCGCAGCGGGAGCAGCCGCTGCACCCGGTAGTGCAGACGCAGGCCGGCGGAGCG
>NZ_JAOCQE010000547.1 GCF_025290915.1 Streptomyces sp. 15-116A | reverse complement strand
CCCACACCCTGACCCGCATCGCCGACGCCCTGCCGAACCCCACCGCCGTGCCGCCCGGTCCCGCCGACGTGCCGCCCGCTTCCGCCGATGCGTCGGCCGGTTCCGAGGGCGTCCTGGGTGCGGCGGCCGGTCGCGGGACGGTGGTGCCCGCGCCGGGTGTCACGACGACGGGCGCGGCAGGGAGCCGGCCGGCATGAGTCTCGTCGTGTATCTGGCCGCCTTCGTGTTCGGCATGTCCGCCGTGCTGCTGTGCCGCCCGCGCAGGGCCGTGCGGAACCCGCTGAACCTGTCCACGTGCGTGGCGATCGTCCTCGGTGCCCTGGTGTTCGTGTGCGCGGCGCCCCCCACCCTGTCCGCGGTCAACTCACTCACCGGCATCCCCAACTTCGGTGCCCCGCTGACCTACGGCATGCTCTCCGCGTACAGCTGCAGCGTGCTCGTCCTGCTGATCAACTGGCGGGGCGGCCCGCGCGCCCGGGTGCGGCGCCTGGTGCTGCGCAGCATCGCCGCGTACGCGCTGCTGGTACTCGCCATCGTCGCGCTGTTCGCGCTCGCCGACGCGGACACCGAGCGGCTGCGGGACCTGGACACCTATTACGCGAACACCCCGTTCATGCGGGAGATGATCCTGCTGTACCTGGCCGGGCACAGCGCGGCGATGCTGGCGTTGTGCACCGTGTGCGTGAAGTGGGCCCGCGAGGTCACCGGTCTGCTGCGCGCCGGCCTGCGGCTGATCCTGCTGGGTGTGCTGCTGGACGTGGTGGGGTTCCAGCTGACCAAGTACACGGCGGTCGTGGCGCGTTGGTCGGGTCATGACCTGGACTTCCTGTCCACCGATGTCGCCCCGCCGATGGCCTCGCTGGGCGCGCTGGTGTGCTCCGTGGGCTTCGTGCTGCCGCGGCTGGTGCCGTCCGTCAGGTCCCATTGGCGCGGACTGGGCGACTACCGCCGGCTCGGCCCGCTGTGGTCGCTGGTGAAATCGGTGTCCACCTCCCCCAAACCCCCCACCGCCTGGTGGCAGCTCCCCCAGGCCCGGCTCCAGTGGCGCGAGGTGTCGATCCACGACGCCCTGCTCACGCTGGCGCCGTACTTCGACCACCGGGTCCGTGAGCGGGTGCGGGACGCCGCCCTGCGCACGGGCCGCTCCCCCCACGAGGCCCGTCTGGCGGCGGAGGCGGCCATGCTGGCCGACGCCGCGCGCCGGGCCGCC
>NZ_JAOCQE010000546.1 GCF_025290915.1 Streptomyces sp. 15-116A | reverse complement strand
GGACGCCGGGCGCGCAGCCGGGCCAGCGCGAACGCCGCCCGCGCCTCCTCCAGACCGTAGCCGAGCCTGCCGAGCCGGTCCCGGGCGGACACCAACTGCGCCTGCGCCGCGTCGTGTTCGCCGCGCGCCGCCCGCACCAGGGCCTCCGCCCGGTCCAGTACGGCGAGGACGCTCGCCCGGTCCAGGCGCAGCGCGTGCACCCGGGTGAAGTTGATCAGCTCCTGCGCCTCGGCGGGCTCGCCGATCCGCACCAGTGCCTCGGCGAGATCGCCGTGCCAGCGGCCCCGCGCCGGGTCGCTGATGCCCATGCCCTGCTCCAGCTCCCGCACCTGCCGCAGCGAGCGGACGGCTGCCGCCGCGTCCCCGGCGACCAGCTGGGCGTAGCCGAGCGCGGCCAGGGCGCGGGAGAGATACATCTGGTCGCCGTCCACCTCGGCGTGGTCCGCGGCCTCCCGGGCGAGCGCCAGCGCCCGGTCCACGTCCCCGCCGGACGCCTCCGCGAGCGAGGCCTGCATCGCCGAGGCGCTCTCGCCGATCCCGGAGTCCCGGGCCAGCAGCAGGCTCTCCCGGGCCAGGTCCAGCGCCCGGCCGCAGTGCCCCGCGCGCAGCTCGGTGTCGGCGAGGAAGCGCAGGAAGTGCCCCTCGCTCTCGACCATGCCCCGCCGCCGCGCCTCCCGCAGCAGCGCCGTGATCGACGTACGGGCCTGGGGCAGCTGGTCGCTCATGAGCAGCCACCGGAAACGGGCCATGCCGGCGCCATTGTGGTGGCAGGCCACATACGGGTCCTGGGGTTCCTTCAGCGCCCGCTTGATCGTGGCGGGCGCGTCCGGATGCCCCATCAGCGTCTCCGTGGACGCCTGGAAGGCGAGCGCCATCAGCTCCGTGCGCCGGTCCTCGCCCCGCGCGGCCAGCTCCGCCGCGTGCGCCGCCTCCCGCCGGGCCTTGTCGAAGTCGCCGTCGACGACCAGTTCCCGCCAGGCCAGCTGGTAGTGGACGAGCGCCAGCAGCCGGGGGTCGTCGCCCGCGTCGGCCAGCACCTGCGGGAACACCGCGTCGACCTCGCCGAGCGCCTGCCCGGCCGCCTCGATGACGACCATCCAGGCCCGCACCCGTTCCGCGGGCACCGTGGCCCGGGTCAGCACCTCGCGCGCGATGTCCCGCGCCAGGTCCGCCTCCCCGGCGGTGATCGCGTCCTCGGCGGCCAGCAGCCGCCGCTCGTCCGGCCCGG
>NZ_JAOCQE010000545.1 GCF_025290915.1 Streptomyces sp. 15-116A | reverse complement strand
GTGCCGCTCGACCCGGAGTACCCCGCCGAGCGCCTGGGCCTGCTGCTGCGGGACGCGGCACCGCCGATCGTGGTCTCCGACGCGGAGCTGGCTGGCCGGCTGCCGCTCGAGTCCGGTACCACCCGGATCCTGCTGGACGCCGACCGCGGGGAGCTTCAGTCGCTGCCCGCGACCCGGCCCGCCGTGCCCGTCACGTCCCGGAACCTGGCGTACGTCATCTTCACGTCGGGCTCGACCGGCACGCCTAAGGGCATCGCGCTGGAGCACCGCGGAGTCGTCAACAATCTGCTCGACCTGAACCGTTCCTACGGCATCGGGCCCGGGGACGCGGTGCTGGCGCTGTCCTCGCCGAGCTTCGACATGAGCGTGTACGAGACGCTCGGCATGCTCGCCGCCGGCGGCACGATCGTCCTGCCCGACCCGGCCGCCGCGAAGGACCCCGCGCACTGGGCCGATCTGATCGAGCGGCACGGCGTGAGCGTGTGGAACTCCGCGCCCGCGCTGCTCGGCCTCCTCCTCGACCAGCTGGAGCACGCCCGCGGACCGGCGCTGCCCGGCCTGCGGGCCGCCTTCCTCGGCGGCGACTGGATCCCCGTCACCCAGCCGGACCGGCTGCGGGCGTTCGCCCCCTCGGTGGCGTTCGCCGCGCTGGGCGGGGCGACCGAGGCGTCGATCCACTCCGTGGAGTACCGCGTCGGCCGTGTCCCGTCCGGCTGGACGAAACTCCCGTACGGCCGCCCCATGGCGAACCAGCGCGCCTACCTCCTCGACGCCGCCGACCGGCTCGTCCCGGTCGGCGTGCCGGGCGAACTGCACCTCGGCGGGACCGGCCTGGCGCGCGGCTACCTGGGCCGGCCGGAGCTGACCGCCGAGAAGTTCGTGCACGTCGAGCTGGAACCCGGACGCACCGAGCGGCTCTACCGCACCGGCGACCTCGCCCGCTACGGGCCCGACGGCACGATCGAGCTGCTCGGCCGCACCGACTTCCGTATCAAGCTCAACGGGCTGCGCATCGAGCCCGGCGAGGTGGAGAGCGCCCTGCGGGAGCAGGACGGGGTCCGCGAGGCCGTGGTCGTCGCGCGGCAGGCCGCCGGTTCGGCCCGGCTCACCGGGTATGTCGTACCGGAGGAGGGCACGAGCCCGGACACGGCCGCGCTGCGCGCCGCCCTGGCGACCGCGCTGCCGCCGCACTGCGTACCGGCCGAACTCGTCGTCCTGGACCGGCTGCCGC
>NZ_JAOCQE010000544.1 GCF_025290915.1 Streptomyces sp. 15-116A | reverse complement strand
TCAGCACGCCCGCCGCGCCGTCGCCACCAGCCCGCTGCAGCCCGTCCGCACCCGACTCGTCGCCGCCGGCCTCGACGACGCCACCGCCAAGCGGTTCGCCGGCGCCTTCTCCCGCGGCCTGGTCGCCGACGGCGCCCGCACCACGAAGATCAAGCTGAAGGCGCGCGTCACCCGCACCGTGCAGGTCAAGCTCTACTCCGCCCGCACCTTCGCGCAGCGTCTCGCCACCTACCGCCCCAAGGACCGCGCCTTCGCCGCCCGCTTCGAGGCCCTGGCGGTGGCCCTGTGACCAGCCACCCCACGACCAGCACGGCGCCCACCACGGTGGGCGCCCTGCCCGCCCCGGCCCGCGACCTCCTCGCCGCGATCCTCGAAGCCCTCGACATCCCCCACCCCGCCACCACCGGCGACGCCGAGGTGCACGACCGGATCCTCGGCGACCGCATCAGCCACACCGTCGTCGTCCTGCGGAACCTCCTCGACGACAAGCCGCTCATGGGCATCGAGTGGACCACCGCCTACCTCCGGGACCGGCTCGCCGACCACCCGCCGGTCGGCTACGTCACGTGCGAGCAGGCGCACGCCGCGCTCGCCGAGGGCAAGTCGTGGTCCGAGGCCGTCGCCTCTCCCGCTGGGGAGGACCGGTGACCGAGCTGCGCACGATCACCCTGGCCACCGCCGACCACGGCGACGTCACCCTGACCGAGCCGTCCTGGTGCCGCGGCCATCGCGACCACGACCCCGAGACGCTGCGCGTCGACCTCGCCCACACCAGCGAGGACGTCACCCTGCAGTTCCGCGGCTGGCCGATCGCGTACGCCTGCCTCGACCAGGCCCCGTTCGCCGAGGTCGCCACCCGGGATGTGCAGGTGTCCGTCAGCCTGATCGGCCGCGCTCTGGACGCGCGTGGCGTGTACGAGCTGGCCGCCGACATCGACACGTTCGCCGACCGGCTCCGCGGCCTCGCCGACCAGCTGGCCTCGATCCGCGCCGAGGGGGACCTGTGAGCCTCCGCGACCGCGCCCGCGAAGCCCAGTACAGCGCCATGAACACGGCCGACGGATCGCCCGCATCGGCCCGCCGCGCCACGCAGGTCGCCTCCATGGCCGCCAACGCCGCCGCCACGCACGGCCACACCGGCACCGCCACGGCGATCGCCGTCGCCGGTGCCGCGGCCGTAGCCGCCGAGGGCGCCCTGACCAACTACGTCTACCCGCCCGGCGACTACGCCACGTT
>NZ_JAOCQE010000543.1 GCF_025290915.1 Streptomyces sp. 15-116A | reverse complement strand
GCGAGCAACCGCCGGAGACCGGCCGCAGCTACCGGCTGCACGCCACCGAGGTCTCGGGCACGAGCGGGCTGGTGGAGCTGGCCCAGGCGCTGGACCGCCTGCCCCCCGCACCCGCCGCGCCCGAAGGCGCGGTGCCGCCGCCCATGGCCGGAACCATGGCAGAACCCGAGGAGCCCCATGTCGCGTAGAGCTGTCGTCGTCGGTGCCGGACTGGCCGGTCTGCTGGCCGCGGCCGTCCTGTCCACCGCCGGTGTGGACGAGGTGATCGTGCTGGACCGCGACGAGCTGCCCGAGGGGCCGGAGCACCGCCGGGGCCTGCCGCAGGGGCGGCACGCGCATCTGCTGATGGCCGGCGGCATGGACGCCATGGAGGAGCTGGTGCCGGGGGTGAGTCTGCGCAAACGGCTGCTCGCCGCCGGGGCGCACGAGATATCGCTCAGCTCCGGGATGCTCGCCCGCACTCCGGAGGGCTGGTTGCGGCGCTGGAAGCGCGACGGGCCGGTGATGCTCACGTGCAGCCGGGCGCTGGTGGACTGGGCGGTGCGGTCGGCGGTGCTGGAGCAGACCTCGGTCGAGGTCCGCAGGGCGGCGGCGGTGGGGCTGACCGGGTCCGCGGAGCGGGTGACCGGGGTGCGGATCGCGGGGCCCGGCGGGGACACGGAGATCGAGGCGGACCTCGTCGTCGACGCGAGCGGGCGCGGGACGCGGGTCGTCACCTGGCTGGAAGGGCTCGGTGTTTCCGGCATCCGGGAGCGGACGGTGGACTCCGGGCTGGTCAACGCGACGCGCATCTTCCGGGTGCCGGACGGTGCGGAAAGGTTCCCGCTGACGATCGTGCAGGCCGACCCGTTCGTGTCCCGTCCCGGGCGGAGCGCGATGGTCATGCCGATCGAGGGCGACCGGTGGATGGTGAGCTGCGGCGGCACCCGGGGCGGGGAGCCGCCCGCGGATCCGGAGGGCTTCCTGCGGTACACGCTCGACCTGCCCGACCCGATCGTGGGGCGGCTGATCTCCGGCGCGGAGCCGCTCACGGACGTGCATCTGAGCCGGTCCACCAGCAATGTGCGGCGGTATCTGGAGAAGACCCCGCGGTGGCCGGAGCGTTTCGTGGTCCTCGGGGACGCGCTGGGCACGTTCAACCCGGCCTACGGGCAGGGCATGTCGGTGGCCGCGTTCGGCGCGCGGGTGCTCGGCCGGGAGCTGGCGCGGGGCGGTCCGGACGCGCCCGGTCTGGCCCGGCGGGTGCTGCGCGGGGCGGCGCGGTCGG
>NZ_JAOCQE010000542.1 GCF_025290915.1 Streptomyces sp. 15-116A | reverse complement strand
GGACCGGCCTGGCGGCCCGCCGTGGCGGCACTGCGGCGCGGCTGCGCCGCCACGCCGTTCTGGACGTCCATCACGGCGTGTGCCACGAGGCCGCCCATCGGGTCGTGCCGGATCAGGTCCCGTAGCCGGGAGCGGGACGAGCGTCCCTCGTTCCCCGGGTACAGGTGCTTGCCGAGACCGACCGCGTGCGCCAGTGCGGCGAGCGCCGCGGTCCGCGGGTCCGGCGGTACGCCGGTGCGGATCGCGGAGTCCAGCCGGGCCCTGATCTCCCGGCTGATCTCGGTGTCCGTCGCCTGGTAGCGAGTCGTCGGCAGCACCCCGCACATCTGTCCGGCCACGGCGTGCACCATGCCGCACCGCTCCAGATGCGAGAGGTAGGTCTGGCGGAGCCCGAGACGCGGCCCGCCGATCCAGTGGACGGCGCGTACCGGGGCGCCGCGCCTTCGCAGCAACTCCAGTGCGCAGTCCAGTGTCGGATCTCCTGTCGGCCGTGGTACCACCACGGCGATACGATCCCCGTCTGGGGCTATCCGTCCGGCCAGCGCCAGCTCCACTAGCTGTGCTCCGGCCAGACCGAGGTCGAGCGACTGCGGCTGTGCAGTGGTACCCGTGGCCGGGTCCAGTGCCAGCAGCAGAAGCTCCTCCGGAAGTGTTCTGCGGCTCCTGCCCATCCATGCCTCCCCGCGTGGATGAATGACAGGGTGACCCCTCTCACATTGGTCTGTCGAGGGTGCGTGACCGGTTCGTGAGGGAACCGGTAGGTATGTCGTTCTCGTCTACCGCGTGGGGTAGGGCCGCACACAGGACACTGGTACATGGTTCGGACAGCGCTGCGAGGCGGTGTCTCGGGCGGCGGCGGTTCACGGTTCGGTACATGGAGGAGGCATCGGTGGCGGGCGAGTCCCCCGACAGGTCGAAGCAGCGCGAGTCGTCGGCAGGAACGACGTCGGGGAGCGCGGGCCCGGTTCCCGAGGCGAGGAACGGCACGGAGCCCCGGGACCCCCGCCTGGCAGTCGCCCGCGAGACCCCCTCCGGGGCTCGCGGAAAGCCGGACACGGCGACGCGGGTGCTGTCGGTACGGGGGGTGACAGGCGGGGACGCGCCCCAGGGGGCCGAGGACGCCGCGCCGGCGGATGCAGAGCCGGGGAACACCGGGGACACGCCCGAGGGTCCTGCGGAGGCGTCGGCGGCGGGCGTGGGGGCGGGCAGCGCCGGCGGCGCGCACGACGAAGCTGCGGACACGTCGGCGCCAGGCGAGCGGGCGGACAGCGCCG
>NZ_JAOCQE010000541.1 GCF_025290915.1 Streptomyces sp. 15-116A | reverse complement strand
CTGGCCGCCCGACAGACCGCCGATACGCCGGTCGGGCAGGCCGTCGTCGACGGGCAGCCGTACCTCGGCGAGCTGGGCCCGGATCGCCTCGGGGCGTGTGTCCACGGCGACTTCGGCGAGCAGGCGGCGCACCTTCATGCGCGGGTTGAGCAGGGAGCCGGGGTCCTGGCCGACGTAGGCGAGGCGGTGGCGGCGCAGGGCGCGCAGGGCGGGCGCCGGGAGGGCGAGGGGGTCCTGGCCCAGGACGGTGACGCTGCCCGTGGTGCGCTCGGTGCCCGGGGGCAGGATGCCCGTGACGGCGCGCAGCAGGGTGGTCTTGCCGCAGCCGGAGGGGCCGACGACGGCGGTGATGCGGCCGGGGGCGAGTTCGAGGCCGGCGCGGTCGAGCAGGAGGCGGCCGTTCGGGGCGGTGACGGTCAGGTCCGAGACACGGACCGCGCTGTCTCCGGCGGCCGTGTGACTGTCGGAGTACCAGTCGGGCATGTGGTTCACAGCGCGGGTACCGCCTTCCGGCCGGTCGCGGGGACGAGGGCGGCGGCCGCCAGGTTGACGCTCAGGGCGAGCAGGCCGATGGCGACGCTGGGGGCGAGGACGGCCCACGGATTGAGGACGATGCCGGCGGAGTTCTCGCGGATCATCAACGCCCAGTCGGCGGCGGGTGGTTGCGGGCCGACCTGGAGGAACCCGGCGGTGGCGACGAGGTAGACGGCGGCGACGAAGCGGAGCCCGAACAGGGCCAGCAGGGTGGCCCGCAGGTTGGGCAGCACCTCCCGGACCACGAGATACCCCAGCCGTTCGCCGCCGACGGCCGCCGCCTCCACGTATCCGGAGGCCGCCACGGGCGCGGCGGCCCCGGCGACCAGGCGCACCGCGTAGGGGACGCCGAGGACCACGGACGCGGTGACGACGGCGAGCCGTCCGCCGTCCGGCCAGGACAGGGTGACCAGCAGGATGCCGAGCACGGCGGGCAGCAGCATCAGCACGTCGGCAGTGCGTTCGACGATCCGTCCGACGGCCGGGCGCAGGGCGCTGACCGCGCCGAGCACGGCGGCCACCGCGGTGACCAGGACGGCGACGAGGAGGGAGGCGACGACGAGTTCGCGTCCCCCGGCGAGTACGCGGCTGAGGACGTCGCGGCCCAGCTGGTCGCCGCCGAGCGGGGCGTCGCCGCCGGGTTCCGCGTAGGGCGCGACGACCGGGGCGTCGACGGCGTGCGGGGCGAGCCACGGACCGGCCAGGGCGAGAGCGGTGAGCAGCAGCGCCGGGAGGACCCGCAGGACGACCCCGAGGCGGGCACGGCGCGGGGCCGGGGCC
>NZ_JAOCQE010000540.1 GCF_025290915.1 Streptomyces sp. 15-116A | reverse complement strand
CGGCCACGGTCGGGGCGAACGGATCGGCGCCCGGCGTCCCCGCGCGGGGCGAGCCCCCGGCGCCGATCACCCGCAGATCCGCGAGCGCCTGGCCGGACGACAGCCGCTCGGCCGGATCCTTGCGCAGCAGACCCTCGATGACCGGCGTGAGCGGCCCCGCCCGGCGCGGCGGCGGCAGCTCCTCGTCGACGATCGCCCGCAGCGTGCTCAGCGGGGTGTCCTGCCGGAACGGCGAATGCCCCTCGACCACCGCGTACAGCAGCACCCCGAGCGACCACAGGTCGGACTCCGGGCCCGGCGTGCGGCCGAGCGCCCGCTCCGGCGCCAGGAACTCGGGCGAACCGATGACCTCCCCGGTCATCGTCAGCGCGGAGCTGCCCTCGACCATGGCGATACCGAAGTCCGTGAGCACGATCCGGCCGTCGTTCGCGATCAGCACGTTGGCCGGCTTCACGTCCCGGTGCAGCACACCGGCCGCGTGCGCGGCCCGCAGTGCGGCCAGCACCTCCGCGCCGATGTGCGCGGCCCGCTGCGGTGACAGCGGGCCCTCCGCCTCCAGCACCTCGGCGAGCGACAGACCGCGCACCAGCTCCATCACGATCCACGGGCGGCCGTCCTCCATCGCCACGTCGTACACCGTCACCACACCGCGGTCGGCGACCCGGGCCGCCGCCCACGCCTCCCGCTCCAGACGGGCGTACATACGCTCCACATCGGGCGCCGCCAGCCCGGCCGGGGCGCGCACCTCCTTGACCGCGACCTCGCGGTGCAGCACCTCGTCGAGGGCCCGCCACACGGTGCCCATACCGCCCTCGCCGAGGGGTGACAGCAGGCGGTAGCGGCCCGCGATCACCCGCTCACGGCCCGGTTCTTCGGACACGGCGCCCCCATTCGCATCCGGGCGAATCTTCCCTTTCCTGATGAAAGTAGCTCAGCCGAGAGCGGATGCGGCCCCCCTGAACACCAATCCGGCCCCAAGAGCCACGACGACGAACGCCGAGCCCAGGGGTGCGATGCGGCGCGCGAAGGCGGCCAGCGGGCTCGACGTCCAGCGGGGGCGGCGGGTCAGGAACCGGGCGAGACCGCCGCCCGCCTTGACGACGGCGTACCCGGCGGCGGTGAGGGTCAGGGCGAGTCCGACGCCGTACGCGAGGACGAGCAGCAGCCCGAACCAGGCGTGGCCGAGCGCGGCAGCACCGACGAGCACGACGACGGCGGAGGGACTCGGCACGAGCCCCCCGGCGAAGCCGAGCAGGATCGTGCCCCGCAGGGTGGGGGCGACGGGGTGGGTGTGGGTGTGGCCGCCGTGGGTGTGCTCGATGGTGGGGAG
>NZ_JAOCQE010000054.1 GCF_025290915.1 Streptomyces sp. 15-116A | reverse complement strand
AGGCCGAGCGGGCGCGGGCCAGCAGCACGGCGCCCGCTCCCAGGCCCGCACCGACCGCCGAGGAGACCCGGGCCCGTACCGCCCGCTTCAACAGCTTCCGCCAGGCCGTACGCGCCGCCACCCCGGACGATCCGGCGGCCCCGTCCCGCGACCACGAAACCCCGGCCACCCGCGACCAGTCGGCCCGCGCACGCGAAACCACGACCACCCCCGACCACCCGACCACCACCCCCCGATCCCCGGAAGGCGACACGACCACATGACCGGCACCACGACCGCCGACGACAAGCTCACCTGGCTGATCGAGGGCCTGTTGCGGCGCACGCCGGGTGCGCGGCACGCACTCGTGCTGTCCCGGGACGGCCTGAAGCTGTGCCGCACTCCGGAACTCTCCGCCGACCAGGCCGACCAGCTCGCCGCGATCGCCGCCGGCATCCAGTCGCTGTCGCACGGCGCCTCCGTGGAGTTCGGCGACGGCAGCGGCGGCGTCCGCTCGGCGATGACGGAGTTCTACGGCGGCGTGCTGTTCATCGTGGAGGCGGGCGAGGGCGCGCACCTGGCCGTCGTCACCGCGGAGGACGCGGACGCCGGGCTCGTCGGCCACAACATGAGCGAGCTCGTGGAGCAGCTCGGCGAGCACCTGACCGCCCTGCCGCGCAGCTCATGAGCCGCCCCGGCAGGGACGACGCCCCCGATCGCCTCTACACCCTCACCCAGGGCCGTACCCGCTCCGGCCCCGACAACCCCTTCGACCTGGTGACCCTGGTCGTCGCCGAGTGCGACCCGGTGCCCGGCATGCAGTCCGAGCACACGGCGATCCTGCGCATGACCGAACACCCCACCGCGGTCGTGGAGATCGCGGCCGAGCTGAAGCTGCCGGTGAGCATCACCCGCATCCTGCTGGCCGACCTCCTCGCCGCGGGCCGGGTCAGCGCCCGCCACCCCCGCAAGGCCGCCGTCCCCGACCCCGACATCCTGGAGCAGGTGCTCGTTGGACTCCGCAACCTCTGAGATCCCCGCCGCGCGTACGCCCCTCGGCGACTCGGCGGACAACGGCCTGAAGATCGTGGTCGTGGGCGGCTTCGGCGCAGGCAAGACCACGATGGTCCGCTCGGTCAGCGAGATACGTCCCCTCAACACCGAGGAGACGATGACGCAGGCCGGCGAGTCCGTCGACGACACCACCGGCGTCCACACCAAGACCTCGACCACCGTCGCCTTCGACTTCGGCCGCATCACCCTGGACGCGCACAACGTCCTGTACCTCTTCGGCGCCCCCGGCCAGGAGCGTTTCTGGTTCCTGTGGGACCGCCTGTTCTCCGGCACGCTCGGCGCGGTCGTCCTCGTCGACACGCGGCGCATCGACGACTCCTGGTACGCCATCGACCGGCTGGAGAAGCACGGCACGCCGTTCGTCGTGGCCTGCAACGACTTCGGCGGCCCCGCCTTCACGCCCGCCCAGATCCGCGAGGCCCTGGACCTCGACCCGCACGTCCCGCTGGTCACCTGCGACGCCCGCTCCCGCCAGTCCAGCAAGCTCGTGCTGATCACCCTCGTCGAGCACATCCAGTCCCTCTACGCCGCCCCCACCCCCCGACAGGAGCTGGTGTGAGCCACGCCCCCGTACCCGCCCCCGTCCGCCTCAGCGGCCCGCTCCTCCAGGACGACCCGGCGCGGGTCTACCGGGACATGCGACGCGAGCACGGCAGCGTGGTCCCCGTGGTCCTCGACGGGGACGTACCGGCCTGGCTGGTCCTCGGCTACCGCGAGCTGCACCAGATCACCGGCGACCCGGTCCTCTTCAGCCGTGACTCGGAGCTGTGGAACCAGTGGGACAGGATCCCCGACGACTGGCCCCTGCTGCCCATGATCGGCCGCAAGCAGCCCTCGATCCTCTACACGGTCGGCGAGCGCCACCGCCAGCGGGCGGCCATGCTCACGACCGCCCTCGAAGCGGTCGACCCCTACCAACTACGGCACTACGCCGAGAAGTTCGCCGACGAACTGATCGACACGATCTGCCCCAAGGGCGGCGCGGACATCATCGCCGAGTACGCGATGCTGCTCCCGGTCCGCGTCCTGGCCCGCCTCTACGGCTTCTCCGACGAGGAGGGCCCCGCCCTGGTCACGGCCCTGAACGACATGATCGACGGCCGCGACCGAGCGATAGCCGGCCAGCTGCACCTGGCGACCTCCATGAGCAACCTGGTGGCCGCCCGCCGTACCGAGCCCGCCGACGACGTCGTCTCCCGCATGCTGGCCGACCCCTCCGGCTTCACCGACGAGGAGATCTGCCAGGACCTCATGGTGATGATGGCGGCCGGTCACCAGCCGACCGCCGACTGGATCGGCAACAGCCTGCGCCTGATGCTGACCGACAACCGCTTCGCCGCGTCCCTCTTCGGCGGCCGCAACAGCATCCCCGAGGCGATGAACGAGGTCCTGTGGGAGGACACTCCCACCCAGAACGTCGCCGGCCGCTGGGCCTCCCGCGACACCCAGCTCGGCGGGCGCCGCATCCGCGCCGGCGACCTTCTCCTCCTCGGCCTCCAGGGCGCCAACTCCGACCCGCAGGTCCGCACCGACGGCGCGGCCCTGACCGGCGGCAACAACGCGCACTTCTCCTTCGGCCACGGCGAACACCGCTGCCCGTTCCCCGCGCAGGAGATCGCCGAGGTCATCGCCCGTACCGGCATCGAGGTGATCCTGGACCGCCTGCCGGACATCGACCTGGCCGTCCCCGCCGACGCCCTCACCCGCCGCCCGTCCCCGTGGCTGCGCGGCCTCACCGACCTCCCGGTCACCTTCACGCCCACCCCCGCCCTTGGAGGCACACGCGCATGACGGCAGCCGCCATCCACCTCGACCCCTTCGTCACCGACCTGGACGCCGAGAGCGCGGCCCTGCGCGCGGCCGGCCCGCTGGCACGTGTCGTCCTGCCCGGCGACGTACCGGTGTGGGCGGTCACCCACCACGCCGAGGCGAAGAAGCTGCTCACCGACCCCCGCCTGGTGAAGGACATCAACGTCTGGGGCGCCTGGCAGCGCGGTGAGATAGCCCCCGACTGGCCGCTGATCGGCCTGGCCAACCCCGGCCGCTCCATGCTCACGGTCGACGGCGCGGACCACCGCCGCCTGCGCACCCTGGTCGCCCAGGCCCTCACCCCCCGCCGGGTGGAACAGATGCGCGGCCGCATCACCGAACTCACCGAGGGCCTGCTGGACCGCCTGGCGGACCACACGGGCGAGGTGGACCTGAAGGCGGAGTTCGCCTACCCCCTCCCCATGTACGTCATCGCGGACCTGATGGGCCTGCCCGAGGACCGCCTGCCCCGCCTGAAGGAACTCTTCGAGAAGTTCTTCTCGACCCAGACCCCGCCGGACGAGGTAGTGGCCACCCTCACCGAACTGGCCGCCATCATGGCCGAAACGGTCACCCACAAACGCGCCCACCCGGGCGACGACCTGACCACCGCCCTCATCCAGGCCTCGGAGAACGGCGACCACCTCACCGACGACGAGATCGTCTCCACCCTCCAGCTGATGGTCGCCGCCGGCCACGAGACGACGATCTCCCTCATCGTCAACGCGGTCGTCAACCTCTCCACCCACCCCGACCAACGCGACCTGGTCCTCTCGGGCAAGGCGGACTGGTCGGCGGTCGTCGAGGAAACCCTCCGCTGGTCCACCCCCACGTCCCACGTCCTGATCCGCTTCGCCACGGAAGACATCGAAGTAGGCGACAAGACCCTCCCGGCGGGCGACGCCCTGATCGTCTCCTACGCAGCCATAGGCCGCGACGAAAAGGCCCACGGCCCGACCGCCGGCGCCTTCGACATCACCCGCGAGACGACGAACCGCCACATCTCCTTCGGTCACGGCCCCCACGTCTGCCCCGGCGCGGCCCTCTCCCGCCTGGAAGCGGGCGTAGCCCTCCCGGCCCTCTACGCCCGCTTCCCGAAGCTGGACCTGGCGGTCCCGGCGACCGAACTCCGCAACAAGCCGGTGGTCACCCAGAACGACCTGTACGAACTCCCGGTCCGCCTGAACGCCTGACGATTCCCGCACCCGCGCACGCCCAGCGGCCACGACGGCGGTCGGGCGTGCCGCAGGCGCCCACGGCGGCAAGGGGACGGGGCGGTGGTGTCCGCCCGCAGCGGCTGGCGCGTCAACACCAGGCCCTTTCGAGGAACCGATTCCGCGCCAGACCGAGGACGGACACCACCGCCCCGGCCCCGACCGACAACGCACCGCAGGCGCTACGCGCACCCCCACCGAAGCCGCGGTGGCGCCGCAGGCATGGCCACGCGCACCCCACCGAAGCCGCACCGGACCCCGAACCCGCACAGGCGCCGCAGGCACCCGCGCCGCAGGCACCCGCGTCTCACCGGACGGACGACGTTTCGCCCCGGTTTCCCGAAGCCGCTAGGCTCCGACCGTGGCTGAGATCCAGATTCCCGCTGACATCAAGCCCGCCGACGGACGTTTCGGCGCGGGCCCCTCCAAGGTGCGGACGGAAGCGCTGGACGCGCTGGCCGCGACCGGCACGTCCCTCATGGGCACCTCCCACCGCCAGGCCCCGGTCAAGAACCTGGTCGGCAAGGTACGCGAGGGCATCCGCGAGCTGTTCCAGCTCCCCGACGGCTACGAGGTCATCCTCGGCAACGGCGGCTCCACCGCGTTCTGGGACATCGCGACCCACGGCCTGATCGAGAACAAGTCGCAGCACCTCAGCTTCGGCGAGTTCAGCTCCAAGTTCGCCAAGGCCGCCAAGCTCGCCCCCTGGCTCGCCGACCCGGACATCATCTCCACGGACCCGGGCACGCACCCCACCCCGGTCGCTGAGCCGGGTGTGGACGTCTACGCCTTCACGCACAACGAGACGTCGACCGGCGTGGCCATGCCGATCAACCGCGTCCAGGGCGCCGACGAGAACGCCCTCGTCCTGGTCGACGCCACGTCCGGCGCCGGCGGCCTCCCCGTGGACATCGCCGAGACGGACGTCTACTACTTCGCCCCGCAGAAGTCCTTCGCCTCCGACGGCGGCCTGTGGATCGGCATCTTCTCCCCCGCCGCCATCGAGCGCGCCGAGCGCATCCACGCCTCCGGCCGCCACATCCCGGAGTTCTTCAGCCTCCCCACGGCGATCGACAACTCCCGCAAGAACCAGACGTACAACACCCCGGCCCTCGCCACCCTGTTCCTCCTCAACGAACAGCTGGAGTGGCTCAACGGCCAGGGCGGCCTGGACTGGTCGGTCCGCCGCACGGCCACCTCCGCCCGGACCCTCTACGGCTGGGCCGAGGACATCAAGTACGCCAACCCCTTCGTCACCGACCCGGCCAAGCGCTCGCAGGTCATCGGCACGATCGACTTCACGGACGAGATCGACGCCGCCGCCGTGGCGAAGACCCTCCGCGCGAACGGCATCGTCGACACGGAGCCCTACCGCAAGCTGGGCCGCAACCAGCTCCGCGTGGCGATGTTCCCGGCGATCGACCCGGCGGACATCGAGGCCCTGACGAAGTGCATCGACTACGTGATCGAGAAGCTGTAGTCGTCCTCCCCGTACGACAACGAGGGCGCCCCCGGAGTCCGCGGGGGCGCCCTTCGTCGTGCGCGACGTCTAGCAGAACTGCCGGAGAAAGACCCGCCAGCCTTCGCGGGAGACGATGAGCAGGGCGCCGTCCTGCCGCTTGCTGTCGCGGACAACGCGACCGAAGTCGGCTGTGAGGGCCACCTCTACACAGTCGACGGCCTGCGAGATGAGTGCCTTGGGGTTGTTGCGATTCTGCCAGATACCCACAAGTTCCTTATCACCGAAAGCGGCAGCAACAATGGTCCCAAAGCTCAGAAGCCCGGTGAGGCCGATGCGGTTGACGGGATCGCCTTGGGCGTCGAGATAGAGGTTCCTTTCCCGACCGGAGGGGGCGGGCTGTGAAGCGGCGTGGTTGGGGTGGAGCAGCCGGGAGAAGGAACAGCAGGGACAGGGTGTTGCGGGTTTGGCAGTGGCCGACGACCATGGGCGGCACTGCCCTGCGTGGTGCCGCCCAAACGGCTGTCGAGAGTTACCGGCACAGGCCGATACTCAACGGCCTCAGCCGCGTCACTTGCCTCGTTTGTGGCTCCAGTAAGCCAAGAGCACAGCGGCTACGACCACAAAACCGCCGAGAATCCAGGTAGCAGCAGGGTTGTCCTCGAAACCGATTCCGGACGTCGCTAGGGTCATCGCTCTCCTATAGCCAAGATCCAGTAATTCCGACTCCACCGAAGTAGCCACCCACGGCATACGCGACATCGACCGACTTCGCTGCCTTACCGGCCGCTCCAGCCAACTTCATGGCGGCGCCCACTCCTCCGGTGCCGGCACTGAAGATTCCCAGTGCCACCGTCTCACCAGCAGAATTGCCGGACGCAACCGACCCGGCCACCGTCAAGCCGACGGAAGCGACCGTGGCGCCGATCGCTACTGGCGCGGACACGGGAGCCAGCGCGGCCAAGCCGACCACTGTGCCCGCCAACCCCAGTCCCTCTCCGAGCGAGAGCAGCCCTGTGGGGTCGATGCGGTTGACGGGGTCGCCTTCGGCGTAGAGGTAGGGGTTCTTCTCCTGGCCGGAGGGGTCGGGGCTGTTGAAGCGGCCGATGTTCGGGTCGTAGTAGCGGGCCGCGAAGTGGTACAGGCCGGTGGGGTCCTGGAAACCGCCGGCGAACCGGTACGGCTGCGGGAAGCTCTCGGTCGTGGCGGCACGGGTGACGCCGCGGGGGCTGTAGGCGTAGGTGTTCACCTTCGTACCGGACTCGTCGGCGAGTGCGATGACGGAGCCGATCGCGTCGGTGAGGTAGTAGTACGACTTGCCCCCGGTCGTCATGGAATTCAAGGTGCCCCCGGGTTCCCGGTTGAATCCCATGTCCACACCCGCCGTGGTCTTCGCCGAGAGGCCGAGCGGGCCGTTGTGGAAGAACGTGTCGCCGAGCTTGATCCGTTCGCTCTGGTCGGTGGAGCCGTACTGGCCCGCGTAGGTCTTGCCGCCGACGGTCAGCGAGGTGAGCTGGCTGTAGTCGGACCACGTCTCAGCGGTGCGGGCCTGGGCCGTGGTGGAGGCGCCGGCGGTCTCGTTGCCGGTCTTGTCGTAGGACCAGCCGGTGGAGACACCGTTCTTCGCGGTCAGCTGCATGGCGTCGTTGTAGGTGAACGTGGAGCCGGACCCCGGGCAGGTACCGGTGGCCGACTGGGAGGTGAGGTTGCCGGCCTGGTCGAAGCAGTACACCCACGTCGTCTTCAACGTGGTGCCGGCGGTCTCCTTGGCCAGCGTCATCCGCCCGGCGCTGTCGTAGGTGTAGGTCTGCTTGAGACCGGTGACCGCGTCGGTGCGGGTGCGGATCTTCGCCCCGTCCTTGCCCGCATGGGAATACGAGTAGGCCAGGTCGACCAGAGTGCCCTTCGGCGAGGTGGCCTTGATCTTCTCCGGGCGGCTGGACTTGTCCGGGGTCACCGTCTGCACGGTGCCGCCGGGATAGGTGGTCGTGGTCCGGACGTCGTTCGCGTTGTACTTGTACGTGGTCGTCTTACCGGTCGGATCCTTCAGCGCGGTGAGCTTGTTGACCTCGTTCCAGGTGTAGTCGGTGACACCGGCCGGGTCCTCGTAGGTGTCGACGTTGCCCGCGGGGGTGTAGGAGAGCTTGGTCTGCGAGCCGTTCTGCAAGGTGCGTACGGTCTCGCGGGAGAGCGGGTCGAAGGCGTACTTGGTCACCCCGGTGGAGTCGGAGCGCTGGGTGAGGTTGCCGTCACCGTCGTAGGCATAGTTCACCGTGGTGTTGGTGGAGGACACCTTGGTGATGCGGTCACGGTGGTCGTAGACGTACACGGTCTTGATGCCGCGGCCGTCGGTCGCCGTCTCGGGCCGGCCCAGGGCGTCATAGGTGTAGGTCGTGGCGCCGAGCGGAGCGGGCGGGGTCACCTTCACCAGGTTGCCCTTCGCGTCGTAAGTGAACGCTGTGGACACCGACTTGGTGGCCGACATGGTCGTCGTCGCCTTGCAGGTCTGCCCCTCGAAGCCGCCGCAGGTCGGGGTCGCCGGGTTGTGGTCGAAAGTCTGCTTGCCGCCACCCGTACCCGTGATGGCCACAGACTTGGTGTTGCCGGCCGTGTCGTAGGTGTAGTCGGTCTTCTCACCATCGGGGCTCGTGAGCGAGCCGGGCAGATCCGTGCCGGCGATCGTCTGATAGCCGGTCAGGGTCGCGGTGGCGCCGGTGGGCAGCTTGGCCGAGGTGGGGTTGTTGCGGGCGTCCCAGCCGTAGGCGGTGACATTGCCCGGCGTCGTGCCCACACCCATCGCATCGGTGGCGGTGTCGATGTTGTGATTCGGATCGAACGTGCGCGAGCGGGAATGGCCGAGCGCGTCGGTGACCTTGGTGACACCGCCGTCCGCGTTGTGCTCGTACTTCGTGGCGTGCTGCTCCGGGTCCGTGACCGTCGTCGTACCCGCCGCCGACGGATCGCCGTTGGAGTAGGCGTAGGTGTAGGTCGGGCCGGTGTGCCCGGATCCGTTGAACTCGGTGGCGCGCAGCATCGAGCGGACGCGGTTCTGATCGTCGTAGCTGAAGACGGTGACCCGCCCCTCGGGGGTGGTGATCTTCGTCAGGCGGCGGGAGGAGTCGTAGTCGAAGGCGGTCGCCTTGCCCTCGGTGTCCGTGGTCCTCGCCAGATCACCCGCCGCGTTGAGGTCGAACACGGCGGTGCGGCCGGTGTGGTCCTTGGCCTGCCACTGACTCGCGTTCGTCTTGACCAGGTCGATCCAGCGGCCGGAGCGGGTCTCGGTGAGCTTGAAGCCCTTGTGTTCGGTGCCGTCGTCGTGCTGGTCGACGGTGATCGTGCCCTTGTTCCGGTCCGTGACCTTCGTCAGCGTGCCGTGCGTGTTGTAGGTGTCCCTGGTGCCGGACTTGCGGTCGGTCAGCGTGTACGTGCCGTCCGCGTTCTTCTTCAGGTCCTTGGAATAGCCCTTGGGAGTGGTGAACGTGCCGTCCGCGTTCTCGGTGAAACGGACCGTGGCACCGGTGGCGTCGTAGAACACCACCTCCCCGTCGAACAGGTGCAGGTAGCGCTCGTACTCCTGCCACCACCGCTGCGACACCTTCCCCCACGGCGCGTCGAAGGAGTTGTACGTCCGCGCCAGGCGCAGCGACTTGCCCACGCCCGCGACCTCGAAGTCGGTGGCGGCGAGCATCAAATTGCCGGTGGAGAGATTGATCCTCGCCACCAGCGAGTCAGTGATGCGGAAGTCCGATATATCATGCCACGGCACCGCCCCCTGATCCTCCGGGACGAACACCGCCGCGCCGGCATCGGCCCCCGGAGCTCCGGACGCCCCCTTGGGCGGCTCGGGCAACTCACCGCTGCGGGCGCGTTCCTTCTGCTCCGCCCGCCACGCGGCCTGCGCCTTCGTCGGCTCGGCCTCCACCTCACCGGCCACCGGCTCGGTCTCACCGACCTTCACCGGCGGAACCTCGAAGTCGCTCTTCTTGCCCCACGCCGACGTCGGACCCGGATCCACCGGAGCCGGCGACGGCGCGGCGAACGCCGGGACCGCCGGAGCGATCAGCGACAGCGCCGCGAGTGCCGAGACGAGTCCGTACCGTGATGATCTCCGGGCACGCCAAGTCGGCGTGCCGGAAGCACGCTTGTGCATCAGCTTCCCCCCACAGGAAGTCAGACCCGGCAACCCCAGCGGTCACCAGGGCCACACAACCTGTCACAAGAAGCACACAAGCCGACCGGCTCTGCCCAGGAGTCTCCTACGCACACCGGCCGGAATCAGCCCTGCCGCATGGACGGGGATGCGCAGACAAAAGCGACACGAACGGGTGTACGGAGTGCTGACAAGGGAGCGTCGGGTAATTTCAACCGATACGCACCAGGCTTCGAGTTGTCTTATGACAACTACTGGTCTGAGCACCACCCCGAGGGGCGCAGGCGCTCTACTACGGGGACCGGCTGGCGCAGGGCGACACGCGTCGCATGCAGTGGTACCGGAACGCGTCCCGCTCGCTCTCCGAGTCCGCGGGGTACACGGAGAGCGAGTCGCGTCAGCTGTTCCTGCCCCTGATCGACCTGGGCGCCTGGCCGGCCGCCATGCCCCAGCTGACCCGACCGGCCATCTCTGTGTGATCCGGCTACCCGACCGCATGTGACTGAGCGTCGTAGTTGACGAGTTGAGTGTGTGCGGCAGGCAGCGCTGACCGGGCTAATTTCGCCGCATGAGAGTCACGGCTGTCCTGCGTCAGCTGCGTCGCCCCGCTTCACAACGCCCAAGTGGAACGGAGCCGCGTCGTCGGGGAGGGTGCCGTTGCTCCGCCTGCTCCAGCCGATCATCGGTCCGTACGTCAAGTGACGGATCGGCGCCCAGAACGTCTTGGTGATGGAGTTGCCGCCCGGCTTCCACACCCGGCCCAGAGCGTCCTGCTGCCATACCGAAGGGCCGGAAGAAGTGAAGTCGCACTCCTTCTTCTTCCGGTAGCGGTTGTCGAGGCAGATTCCGCTCGCCACGTTCTGGAAGAACCGGCCACTGTCGGTACGCTTCCACTGCTGTTCCGGTGCGTTGGTACTGCACGGAACGAGCGGGTGGACCGGGGTGCCAATCGGGTCCTGACGCGTCGTCGCGCACAGGATCTTCCCCTCGAAGAACGTTGAGATCACGAAAGTGTCGCCCTTGTCGGGGATGTCCGCTTGGGCGGGTGCGGCCGCGATTGTCGGTAGCAGGGCCGCCGCGGCCACCGTCAGGGCGGTGCGGGCCATCTTCGAAATGCGCATCCTGGTCCTTCTGTGGATCTTGCTTGCCCGCGCACGATACTCACGCGACATGCCCCTTCCTGGCAGCTCAGACCCAAGATCACCTAATCGCTCCGGCAACGTTACTTCGCATCGAAGGCCCGTTGCCAAGCGGCAACGGCGCCGTTGAGCACGATGCAGTTTCGTCCAGTGATCAAGAGAGCTCCTTTCATGAAGATCCGCACCACAGCCACCGCTGGCCTGCTCGCGGCCACCGCCCTGGCCGCGCTCGCTCCGACCCAGGCATTCGCCGCCCCGCAGGCCCCGCCGTGCACGAAGAAGAACATCGCCTACCTCGACGCGCAGAACCAGCACGAGGACGCCGAGGCCAAGGTCACGACAGCCGAACAGGCCCTCGACCGGGCCAGGAGTGACCGGGCGAAGGTCGACCGCCTCGGCAACCTCAGCGAAGGGCTGTACCGAACCCTGGCCAGCGGGCGTACGACCGAGTCCGTCTATGTGGCGTCCGACGTCAACCGTGAGCGGAACACGCTCTCCGACGCCGTCGACAAGCACGACGCGGTCGCCGCCGCCGATGCCGCCGTGAAGCTGGCCGACGCCACCGAGAAGGCGATGACGGACCGCCAAGTCCCGCACGACGCCCTCCGCAATGAGGCTGAAAAGTACATCAAGGAGTTGCGTTCCGCCGCCGAGGAGGCCCGTTCCGCCACCGAGGCACCGAACGTCGAGGCTCGCCAGGCCGACCTCAACGCAGCACGGACCGAACTGACGAAGGCGGCCAAGGCCGTACGCCCGGCCCGCGACGCCTACCGCAACTGCCTGGACAAGCTCGTCAACTGAACACCCCAGCCACCAGCGGCACCTCCGGTCAGGCTATGAGCAGCCCGGCAAAGCGGCGCTCGGCCGAGCTTCCCCAGCCGAGCGCCGGCTCCACATTCCCCGTGCGCCTCATCGTCGTGTGGGAGCCGCGTTACCGGTCTCCGCTTCGCCGGCCGAAGCCCGAAACGACCGCGAGCTCGACGCGGCGTGGCGCCAGGACCGGTTCCCCATCGGTCACTGGATTCGGCAGAACAAGGTGCCCTTCTACCAGCAGATGAAGCCGCTTCTCGACGCCTACGCCGCCCAGCTCACCCGAATCGTCGACGCCAGCCCGCTCAACTCGCCAACTCGCTCGCCAACTGAAGCGCTCAGTCACATGGCCCTGGAAGCAGCCGTCGGACAGCGAGGAGGAACACAGGCAGCCTGCGGGAGTTCCTGGTCGCCTTCGCCGAGGGGGCAACGGCCCGCTGGCCCGCCTCGACGCACGCCGACGAACCCGAGGCTCAGGGCCGCCGGCCGCTGGTGACCGGCGCCGTCACCATGAGCGAACTCTCGCGCTACCGGCTCAGCCGGCGGAACCTCCGTACCGCCAAGGGCAGGAACACCAGCGTCAGCACGACCGGCCACACCCCCGCCATCAGCAACGCATGCTGCTCCACCCACGAATCCCCGCCCCCGACCGGCGTACCGAACAGCTCACGCGTCGCTGCGGCCGTGGAGGAGATGGGATTCCACGCGGCGACCCACCCCAGCCAGTCCGGCATGAGCTGCGGCGCCACGAAGATGCTGGAGATCATGGTCAACGGGAAGGCCACCGCGAACAGCCCGCCCGCCGCCTCGGGGTTCGGCACCAGCAGCCCCAGCCACACCCCGATCCAGATCAGCGCGAACCGCAGCCACAGCAGCAGCCCGAACGCGGCGATGAATCCCCATCCCCCGTCCGGCCGCCATCCCATGGCCAGCGCGGTGAGCATCATGATCCCCAACTCCGCGCAGGCGACGAGCAGATCGGTCACCCCGCGCCCGGCCACCACCGCCGACGACGCCATCGGCATCGAGCGGAACCGGTCGATGACGCCCTTGGTGGAGTCGTACACCACCACCGTCGCGGTGTTGATGAAGCCGAACGCCATGGTCATCACGAACATGCCCGGCATCAGGAAGTCCTTGTAGTCCCCGCCGCCCGGCACCTGCATCGCGCTGCCGAAGACATAGCCGTAGAGCAGCACGGAGAGGATCGGAAAGCCCAGTTGCCAGGCGATGTTGACGGGCTGGCGCTGGTAGTGGGTCAGTCCGCGGCGGACGATGTTCCACACATCCGACAGGACCCAGTACGTACGGCCGTGCGCGGCCTCCACGGTGCTCATGCGCTCGCCCCCTTCTCCGTCTCCGTCTTCTCGGCCCGATGTCCCGTCAGCCGCAGGAACACGTCGTCGAGGCTCGGCCTGCGCAGCCCGATGTCCTCGACCCGTACCCCCTCGTCCTGCAAGGTCCGCGCCACCTCGGTCAGCGCGGACACCCGGTCCGTCACCGAGGCGTGCACGCGCAGCCCCTCCTCCTCCGTCTCGGGCTCACCGTCGGCGACCCGCGCGACGACCTTCACCACCCTTGGCAGCTCGGCCCGTTCGGCGACGACGACCTCGATACGGTCGCCGCCGACGAGGTTCTTCAGCCCGTCCGGGGTGTCGTCGGCGATGGCCCGCCCCTGGTCGATGACGGTGATCCGGGACGCCAGCTTGTCGGCCTCCTCCAGGTACTGCGTGGTGAGCAGCACGGTGGTCCCGCCCGCCACCAACGCCCTTACGGACTCCCAGACTTCGCCCCGGCTGCGCGGATCGAGCCCCGTCGTCGGCTCGTCCAGGAACAGCACGGCCGGCGCGAGGATCATCGACGCGGCGAGGTCGAGCCGCCGCCGCATGCCGCCGCTGTAGTCGCCGACGCCCTTGTCGGCGGCGTCGGTCAGATCGAACTGCTCCAGCAGCTCGCGCGCCCGCACCTTGGCCCGTTTGCCGCCCAGGTGGAACAGCCGGCCGAACATCTCCAGGTTCTGCCGCCCGGTGAGCACCTCGTCCACGGCGGCGTACTGCCCGGTGAGCCCGATCCGCGCCCGCACCTCGCGCGCCTGCCGTACGACGTCGAGCCCGGCGACCGTGGCCCGCCCGCCGTCCAGCCGGATGAGCGTGGACAGGATGCGCACGGCGGTGGTCTTGCCGGCGCCGTTCGGCCCGAGCAGCCCGTGGACGGTGCCTTCCCGCACGGCGAGGTCGAAGCCGTCGAGGGCGCGCTTGTCGCCGTAGCGCTTCTCCAGCGCCTCGGCCCGCACCGCGTATCCGTCGGTCATGGGTCCCCCTTCCGAGAACTGAGTACAGCGTACCCGATTGCGCGTACGTCGTACCCAGTTTTTGCGCGCGCACCTAGACTGCCCTCATGACGAGCGGTACGCAGACCAGCGGCAGCGGTGACATCGCCCGGACCCTCGACCTGCTGTGGGACACGGGCCGGCGACCGAGCCGCGGCCCGAAACCCGGGCTGACGCTGGACCGCATCGTGGAGACCGCCGTCGGCATCGCGGACCGGGACGGGCTCGACGCGGTGTCGATGCGCCGGATCGCCACCGAGCTCGGCACCGGCACCATGTCGCTGTACCGCTACGTCCCCGGCAAGGCCGAGCTGCTCGACCTGATGCTGGACCGCGTCCAGCGCCCCTCGGACGACCCGGACGACCTCGGCGACGGCTGGCGCGCGGCCCTGGAGGCGCTCGGCCGGGCCACGCTCGCCCTCTACCGCCGCCACCCCTGGCTGCTGGAGGTCAACCAGTCCCGCCCGATCCTCGGCCCGAGCGCACTCGAGGGCATGGAGAAGGTGCTCTCCCGGATCAGGACGATGGGCCTGAGCGACCCCGAGCTGGTGTCGGTGATCATCATGATCGAGGGGTACGTCGTCGGGGCCGCACGCACGCAGGTCTACCAGGAGGAGGCGGAGCGCAGGTCAGGTCTGACCGACGCCGAGTTCTGGGAGGCGCAGCGGCCGGTCCTGGAGAAGGCCATGCACAGCGGCCGTTACCCGGTGCTGGCCTCCCTCTCGGAGGACGCCTTCGGCTCCGACTTCGACCACTTCGAGTTCGGCTTGCAGCGCATCCTGGACGGCCTGGAGGTGTGCGTGGCGGCACGGGGCGCGCAGGCTGCCGACGCGGCTGACAGCACGGCGTGCGCTCCGGCGGACAGCACCGCGAGCGCACCCGACGAACGGCCGTGACTCAGCCGCGCCGCCGGAACACCCGTCGCAGCCCGAACAGGACGACACACGCGGCGATCAGCCCGATCGCCCCGACCGTCAACCGCCCGCCCTCAGCCTCGTCCCCGTCGCCGGACGCGCCGGAGTCCCCGGAGGACGAACCCCCCTCACCGCCCCCGCCCCCCGGCACGTCCCGCGCCGCGACCCCGCTCTCCGCGCCCTCACTGCCGAACAGCAGCCGCGACCCGTCCGCGGAGTACGTGACGGACTCCCCCTGCCCCTGGAGCGGCACGCTGAGCCGGCCCTTGCGTTCGAGCTTGCCGTCGTTCCAGGCATAGTGAATGCCCCCGAAGTACCCCCGTACAGCCAGCTGTTGACCATCGGGCGAGAGCGCCGCGTCGGTCGCCCACAGGTCGACGGGAGCGGTCGGCCGGAAGACGTTGCTGCCGGAGGCGGACAGCCGGGCGGGCCCCTCGTACAGGTGCCCGCCCTCCTCCTGCTTGTCGATGATGTACACGCGCCCCGTCCTGGGATGCACGACCATCGCCTCGGCGTCACGGCTGCCGTCGGCGTACTTCACCACGTACTGCGTGGCCCGGACCGTCTGGTCCTTGAGCGTCGCGGGCTCGGGCAGCCGGTAGATCCACACGTACGGCCACTGCACGCCGTCGTTGTCGCCGATGTCGCCCACGTAGAGCTGGTTGTCCGGGCCCATCGAGATCGCCTCGATGTCGCGCGGGGTGCCCACACCGGTGAGGGTGACGGTCGCGACGGTCTCGCCGGTGCGGCTGTCGACGGCGTAGAGGAAGGCGCCGTCGTCCTGGTCGTTGTGCGTCCAGTAGACGCCCTTGTGCTGCCGGGAGGCGGCGAGCCCGCTGGACTCGGTGATGCGCGGGTCCTTGATCGTGAACCCGCCGTCGCCGTCGTCGGCTTGGGCGGCGGTGGGCACGGCGAGGGCACCCGCCAGAAGTCCCGCGGCGAGCAGGGCGAAAGATCGGCGCATGCCCCAAGAGTGCCACCCCGCAGGGCGGGAGGAGGGCTGGTGTCCGGACTCACATCGCGACGACCGGCGGGATCGTCCATGATGATCGTGTGCTCAGGTTCATGCCCGTCGGCGACTCGATGACCATCGGGAGCGCGGGTGAACACACCTGGCGCTACCGGCTGTGGCAGCACCTGTGCGCTACGTACGGCGACCCCTTCACGCTGGTCGGCCCCCGCGAGACGCTGCGCGACCCGTCGACGGACGAACCGACGTCGTACGCGTACGCCGACCCGGACTTCCCGCGCGGGCACCTGGCCGGCTGGGGCGAGGGCTGGTGCCACATGGCGCCCCTGATCGGCGAGGCGGTCCGCTCCTGCCGCGCGGACGTGCTCCTCGTCTCCCTCGGCCTGATCGACCTGGGCTTCTACACCAACGCGGAGCAGACGGCGGCGAACGTCCGCACCTTCGTGTCGGAGGCGAGGGCGGCCCGCCCCCGGATCCGCATGGTCCTGATGCCGGTCATCCCGAACATCCGCGCCCAGCAGGACGCCCCCTTCGCCGAGCAGGTCACGCTCTTCAACGAGCAACTAGCCAAGACGGCCGCCGACTTGGACACCCCCACGTCCCCCCTCCTCCTGGCCACCCCGTCCGCGTCGTACGACATCCACACGGACACCTACGACGGCACCCACCCCAACGCGAGCGGCGAACACAAGATCGCGTCAGCCTTCGCGGAGGCGATGTGGCAGAGCTGGGACCTGGGCGGGCCCTACGAGGGCTGAGATATCAACAGCTCGTACGCACCGGCAACTGGAAGGCCTTGTCGGTCTGCGACCTGACCATCGCGGCGACAGCCGAGCGGCATGGCGCCATCGTCCTTCACTATGACGGGGACTTCGACATGATCGCCTCGGTCACCGGCCAGCGGACAGCCTGGGTGGCCCCAGCGGGCACCGCCGATTGATCGCGAGGGCCGTACACGAGTGCCGCGTCTCACCCGCTTGCCTAGAGCGCACTTCAAGACGTTGGCTGGACCGTCATGGAGTACACGCAGCTCGGACGCACCGGACTCAAGGTCAGCCGACTCGTCCTCGGGACGATGAACTTCGGTCCGCAGACCGACGAGGCCGACAGTCACGCCATCATGGACGCGGCGCTGGACGCCGGGATCAACTTCTTCGACACCGCCAACGTCTACGGCTGGGGCGAGAACAAGGGCCGCACCGAGGAGATCATCGGCACCTGGTTCGCCAAGGGCGAGGGCCGGCGCGACAAGGTCGTCATCGCCACCAAGGTGTACGGGAACATGGGCGCCGACGGCGCCGCCTGGCCCAACCACGACAAGCTCTCCGCCGTGAACATCCGCCGGGCCGTGGACGCCAGCCTCAAGCGGCTCAAGACCGACTACATCGACCTCTACCAGTTCCACCACATCGACCGCAGCACCCCGTTCGAGGAGATCTGGCAGGCCGTCGACGTCCTGATCCAGCAGGGCAAGATCCTCTACGTCGGCTCCTCCAACTTCCCCGGCTACAAGATCGCGCAGGCCAACGAGATCGCCGCCCGCCGCGGCGGCACCATCGGCCTGGTCAGCGAGCAGTGCCTCTACAACCTCGCCGAGCGCCGCGCCGAGATGGAGGTCATCCCGGCCGCGCAGGACTACGGCCTCGGCGTGATCCCCTGGTCGCCGCTGCACGGCGGACTACTGGGCGGGGTGCTCAAGAAGGAGGCCGAGGGCGTGCGCCGCGCCTCCGGACGCGCCGCCGAGACCCTCAAGGACCCGGCCGCCCGTGCCCAGATCCAGGCGTACGAGGACCTCCTCGACAAGCACGGCATCGAACCCGGCGAGGCCGCCCTGGCCTGGCTGCTCACCCGCCCCGGCATCACCGGCCCCATCGTCGGCCCCCGCACCGCGGACCAGCTGACCTCCGCGCTGCGGGCGGTCGACCTGGAGCTGAGCGAGGACCTCCTGGCCGGCCTGGACGAGATCTTCCCGGGCCCGGGGCCGTCCCCGGAGGCGTTCGCCTGGTAGCCGCGGCAGCGGGTACGGCGTGATGGCGGGCGGCGGCGCTACTTGCCCAGCGCCGCCGCCAGCGCCACCACGACGAACATCAGCACGAGCGCACCGGCCATGATCCGGTTACGGGTCTTCGGGTCCACGTCCTCGAGCCTAACCGCCCGCCCGGAACGCATGACGCGCGACCGTCTCATAACGGGGCTGCTCCCCCGGCACCCCGGACGTCGGCAGGTTGCTCCGCACCAGCGCCAGCTCACTCACCGTCCAGGTCCGGCTGCGGAACGCGCGCAGGGCCTCGACGTACGGGCGTACGTCCACGGCGTCCCGGCTGCGGGCCACCGTCAGATGCGCCTTGTACCGCCGGTGCTCCCCCATGTCGATCCCGGCCTTCCGCGCCGCCGCCTCGGCCCGCCCGGCCAGCACCCCCAGCTCCCGCAGATCCCCGTCCGCCCCGGCCCACAGGGCCCTGCCCCGCCCGAACTGCCCGCCCCCGCTGAGCGCCAGCGTGAAGGGTTCCGTACGCGACGCGGCCCGCCCGAGCCGGTCCGTCAGCTCGGGCACCAGCTCCTCGTCGACCTCCCCGTAGAAGGCAAGGGTGAAGTGCCACCCCGGCTGCCCGGTCCAGCGCAGCCCATCGGCCCCGGGGAGCTTCTTCAGCAGGGCCACCTCGGCGGCGAGTTCCTGGGTCACGTCCTCGGGGGGCAGCAGCGCCGCGAACAGTCTCATGGGTCCAGTCTGCCGGGTGTGACCTTGTCACCGTGCGTATCGTTGTACTGCGCGGCTGCATGCGACGAACGGCAGCCGGGGAGGAGCGCCACGATGACCGTCCTCGACGAGAGGATCGAGATGGCCGAGACGGGCGACGAACTCACGCTCGACACCATGTTCGAGTGGCTGGAGAAGATGCCCATCCCCGAGGGTTACAAGACCGAGATCGTCGGGGGGCATATCTTCATGACGCCGCAGCGCCGCACTCACTGGGGGATCACTTTCAGCATCCTCAAGCAACTGAGCAGCCGCTACCCCGAAGAACATCTGTTGTCCGACGTCCGCATCGACTACCCCGGACACCTCAACGGGATCGCCGCTGACGTGACAGCGATCCGGGAGGGCGCCGATGAGGACGAGAACGGGCGCTTCCGCCCCGAGGACGTCGAGTTCGTCGCAGAAGTCATCTCCAAGCGCACGGCTTCCAACGACTACGGCCCGAAGAAGGACGTCTACGCTGCCGCCGGCGTCCCCGTGTTCCTGATCGTGGACCCGTACACGGGCGAATGGCACCTGCACACGATGCCGCAGGACGGCAAGTACCACGGCAACGTCAGCTTCGACTTCGGCGTCGACATCGACCTCACCGACACGCCCGTCGGCCTCACCCTGAAGACCGACAAGTTCCGCCGCGACTGACCCCCTCAGCTCACCGGCGCCAGCGCCTCCCCCCGCTCCCGTGGCACGAACCGCACGACCGGACGCCCCCGGTGCCAGCCCACCGTCAGGCGCAGGTTGCCCACCCTCGCCAGGATCAGGCCGATGACCGCCGCAGCCGTCACCGCCACCGCACCGCCGACCGCGAGGCCGGCCCGCGCGCCGTACGTGTCGGTGATCCAGCCGACGATCGGCGCGCCGACGGGGGAGCCGCCGAGAAAGACCATCATGTAGAGGGCCATGACGCGGCCCCGGACCGCTGGGTCCGTGGACATCTGGATGCTGGTGTTCGTGGTGACGTTGACCGTCATCGCGAACAGGCCGATCGGGATCATCAGCAGGGCGAACATCCACAGCGCCGGTGCCGCCGCCGCCAGGATCTCCACCGCACCGAAGGCCAGCGCCGCCAGGATCAGCAGCCGCAGCCGGGCCGTCCCGCGCCGCGCGGCCAGCAGCGCACCCGCCACCGAGCCGACCGCCATCAGCGTGTTGAACATGCTGTAGACGCCCGCGTCGCCGTGGAAGACGTCGTCGGCGAAGGCCGACAGATACACCGGGAAGTTGAAGGCGAACGTGCCGACGAACCCGACCAGCACGATGGGCCAGATCAGCTCCGGGCGCCCGGCGACATAGCGCAGGCCCTCCCGCAGCTGCCCCTTGCCGCGCGGCGCCCGCTCGACGGCGTGCAGCTCACGGGAGCGCATCAGCAGCAGACCGGTGAGCGGCGCGATGAAGGACAGGCCGTTGAGGAGGAAGGCCCAGCCCGTGCCCACGCCGGTGATCAGCAGGCCGGCGACGGCGGGGCCGACCAGGCGAGCGGACTGGAAGTTCGCGGAGTTCAGGCTGACCGCGTTCTGCAGCTGGCCGGGGCCGACGAGTTCGGAGACGAAGGACTGGCGGGCCGGGTTGTCGACGACGGTGGCGAGGCCGACCGCGAAGGCGGCGAGGTAGACGTGCCAGACCTGCACATGGCCGGTCAGGGTGAGCACGGCCAGCGCGATCGCGGTGAGCGCCATCGCGGACTGGGTGACGAGAAGCGTGGGGCGCTTGCGCAGGCGGTCGACGAGGACACCGCCGTACAGGCCGAACAGGAGCATCGGCAGGAACTGCAGGGCCGTGGTGATGCCGACGGCGGCCGAGGAGCCGGTGAGGCTGAGCACCAGCCAGTCCTGGGCGATGCGCTGCATCCAGGTGCCGATGTTGGAGACGACCTGGCCGAGGAAGAACAGGCGGTAGTTCCTGATCCTCAGCGAGGAGAACATCGAGGTCTTGCGGGGTCGACGCCCGACGGGGGTGCCGCAAGGTGTGTCGTGGGTGTGCGGAGCGGGGGCGGAAGGTGTTCCGGGTCCCGTACTCAAAGGTTCGCCTCCTCGCGGATCACGCTTACAGATGCGCCAGCTTCTCCAGCACCGGGGCCGCGGCGCGCAGCTTGGCCCACTCGTCCTCGTCGAGCTCCTCGACCAGGGAGGCCAGGAAGGCGTTCCGCTTGCGGCGGCTCTCCTCGAGCATGGCCTCGGCCTGCTCGGTCTGCGTCACGACCTTCTGGCGCCGGTCGTCCGGGTGCGGCTCCAGCCGGACGAGCCCCTTGGCCTCCAGCAGCGCCACGATGCGGGTCATCGACGGCGGCTGGACGTGTTCCTTGCGGGCGAGCTCGCCCGGGGTGGCCCGGCCGCAGCGGGCCAGGGTGCCGAGCACCGACATCTCGGTGGGGCTGAGCGACTCGTCGACCCGCTGGTGCTTGAGCCGACGGGACAGCCGCATCACGGCGGAGCGGAGGGCGTTCACGGCGGCTGCGTCGTCGCCATGGCTGAGGTCCGGCATGTTCTTTAGCTTACCTCATTACCCTCCCTAAAGGCCCGTCGGAGGAACCCACGGATGCCCCTGACGGCCGCCGGTCACACACCGGATCACTCATACGGGTGATCCTTCAACGGAACCTGACACACCGCACCAGAGTGTGCGGCGACGCTCAGGGACATGGGGACCGACGTGCTCAGCCTGCGCATAGACCACGAACTGCTCGAACGGCTCCGCGAACACGCCGCCAAACGCGGCATGAGCGTCCAGGACTATGTCGTCCGGACGCTCATGCGCGATGACTTCGACCAGCGGTTCCAGACCGCCGTCGAGGAGACGGAGAAGTTCTACGGGGTCACATGACCCACAGCGGGTGTTACGTCAGCCCCAGCGCCGGCATCAGGTAGTAGAAGGCGAACACCGCCGCCACCACGTACATCGCCACCGGCACCTCCCGGCCCCGCCCGACCGCGAGACGCAGCACCACGAAGGTGATGAAGCCCATGCCGATGCCGTTGGTGATCGAGTAGGTGAACGGCATCATCAGCATCGTCACGAAGGCCGGCACGGCGATCGTGTAGTCCGCCCAGTCGATCTCCTTGATCGACCCCGCCAGGATCAGGAAGCCGACCGCGAGCAGCGCGGGCGTGGCCGCCTGGGACGGGACCATGGTGGCGACCGGCGTGAGGAACAGCGCCAGGGCGAACAGCGCGCCGGTGATCACATTGGCGAAGCCGGTGCGCGCGCCCTCGCCGACACCGGCGGTGGACTCCACGAAGCAGGTGGTGGCCGAGGCGGAGCTGGCACCGCCCGCGGCGACCGCGATGCCGTCGACGAAGAGCACCTTGTTGATGCCGGGCATCTGACCCTCGCCGTCGGTCAGCTTGGCCTCGTCGGAGACGCCCATGATCGTGCCCATCGCGTCGAAGAAGCACGACAGCAGCACGGTGAAGACGAACAGGATGCCGGTGAGCACCCCGACCTTCGCGAACCCGCCGAACAGGCTGACCTCGCCGATCAGTCCGAAGTCGGGGGTGGCCACCGGGTTTCCGGGCCAGGTCGGGTTGGTCAGGCCCCAGGAGGGCACGTCGGCGAGCGCGTTGATGATCATGGCGACGACCGTCATCGCGACGATCGACAGCAGGATCGCGCCGGGCACCCGGCGCACGATCAGCGCCAGCGTGAGCAGCGCGCCCAGCACGAAGACGAGCACGGGCCAGCCGTTGAGGTGACCGTCGGCGCCGAGCTGGAGCGGGACGGTGGTCTGGGCGGCGTCCGGGATACGGGAGACGAAGCCGGAGTCGACCAGACCGATCAGCATGATGAACAGGCCGATACCGATGGCGATGGCCTTGCGCAGCCCGTACGGCACGGCGTTCATCACGCGCTCACGCAGACCCGTGGCGACCAGCAGCATCACCACGAAACCGGCCAGCACGACCATGCCCATCGCGTCCGGCCAGGACATCCGCGGGGCGAGCTGGAGCGCGACGACCGAGTTCACGCCGAGTCCGGCGGCCAGCGCGATCGGGACATTGCCGATGACGCCCATGAGCAGCGTGGTGAAGGCCGCCGTGAGCGCCGTCGCGGTGACCAGCTGACCGTTGTCGAGCTGGTTGCCGTACATGTCCTTCGCGCTGCCCAGGATGATCGGGTTGAGCACGATGATGTAGGCCATCGCGAAGAACGTGGCGAAACCGCCGCGGACCTCGCGGGCGAGGCTGCTGCCGCGCTCGGAGATCTTGAAGAAGCGGTCGAGCGCTCCGTACGCGGGGCCGGACCCCGGCTGGTCGGGGACGGGGGCCTTGGCGGGGGCCGAGGTGGACATGCGGGACCTCATCACCGGCGGACCTCCCCCAAGGTCCTTTGGTGTTTTCTACGAACAGAAGTGGTCAGAGACAAACGGATTCAGTATGAACATATAACGGCCGCATTGCCATCTACTCGCGTAGAGAGCGCGGCACCGTAAGCTGTCGCCCATGGCAGGGCTTTTCTCGGGAACCCCGATCAGGCACGAGGCGCCGGAGCCCCTGGAGGGGCCCGTCGTCGGCACGATCGTCGGCGGCACGATCGTCTGGTTCGTCCTCTTCCTGGTGCAGCTGCCCTTCTACGGCTGGTTCGACGAGCACGGCCACACCTGGTGGCTGTGGACCTGTCTGGCCGGAGGCGGCCTCGGCTTCATCGGCATCTGGTACGTCCGCAGGCGGGACGCCGCGATCAAGCGGGCGCGAGCGGAGCGGGCCGGGCAGGAGTCCGGCCAGTCCCCCGCCTCCACCGCCGACTGACCCTCAACCCCCGTATCCCCCACCGCCGTACGACCACGGCACTACACGCGCCCGCACCCGTCCTCCCCTGGTCGGATCTTCCGCGCATTCGGCGGGTGAACCCCCAAAACCGCACGTACCGTCGAATGCATGACGCATCTCGACGCGGGCTCCCAGGTCGACGTCGCACGCCCCGCCACCCTCACCTCCCCGGTGACCGGGCTGACCTCCGCGGAGGTCGCCGAGCGGGTGGCGCGCGGGCAGGTCAACGACGTCCCCGTGCGCAGCAGCCGGTCCCTGACCGAGATCGTCCGCGCGAACGTCTTCACCCGCTTCAACGCGATCATCGGCGTCCTGTGGGTGATCATGCTGGCCGTCGCGCCGATCCAGGACAGCCTGTTCGGCTTCGTGATCCTCGCCAACACCGGCATCGGCATCGTGCAGGAGTGGCGGGCGAAGAAGACCCTGGACTCGCTCGCCCTGATCGGCGAGGTGCGGCCCACGGTGCGC
Source organism: Streptomyces sp. 15-116A (assembly GCF_025290915.1). Lineage (GTDB taxonomy): Bacteria > Actinomycetota > Actinomycetes > Streptomycetales > Streptomycetaceae > Streptomyces. The sequence goes on along the minus strand of NZ_JAOCQE010000054.1, from coordinate 6,823 downwards.
CGGGACGGGGTGGCCGCCGGGATCAGTACGTCCGAGATCGTCCTGGACGACCTCATCGAGATCGGGCCGGGCGACAAGGTCGTCGTCGACGGGGTGTGCGTCGAGGCGGACATGCTGGAGATCGACGAGTCGCTGCTCACCGGCGAGGCCGACCCGGTGGTGAAACAGCCCGGCGACCAGGTGCTGTCGGGCAGCTTCGTGGTCGCGGGCGGCGGCGCGTTCCAGGCGACCAAGGTGGGCCGCGAGGCGTACGCGGCGCAGCTCGCCGAGGAGGCGTCCCGCTTCACCCTCGTCCACTCCGAGCTGCGCTCGGGCATCTCCACGATCCTCAAGTATGTGACGTGGATGATGGTCCCGACCGCGATCGGCCTGATCATCAGCCAGCTGGTGGTGAAGGACAACGAGCTGAAGGACTCCATCGCCCGCACGGTCGGCGGCATCGTGCCGATGGTCCCGGAGGGGCTGGTGCTGCTCACCTCCATCGCCTTCGCGATCGGCGTGATCCGGCTGGGCCGCAAGCGGTGCCTGGTGCAGGAGCTGCCCGCCATCGAGGGTCTGGCCCGCGTCGACACGGTCTGCCTGGACAAGACGGGCACCCTCACCGAGGGCGGCATGGACGTCACCGAGCTGCGGCTGCTCGACGGGAGCGAGGAGAGGTACGTCCATCGGGTGCTCGGCGCCCTCGGCGCGTCCGACCCCCGCCCCAACGCCTCCCTGAAGGCGATCATCGACCGGTACCCCGCGGCCGACGGCTGGCGCTGCACCGACGCGCTGCCCTTCTCCTCCGCCCGCAAGTACAGCGGGGCGGCGCTGGACGAGGGCGACGGCCGGGCGGTCACCTGGCTGCTCGGGGCGCCCGACGTGCTGCTGGACGCCGACGACCCGGCGCTGGAGGAGACCGATCGCCTCAACGAGCAGGGCCTGCGAGTGCTGCTGCTCGCCCGCACCGAGCGCGCGCTGTCCGACGAGGACGTCGCCGAGGGCGCCCGGCCGGCCGCGCTGGTGGTGCTGGAGCAGCGGCTGCGGCCGGACGCCGCCGACACGCTGCGCTACTTCGCCGAGCAGAACGTCCGGGCGAAGGTCATCTCCGGCGACAACGCGGTGTCCGTCGGCGCGGTCGCCGCCAAGCTCGGCCTGGAGGGCCGGACGATCGACGCGCGCCGGCTGCCCGCCGACCGGGACGAGATGGCCGAGGCGCTGGACGAGGGCACGGTCTTCGGGCGGGTCACCCCGCAGCAGAAGCGGAACATGGTGGGCGCGCTCCAGGCGCACGGGCACACGGTCGCGATGACCGGCGACGGTGTGAACGACGTCCTGGCGCTGAAGGACGCCGACATCGGCGTGGCGATGGGTGCCGGGTCGGAGGCGACCCGGGCGGTCGCGCAGATCGTGCTGCTCAACAACAGCTTCGCCACCCTGCCGTCGGTGGTCGCGGAGGGCCGCCGGGTCATCGGCAACATCACGCGCGTGGCGACCCTGTTCCTGGTCAAGACGGTGTACTCGGTGCTGCTGGCCGTGCTGGTGGTCTGCTCGCAGGTGGAGTACCCGTTCCTGCCCCGCCACCTGACCCTGCTGTCCACGCTGACCATCGGCGTCCCGGCGTTCTTCCTGGCCCTCGCCCCCAACAAGGAACGCGCCCGCCCGCACTTCGTCCGCCGGGTCATGCGGTACGCCATTCCCGGCGGCGTGCTGGCCGCGCTGGCGACCTTCGCGACGTATCTGATCGCCCGCGCGCACTACACCGGCGAGGGCGCGCTGGACGCGGAGACGAGTGCGGCGACGCTCACGCTGTTCCTGATCTCGATCTGGGTGCTGGCGATCATCGCCCGGCCGTACACGTGGTGGCGGATCGGTCTGGTGGCGGCGATGGCCGGGGCGTTCCTGCTGGTGCTGGTCGTGCCGTGGCTGCAGGAGTTCTTCGCGCTGAAGCTGGTGGGGATGACGATGCCGTGGGTCGCGGTGGGGGTGGCGGTGGTCGCGGCGGTGACCCTGGAGTTTCTGTGGAAATGGGTCGACCGCCGGTTCCCAGCATGACGCTTCGCTGGGAAACGGCGGTCGGCTTTCCGTCCGTTGTGGTTGCTCGCGCAGTTCCCCGCGCCCCTATCGGGGCGCGTTTTAGCGGACGTCTACGAAGTCGCCCGCCGCGTTGACCGCCGGAGTCGTCGTCGTGCCCGCAAAGCTGAAGCGGTAGTAGCCGTCCGTGGAGGCCGTGACCGTGGTCTTGAGGTTGCCGGTGCTGTTGGTCTTGAGGGTCTTGATCGTGGTGTAGGTGCTGGAGTCCTTCTTGCGGAACTGCAGCTTCACCGACTGGTTGGTGTAGCCGTGGTACTCGTTGTCCTCCCAGTTGGCGCGGGAGAGCTTGCCGGTGACCGTGATGGTCTTGCCCTTGGTGACCGGCTCCGGGGAGGCGTTGACCGTCTGCCTGGAGTAGCGCTGGACCAGGGTGGTGCCCAGGTCGCCCTGTTCGGAGAACTCCTCCGTGGCGAAGTTCAGCGCCAGGCCGCCGGCCTTCCAGCTGCCGGCGTCGGAGTTGATCAGCTCGCCGTAGGCCGGGTAGACGTCGATGTCGCCGGTGCAGGTGGCGGTGGTCGGCGAGGTGGAGGTGCAGATCGCCGGGTAGTCGCCGAGCAGCAGGTTGTCCGGGGCCGCGAAGGCGCCCTTGTAGATGAACGGGCCGGTCGCGAAGTCCTCGGAGTGGATGTCGACGTCGGCGCCGTGGGTGATCGTGTAGGTCACCGAGGTCGAGACGTGGTTCGTCGTGCCGACCTTGACGGCCTTGGTGATCTTCAGGTTGGAGAAGGAGACGTCCAGGTCCCCGTTGGGGTCACCGGCCGCGAAGGCGGACCGGGCGGAGTGCGAGGCCGCGAGGTGGGCCGCGGCCTCCTCACGGTACGAGGGGCCGTCGGCCTGGGCGGCCGGGACGGCGAGGGCGGAGAGGGCCAGGGCGCCGGAGACGGCGGCCACAGTGGCTCGAATGCGCATGCGTTCCCCAGGTGGGAGAGAGGGGCCCCGGCTCTGGTCGTCCCCAACGGCTCGTCGTCGGCACGGGGCCCAAGTGATCGTGGAGTCTGTTGACTCGGAAGATCAGATTCACCACCCGGGCGAATGGTTGTACGAGGCGTGGAGAATTTGTGCGAGCGTTTCTCACGGCCTCGTACGGGCGCTTCGCCTCAGTCGAACCACCGGTCCCGTGCCAGTTCCTCCGTGCGGGACGGGTCCTCCAGGAGGGCCGCGACCTCGAAGCGGCGGGGCCACTGGCCGGCCGCCCAGGCCAGGCCCGCCGCCACGCCCTCCAGGGTGGAGGCGTGCAGGACGCCGTCGTCGGTGAGGCGCCAGTCGATCTCTACGCCGTCGACGACGAGTTCCTCGTGTTCGACGTAGGAGGTGAGGGTGCTCGGGCCGAGGAGTACGCGTACCGAGTCCGGCACGCCGTGTTCCGTGCCCTCGGAGTGGACCTCGCCGGTGACGGACTCGCTCAGGCGCCGGACCTGGAACAGCTCCGCGAGGTCGGCCGCGCGGGTGGGGCGGACCGGGAGCAGGGGGACGCCCTCGGTGAAGGGCAGCAGGTCGGGCGAGTCGACGACCACCGCGTCCGCCGCGTCCACCACCCGCACCCGGCCGTCGATCACCGCGCGCAGCTCGTCCGGCAGCGTCACCTGCTCGGGGTCCAGTTCGGCCAGGGCGCCGTACAGAGCGTGCAGTTGGGCGGCGGTGACCTCGCGGTCCGGGTCGGCGAGGCGGTCCAGCAGCTCGGCCGCGCCGCCCGGTTCGTCGAGGAGCGCCGCCACGGACGTACGGACGCCGAGCGCCCGCAGGACCTGCTCGTCGTCGAACCCGGTCGCGTCGGCCTCGTCGTACAGCCCGCGCAGCAGCGGGTCGCCGCCCGCCGCGCGCAGTCCTGCCGGGCGGCGCCCGTCGAGCACGGGGTGGCCGCGCAGCCACCATGCGGTGTACGGCCGTACGACCTCGTGGGTGCCGTCCGGCAGCAGGATGCGCACCGGCTGGGTGAGGGCGTCCCGCAGCGGCGGGCGGGCGAGGAGGGCGAGGGCGCGGGGCCACTGGTCGTCGTCCACGAGGTCCAGGTCGCGGACGGCGACGATCTCGGTGGCGACCGGCGGCACGGGCGTGTCGGGGAAGCGGTCGAGGATGTCCTCGCACCACACGTCCACCGCGTCCAGCAGTCCCGCGTCGTCCGGCTCCGCGAAGTCGCTCTCCCTCGGGTCGAGTTCGTCGGGGTCGAGGACCACGTCGGTGGCGCGGATCAGCGCGAAGTTCACCAGGACCCCGCAGGCGGCCAGCGGCTGCTGGCCCCACCGCTCGGCGAACTCGGCGTCGACGGCGGCGAGTTCGCCCTCACGCATGACGGAGGCGAACGGGCCGCCGGGAAAGACCAGTTCGCAGGCCGGGGACAGTTCGCCGTCCTCGTCGGGCAGGGCGAGGGCGCCCAGCCAGGGCTCGTCGCCGGGCTCCAGGCCCGCGTCGCGGACGAGGCCGAGCACGGTGTCGGCGAGTTCCTCGGTGTCGAGGGCGTCCTCCTCCCAGTTCAGGGGCCCCTCGTCGGCCAGCGACGCGGCGACGGCGGCGCGCACCTGCGGCGTGGTGAGCACGGCACGCGGGGTCGCCGGGAGCGCGCCGAGCTTCTCCAGCAGGGGGTGGGCGGCGTCCGGGTGGGCGACCTTGAGCCCGAGCCGGGCCAGCACCTCCGGGTCGATCCGCGCGGCCTCGATGCCCGGCAGCAGCACCTGCCGCGGCCCGATCGTCGTCCTCCCGTCGGCCAGCGGCACGGGCAGCCCCGACAGCCGGTCGGGGTCGACCCCGGCCAGGGTCTCGTAGAGCCGGTGCCACCACTCCGGCGCCTTCTCCAGACCCGCGAGCCGGTCGATCGCGTCCGTCAGCGGAAGCCGGGCGACGCCGAGCGTGCGCAGCTCGACGCGCCGTTCGAGCCCTGCGGGCAGCAGCGTGGGCAGCACCTCCGCCAGCACCCGTACGGTGTCGGCGCCCGCGCCCTCGACGAGCTCGGCGTCCCGGGGGCGCAGCGCCTCGGGCAGCTCGGAGTCGTCGTGAGGTACGGCCGCAGGCGGCAGGAACGCGGTGCGCGGCAGCCGCTGGAGGATCGCCTGGCGCAGCGCCCCGTCCAGCTCGCCCTTGCCGAGCGGCCCGGGCACGAGGTCGATGATCCCGGCGGTCACGGGCCGCCACTCGGCGAGGAGTTCGGCGTAGGCGTCGGCGGCGCGCTCGACGAGGAAGTCGGTGAGCGGTCCCGGCGCCGCGTGCCGCCGGGTGGAGTCGAGCGGGAAGGACGCGATGAGCAGCGCCGGCACGCCGAGGGGCTCGTCGCTGGGGGTGGGCGCGTGCAGGACGGGGCTGGTGCGGGGCCGCCCGGGGCTGCCGTCGCCGTCGACCGGGACGGCCCAGGTGACCGACCAGTGCGGCCGCAGCCGCTCCTCGACGGGCCGGTCGGCGAGCAGCTCGGCGCTGAGCGGGCCGTGCGCGGCGGCCGTACGCCACCGGGTGGTCCCCTCCCGGGAGTCCTCCACGACGACGAGGGTGCCCTCGGTGCGGCGCCGCAGCGTCCGCGGCTCGTCGTCCCCGGCCTCGACGACGACCTCCTCCAGGCCGGGCAGGGCGAGCAGCAGGGCGTCGTCGACGGCGTGGAGCAGCCGCTCGGCGAGATCGGCGGCGGCCGCGTCACGCAGCGGCAGGATGACGGCGGTGTCGTACGGGGCGGGCGGGGTGCCCTCGGCGGCGAAGGGCAGCCGCAGCAGGGGCACGTGCCCGTCGCGCCGCCGGATCTCGTCACCGAGGCCGGGGCTGTGCCGGGCGGTGTCGTCCGCGAGCGTCCGTGCCTCGCCGAGGGACCAGCGCACACCGCCGTGCCGCCCGACGACGGCGGGCTCGTCGGTGACCGCGAGCACGGCGGCGAACCCGACCCCGAACCGGCCCACGGCCCGCTCGGGGGCGTCCCTCTTGGCAGAGGCCCGGAGGGTGGACAGCGACTCGACGCCGGCGGCGTCCAGCGGGGCCCCGGTGTTGGCGGCGACGAGGACGCCGTCCCGCAGGGTCAGCCGCAGCCGGCCGGGCACCCCGGCCCGTGCGGCGGCGTCGGCGGCGTTCTGCGCGAGCTCGACGACGAGCCGGTCCCGGTAGCCGCCGAGGACGAGGTCCTCCTCGGCGTTGGCGTCCTCCCGGAACCGCGCGGGGCTGGTGGCCCAGGCGTCCAGCACCCCGCGCCGCAACCGGGCCGTCCCGAACGGATCGGCCCCCTCTGCGGCGGGCCGCACGAACTTGCTCACGTTGATCTCTCCTCAGGGGCCCACATCGGCGCGTGAGGTCGAAGGTACCGCCCCGCTCACCGGAGACCCACGCCACATGCGACGGGTGCCCGGACCGGGCTGCCGGTGACAAGCGGCACAGGCGCGAGAAGCAGTACTACCCGGATTAGTGACAGAAGCCGTGAAATCCGGACATCGGCTGACCGGCCGAGGCTGATCGATCGCCCTGAAATGGCGGTCCGCGCCCGTCGGCCCCCTCCGTCAAGAGACCTGGATCTCACGCCCGATATACGACCTTCCGTCGTAGGTCACACCTTTGCGGCCTTTGCCCGGCTCGGGCTACCAATGAACAGCCACCGCGGCGCGGTCCTGTGCGTCGGGTGGTTTTCCTCTGCCCCCTGCACCACGAGGTTTCGATGTTCGAGCGCGCCATGTCCCGTCTCCCCCGTACGCCCCTGACCCGTACCCGCGCCGCCGTGCTGGCCGCCGGCCTGGCGGGCTCGGTCGCGATGGGAGCCGGGGTCGCGGTCGCCGCCGCCGACACCACGGCC
>NZ_JAOCQE010000539.1 GCF_025290915.1 Streptomyces sp. 15-116A | reverse complement strand
GCGCGTGGCCGCTTCTGCCGTGGGCGCCCCTCTCGCGGCCGCCGCGGTGGCGGGCGGGGCGAGCGGGAGGGCGAGGGCGGCGGCGCAGGTGACACCGATTGAGGAAGCAAGAATTCCACGCATGCCCCGAGCTTGGACAGACCCGTACGAATCTGCCATCGGGGAAGTTCCGTGCGGCAGGCGCCCGTTCCCCCGAACCGGTGCCCCGTCCACTCGATGGGCGAGACGGTGTCCGCGTACGCTTGCGCGGGTGAACGCCACCGACCGCACCCCTGCCGACCTGCTGAGTTCCGCGCTGGCCGCGGACCCGGGACGCCCCCTGGTGACCTTTTACGACGACGCCACGGGCGAGCGGGTCGAATTGTCCGTGGCCACCTTCGCCAATTGGGTGGCCAAGACCGCGAACCTGCTCCAGGACGAGCTGTCCGCCGAGCCGGGCGACCGGGTGGCGCTGCTGCTGCCCGCGCACTGGCAGACGGCGGTGTGGCTGCTGGCGTGTGCGTCGACCGGCGCGGTCGCGGACGTGGCCGGCGATCCTGCGGCGGCCGACATCGTGGTGAGCGGCCCGGACACGCTGGACGAGGCACGCGCGTGCCGGGGCGCACGGGTCGCCCTGGCGCTCAGGCCGCTCGGGGGCCGTTTCCCGCAGCCCCCGGAGGGCTTCGCCGACTACGCCGTGGAGGTCCCGGGGCAGGGTGACCGTTTCGTGCCGTACGCGCCGGTGGATCCGGAGGAGCCGGCGCTGATCGTGGCGGGGCGGGAGTTCACCGGCGCGGAGGTGGTCGAGCGGGCCCGGGCCGAGGCGCCGGAGATCGGGCTGACCGGGCCCGGCTCGCGTGTGCTGTCGGGGCTGCCGTACGACACGTGGGAGGGGCTGAACGCGGGGCTGTACGGGCCCTTGGCGACCGGCGGCTCCGTGGTGCTGTGCCGCAACCTGGACCGGCTCGGCGAGGACGCCCTCGACAAGCGGGTGGAGAGCGAGCGGGTCACGGTCATCGCGCGGTAGCGCCTGCCACGCCGGTTCCCCCGTTCGGCGTAACAACAGCCCGCCCTCGCCGTCCGTCAGGGGCATGTTCGTAAGGACACACGCACACACCGATCCGCAGGCCTCCGTACGCCCGTCCCGACACGCAGTGAGGGGTGGACCCGGTCATGAGCGACACCGCAGGCGCCTCCCCCACGGAGCCGGGACCGGAAGAGGGCCCGAAACCCGGACCGGAACAAGCCCCGAAGCCGGGACCGGAGCAAGGGTCAGGCCAGGCCCCCGCGCCCGGCGCCACCGCCACCGGACGCGGCCTCGCCCGCCGCAGGCGCCGCCGCTGGATCGGCGGG
>NZ_JAOCQE010000538.1 GCF_025290915.1 Streptomyces sp. 15-116A | reverse complement strand
ACGCGGCCTGCGGGTCGTCGTGACCGGGGGAGCCGACGAGGGCGACCTCGTGGCGCGGCTCGCCAAGCAGGCGGGCCTGCCCGACACCGACGTCTTCGGCGGCGGCCTCCCCTACGACCGCCTCGCGGCCCTCGTCGCCGACGCGCACGCCGTCATCAGCGGCGACACGGGCATCGCCCACCTCGCGGTCGCCCACGCCGCCCCCACCGTCACCCTCTTCGGCCCGGTCCCGCCCAGCCGCTGGGGCCCACCCGCACACCCACGCCATCACGCCCTCTGGTACGGCCCCCCGGGCGACCCCCACGCCCACCACCCCGACCCGGCGCTGCTGCGCATCACCCCGGACGACGTCATGGAAGCCCTCGCTCGACTCCCCACGCGCGGGGGGCGGGGCGAGCCCGCACCATGACCGTCGTGGCTGCGCTCGGGCATGCCGTCCCGCGTGCCCTCGGGCATGCCGCCCGGCCTGCGACCGGGCGAGACTGCCCCGCCTTCCCCCCGGGGCGTGTCCGCCCGAGCTCCCGGGTACCCGAGGGCGTGCCCGCACCGTTCCTCCGCGGGCGGCCGGCACGCGCGCACGAATGCCGCCCGTCCTCCGCCAACCGTCTCTCCGGAGGTGAGCCCGCCCCATGAGCAACCCGCCCGCCGGAACCCGTCCCGTCGGCATCGTCATCGCCACCCGGGACCGCCGCGCACGACTCGCCCGTACCCTGCGGCACCTGCTCGCGCTGCCCGAGCGGCCCGAGATCCTCGTCGTCGACAACGCGTCCTCCGACGGCACCCGGGCCATGCTCACCCGCGACTTCCCCGACGTACGCGTCCTGGCGCTGCCCGTCAACCACGGTGCTCTCGCCCGCAATCACGGCGCCCGCGCCCTCGACACCCCCTGCATCGCGTTCAGCGACGACGACTCCTGGTGGGGGCCCGGATCCCTGGCCCGCGCGGTCGAGTTGTTCGACGCTCATCCCCGGCTCGGTCTGATCGCCGCCCGCACGCTCGTCGGTCCTGACGCCGAACCCGACCCGCTCAACGACGTCCTGGCCCGCTCGCCCCTCGGACCGGCCACCGACCTCCCCGGCACCCAGGTGCTCGGCTTCCTCGCCTGCGGTGCCGTCGTCCGGCGCCGCGCCTACCTCGACGCGGGCGGCTTCCACCGGCTGCTGTTCTTCGGCGGTGAGGAGACCCTCCTCGCCTACGACCTCGCCGCCCGCGGCTGGGGCGTCACCCACTGCCCCGACGTCGTCGCCCACCACCACCCGGAGCCCGCGGCCCGCTCCGGCCGCCCGGCGGTCCAGCGCCGCAACGCACTCCTCACCGCCTGGCTGCGCCGCCCCGTC
>NZ_JAOCQE010000537.1 GCF_025290915.1 Streptomyces sp. 15-116A | reverse complement strand
CGCGGGGCCGTCGTGCTGGGCGGGGCCGTCCTGCTGGGCGGGGGCGCCCTGCTGTGCGGGGCCTTCCTGCTGTGCGGGGCCGTCCTGCTGGGCGGGGGCGCCGTGGGGGGAGGGGGCGAGCGTGCGGGCGCTCTGCCGCACCACCGCCACCGCCTCCTGCACACCGGGCACCGCCCGTACCGCCGCCGCTATCTCCGTCACCAGGGACGGCTCCATCGCTCCGGACACACTCATGCCACCGCTCCCGCCGTCTCGGGCTCGAGAACGGCCCGGCTCATGTGGTCGATCAGCTCGGCCGCCCGGCCGAGGAAGTAGAAGTGGCCGCCCGGGAAGAACCGGGAGGTGAAGGCGCCGTCGGTCTGCTCGCGCCAGCCGTCCAGGGTGTCCAGCGGCGCCCGCGGGTCGTCGGTCCCGCCGAACACGGTGATCGGGCTGCGCAGCCGGGGCCCGGGCACGATCCGGTGGTGCTCCCACAGGTCGAAGTCGGCCCGCAGGGTGGGCAGCAGGGACGCCATCACGTCCTCGTCCTCGGCGATCTCCGGTTCGATGCCGCCCAGCCGTACCACCTCGGCGGTCAGTTCCTCGTCGGTCAGGTCGTGCAGCACGCGCACCCGCCCGCCGCTGCCCGGAGCGGGCTGCGCGGACAGGAAGAGGTGGCGGGGCCGCGGCCCGCCGCGGTCCTGCAGCGCGCGGGCCAGTTCGAAGGCGAGCACCGCCCCGCCCGAGTGGCCGAAGAACGAGAAGGACCCGTCCAGGACCGGGCGCAGCGCCTGGGTCAGCACCCGCACCAGCGGACCGACCTCCGTCACCGGATCCTCTGCGATGCGGTTCTGCCTGCCGGGCAGCTGCACCGCGGCCAGCTCGATCTCCGGCGGAAGCAGACCGGCCCATTCGGCATAGGCACCGGCACCGGCTCCGGCGTGCGGGAAACAAATGAGCCGGTGACGGTGGGCACCGCCCCGCGAGGCCCGCCAGACGTACGGCGTCTCGGCCACCAGCTCCGGGAATTCGACAGCCATTTCTCACACCTCACCGACGAAGAGATCCCGGCCGGCGGCCGGGCCTGTGCATTCCACTGCGCCTTGCTCGTTCATCGCGCTCCTCACGCTTGTCACACGCATCGTGCGCGTACGGATTTCCGGGAATTCCGTACGGATTTCAGGGCTGCCGGACGGAACTGCTCTCCGGTCGCTCTTCGGGGGTCATGCGGTCTGTGTCCCGGCGCCCGCGGAACGGTGCGGCGGCCGGGTCGGCGGACGGTGCGGGCCGGCGTCGGCGAACCGTCCAGCCCACCACCCGGTTGCGGCACAGGCGGAGGATGCCCGGGCTGCCGGGGGCGGCCGGGGCCCGGCG
>NZ_JAOCQE010000536.1 GCF_025290915.1 Streptomyces sp. 15-116A | reverse complement strand
CCGACTGCGCGCCGCCGGCCGCGGGGCGGTCCGTCGTACGACTCCTACGCGAGCTGGGACTGGACCTGGGAGGAGATCAGTTCCAGGTGGTCGAGGTCGGTGAGGTCGAGGAGCTGGAGGTAGATCCGGCGGGAGCCGATCTCCTGGTAGCGGCCGATCTTGTCGACGACCTCGGCCGGGGAGCCCGCGAGGCCGTTGGCCCGGAGCTCGTCCACCTCGCGGCCGATGGCGGCGGCGCGGCGGGCGAGTTCGTGGTCGTCCTTGCCGACGCAGACGACGAGGAGGTTGGAGCAGGCGATGTCGCCCGGGTCCCGGCCGGCCTCCTCGGCGGCGGCGCGGACCCGGCCGAACTGCGCCGCGCTGTCCTCGGGCGAGGCGAAGGGCATGTTGAACTCGTCGGCGTACCTGGCCGCGAGCCGCGGGGTGCGGCTGGTGCCGTGGCCGCCGATGAGGACGGGGACCTTGGGCTGGGCGGGCTTGGGGAGCGCCGGGGAGTTCGTGAGGTCGTAGTAGGTGCCGTGGAAGTCGTAGGTGCCGCCGACCTCGGTGGACCACAGACCGGTGACGATCTCCAGCTGCTCCTCCAGGCGGGCGAACTTCTCTTTGGGGAAGGGGATCCCGTACGCCTTGTGCTCCTCCTCGAACCAGCCCGCGCCGAGGCCCAGTTCGACCCGGCCGCCGGACATCTGGTCGACCTGCGCGACCTGGATGGCGAGGACGCCGGGGAGGCGGAAGGTCGCGGCGGTCATCAGGGTGCCGAGGCGGATGCGCCGGGTCTCCCTGGCGAGACCGGCGAGGGTGATCCAGGCGTCGGTGGGCCCGGGCAGGCCGTCCACGGAGCCCATCTTGAGGTAATGGTCGGAGCGGAAGAACGCGTCGAATCCGAGGTCCTCGGTGGCCTTGGCGACGGTGAGGAGGGTGTCGTAGGTGGCACCCTGCTGGGGCTCGGTGAAGATGCGAAGATCCATACGTCCATCCTGCATGCTCCGGGCCGATTGATATGACCGCCCCAGTGACCGACACCCGGTGAAGATCGTTGCCCCGCACGGAGCCGGAACACCCGGCACCCGCGCCGGCCGGGGTACGTCCGGGGCGTCACCCGTACGGCCCCCGCGAGGGCCTGGGGCCGAGGAGGCCGTCATGTCCGAAGAGACCGCGCCGCAGCACACCGGTGAGCCGAACCGCCCGAAGGGCCTGCTCCAGCAGATGGAGGAGCTGATGGCCACCCTGAACGCGGACCTGTCAGCCCTGAACGCGGACCTGCGCGCGGCGGGGGCGACCGGGGGCGTGGGGGCCGGGGAGGAGAGAGCGGGGGGTTGAACGAGCGGGATGGGGCGGGGCGTACGGCGGGCGGGGCCGT
>NZ_JAOCQE010000535.1 GCF_025290915.1 Streptomyces sp. 15-116A | reverse complement strand
CGGGCGGCCGAGGCCGCGGCGGAGGGCACCCGGCCGGCGCAGGACACCGCGGCCTCGCCCGAGTACCGCGCGCATCTGGCACGGGTGCTCACCAAGCGGGCGGTGCTGGCCGCCGCCGGGATGGGGTGAGCGACGATCACCGGTGAGGACGGCCCGGAGCAGGTGCGGGCCCGCCTGGAGGCGACGGGGTACCTCGTCGACGACGGGCTGGCCGTCGCCTGCTTCCTGGCGCTGCGACTGCACCGGCCCGTCTTCTGCGAGGGCGACGCGGGCACGGGCAAGACAGCGCTCGCCTCCGCCCTCGCCGAGGCGCTCGACGCGCCGCTGATCCGCCTGCAGTGCCACGAGGGCATCGACGCCGCACAGGCCCTGTACGACTGGGACTTCCCGCGCCAGCTGCTGCATCTGCGGGCCGCCGAGGCGGCCGGGGTCACCGATCCGGGGCGGCTGGAGGGCGAGTTGTACGACCGCCGCTTCCTGATCGCCCGGCCGCTGCTGCGGGCCCTGGAGACCCGGCCGTGTGTGCTGCTGGTGGACGAGATCGACCGGGCGGACGACGAGTTCGAGGCGTTCCTGCTGGAGCTGCTGTCGGAGTTCTCGGTGACGATCCCGGAGCTGGGCACGATCCGGGCCGAGAGGCCACCGGTGGTGGTGCTGACCTCGAACCGCACCCGCGAGGTGCACGACGCGCTGAAGCGGCGCTGTCTGTACCACTGGTTCGATCACCCGGAGTTCGCGCGCGAACTGGCCATCGTACGGCGGCGGTTGCCGGGGGTCGCCGAGCGGCTGGCCGAGCAGGTGACCGCGCTGGTGCAGGAGTTGCGGGCCCTTGACCTGGTCAAACCGCCGGGTGTGGCGGAGACGATCGACTGGGCGGAGGCGCTGGACGCGCTCGGTGCGCGGGAGGTGGACGCGGCGCTCGCGCTCGCCACGCTGGGCTCGGTGCTGAAGTACCGGGAGGACGCCGAGCGGGCCCGGACGCTGGACTTCGCGGCGGTGCTGGCGGGGCGGGGGGTGTGACATGCCGGAGGACGCGGGCCCCCTGGCGGCGCTTCTCGCGTTCGTCCGCGCGCTGCGCGCCGCCGGTCTGGAGGCGAGCAGCGAACGGGTGCACGCGTTTGTGCGGGCGGTCGATGTGCTCGGGCTGGGCGGGCGAACAGACCTGTACTGGGCCGGGCGGCTGACCCTGTGCGGCGGCCGGGACGATCTGGAGCGGTACGAGCGCGTGTTCGCCGTCTGCTTCGGCCCCGGCGAGCAGCCACCCCCACGACCCGCACCACCGGCTCGTACGAACCGGGCGCGCCTCACCGTGCAGGGCGCGCGCACCACGTCCCGCACACCGGCGGAACCGGACAGGAACAC
>NZ_JAOCQE010000534.1 GCF_025290915.1 Streptomyces sp. 15-116A | reverse complement strand
GCCCTGCGTGCGCCCCCTCGCGGGCCCGTTGGATCGGTCCGCCGCGCGCAGGCCCGTCCGGCACCCGCGATGCGGAGGGACTGTTTCCGGCCGTACCGGCACGCCTCCCGCCTCTCACAGGAGCGGGCCGTGCTCTGCCGTACCCCGGGATCCGGCCGAACTGCCCCCGGGCCGCCGCGAGCCACCGGCCGAAACTCCCGTCGCCTCGGAGCGCAGCCGCCCGCCGTCCACGTCGATGTCCGACGCGCCGCGCGCATCGCCGCTGATGGCGAACCCCGCCGGACAGCACCCGACCGGCGCCGCGTCGGCCCCGCACGTCACCGCGAGTCCGCCTCGTCACACCGGGGCCGGCCCGTACGCCACCGGCGTGCTCACCGGCCCCGCCGGGCACTCCCGGAGTGTTCGCGACGGCGTACACCGACGAGCCCGGCCCCGCTCCCGGCCCCGGGAGACAGGGCGAACTGATGCCTCAATCAGGGGAGTTAGGGGGCCAACAGGGGTACGCGTACCATGAATGATGATCAGGTGGCGTGATCGTACGGTTTTCGATGCGGGAATCAATGGCCATGATGGATTAGGACACGGGGCATCGCGTGCCACCGTGCGAGAAGGGGGACGCACCTTGCATCAGCCGCCCGCTCAGCGCAACGCCGTTGCCGCCCGGGAGCCCGGCCTCGCGGCGGGAGCCTCCGTCGTGGAGTCGGATCTGGCGGACCTCGCGGCACTGCCCCTGACCGCCGTGGACGGCCTCGCTCCGCTCCGGCCCGGCACCCGCCTTCTCACCGAGGTCCTGCGGTCGCGAGGCGGCATGAAGGGCGGAGGCGAGACGGGCCGCGCCGAATAGCGCCCTGCCGCGCGGGGAGCGCCCCGCAGCGCTTTCGCCTGCCCGCCCACCGACCGGAGGTCACCGGTGACGACCGCCGAGCAGCGTCCCACCCCGTTCCGCATGCCCGAGCACCTCTTCGCGGAACTGGCCGCGGGCGGGGGGTCCGCCGACGCCGTCGCCTTCCTCGAAGGGGCCGAACGTGCCCGCCGGTTGCTGCTCCTTCGCACCCTGTTGGACCACCTGGGCACCCTGACCACACCGCTCACCCCGGCTGCCGAGGCCTGGCGGCTGCTGAAGGAGGCGGCCGAGCGGTCGCCCGAGCCGGTCGAGCGTCTGCTGCTCGCACCGACGACCGGCGGCTGGATCGCGCACATGCTGCGCCGCGTGCACGGCACCGCGTCCGGACCGCCGCTGTGGGCCGAGGCGGGCCGGCTCAACGCGCTCACCGTCGCCGCCGCGCTGCAGGCCGGCACCGACACCGATCTGCTCGTACCGCTGGCCGGCGGGGCCCTGTCCCTGCCCGGGCTCGGCACGGCCTGCCTCCCGGAAGGCGCCGAGGGGCT
>NZ_JAOCQE010000533.1 GCF_025290915.1 Streptomyces sp. 15-116A | reverse complement strand
CGCGTCCCCGACCACGAGCAGCGGCAGCTTGCGCCCGGCGCCACCGCGCCGGGCCCGGGCATCGCCCACACGAAGGAGGCCCACGCGACCATCGCCGCCCCGGCCGCCGTTCACGCGCGCGGCGCCCGCACGACCGCCGTTCACGGGGTCGGCATCCGCACGACCGCCGTTCACCGGGTCGGCATCCGCACGACCGCCATTCACCCGCCCGGCCTTGGCACGACCGCCGTTCGCACGACCGCCGTCCCCCCGGCCGCCGCCCGCACCGGCACTGTCCGGCCAACTGCCGCTCGCGCAGCAGCCGTTCACCCTCGGCTCGACACCGTTCATCTTCTCGTTCGTCACGTCGCCTCCCCGGTCCGCCCCCCGCCCCCGCCGCGGCCTGCGTCGAGTGCCGCGTCGAACGCTGCGCACAGCATGTGCACCGCCACCAGGTGGAGTTCCTGGACGGTGGCGGAGGACGGGGCCTCGACGCACAGGGACTCGTCGCTGCCCAGCATCAGCGGGTTGGGCGCGGGCCCGGTCATCGCCCACACCCGCAGCCCCGCCGCGCGTGCCGCGTCCGCCGCCGACAGCAGGTTCGCGCTGGCGCCGGACGTGGACAGCAGCATCAGGACGTCGCCGGGGCGGCCGTGGGCGCGGACCTGACGGGCGAACACCGCGTCCACGCCGTAGTCGTTGGCGATCGCGGTGGTGCTCGAGGTGTCCGCGTGCAGGGCGATCGCCGAGAAGGCGGGCCGGTCGTCGCGGTAGCGGCCGACGAGTTCCGCTGTCAGGTGCTGTGCCTGAGCCGCGCTGCCGCCGTTGCCCGCGGCCAGCAGCCGGCCGCCGTGGGTGAGTGTTGGGGCGAGCGCCTCGCCCCAGCGTTCGGTGATACGGGAGGAGACACGGAACGCGCCGAGTGCGTCCTGGAGTTCGTCGCAGTGGCCGGTGACGGGAGGGTGCACGGTCATCAGGCCACCTCTATCGGGATCGCGTGTCCGGTCAGGACCTGCCGGTGGACGTCCTCGACACCGTCGGCGACGCGCCGCCAGGTGTAGTGGGCGAGGACCCGGTCACGTCCCGCCGCGCCGTAGCGGGCGCGCAGCTCCGGCCGGTCGAGGAGTTCGCGTACGGCGGCGGCGACGGCCTCGGGGTCCTCCGGGGTGACGAGCCGCCCGGTGACGCCGTCGGCGACGCTGTCGCGGTGGCCGCCGACGTCGCTGGCGACGACCGGCACACCGCACGCCATCGCCTCCAGCGGCACGATGCCGAACGGCTCGTACACGGGCGTGCACAGCACCAGGTCCGCGCTGCCGATGAGGGCGGGCATGTCGGCGGGGTCGACCGCGCCGGTCATCCGCACCCGGCCGGCGACTCCCGCGCGGTGCGCGAGGTGCCGCAGCCGCCGTGCCTCCTG
>NZ_JAOCQE010000532.1 GCF_025290915.1 Streptomyces sp. 15-116A | reverse complement strand
CCGAAGCCGGCGGCTGCGGCTGGGCGGGAGGCGGTGTGTCCGGGCGCCCGCCGGGGGCTGGGCGGTCGGTCATCGGCGTGGGGCCTCCGCCGGGGAGGCCGCCGAGGCCAGGTGCAGGCGGGTGAAGGCCAGCGCCTCCGCCAGGTCGGCCTCCCGCTCGGCGCTCGACATCGCGCGGCGGGTGTTGACCTCGATCACCACATGGCCGTCGAAGCCGGTGACGGCGAGGTGTTCCAGGACCTCGGCGCAGGGCTGGGTGCCGCGGCCGGGGACGAGGTGCTCGTCCTTGGCCGAGCCGCGGCCGTCGGCGAGGTGGACGTGGCCGAGCCGGTCGCCCATGCGGTCGATCATCTGCAGGGCGTCGGTGCGGGCGGTCGCGGCGTGGCTGAGGTCGATCGTGAAGTGGCGGTAGTCGTCCTTGGTGACGTCCCAGTCGGGCGCGTAGGCGAGCATCTCGCGGTCGCGGTAGCGCCAGGGGTACATGTTCTCGACGGCGAACTTCACATCCGTCTCGTTCGCCATCCGCCAGATGCCGTCCACGAAGTCACGGGCGTACTGCCGCTGCCAGCGGAACGGCGGGTGGACGACGACGGTGCTCGCGCCGAGCTTCTCGGCGGCGGCCTGGGCCCGCTGGAGCTTGGTCCACGGGTCGGTGGACCACACGCGCTGCGTGATGAGCAGGCAGGGGGCGTGCACGGCGAGGATCGGGATGCGGTGGTAGTCGCTGAGCCGGCGCAGGGCCTCGATGTCCTGGCTGACCGGGTCGGTCCACACCATGACCTCGACGCCGTCGTACCCGAGGCGTGCGGCGATCTCGAAGGCCGTCGCCGTCGACTCCGGGTAGACGGAGGCCGTCGACAGGGCGACCTTCGCGTCCGGGACGCGCACGAGGGGCTTCGCCATGAGGGACAGGTTACGGGGTGGGGTCGGGTGAGGGGTGGGCGCCTTATCGCCGTTGTGGTGGATGCCATAGGCGAGTGCGGCCGCGTCGTGGCTGGTCGTGCCCTGGCTGGTGGGGCCTCGCAGAGACACGGCCCGCATTGCCCGGCCGCTCGCCTCTAAGGTCCTCTACCCCCTGAGCTCGAAGGCGCCCCTACCCCTGATCCATGTGATCCAGCCGCCGCAGGATCACGCCCTCACGCAGGGCCCACGGGCAGATCTCCAGGCGTTCCACGCCGAAGAGGTCCATCGCGGCCTCCGCGACCAGCGCGCCCGCGAGCAGCTGGCCCGCGCGGCCCTCGGAGACGCCGGGCAGCTCGGCGCGCTCGCCGGCGGTCATGGCGGCCAGCCTCGGCACCCAGCCCTCCAGGGACTCGCGCTTCAGCTCGCGCTGGACGTACGGCCCCTCGGCGGAGCGGGCGGCGCCCGCGATACGGGCCAGCTGCTTGAAGGTCTTGGAGGTCGCCACCACGTGGTCCGGGGTGCCGAAGCGGCTGAACTCGCCGACCGTGCGGGCGATCTCGGTGC
>NZ_JAOCQE010000531.1 GCF_025290915.1 Streptomyces sp. 15-116A | reverse complement strand
AAGTCGCCGCCCCGGCCCAGGTCGAAGACGCAGGCGGCCGGCACCACCGGCACGACATGGGTGGGGTCCGCGCCGACCCGCACCCCGCGCCCCCGCTCCTCCAGCCAGGCCATCACCCCGGACGCCGCGTCGAGGCCGTAGGCGCTGCCGCCGGTCAGCACGATCGCCTCGACCTTCTGCACGAGGTTGCGCGGATCGAGCGCGTCGGTCTCCTTGGTGCCGGGGCCGCCGCCCCTGACGTCCACCGCGGCCACCGCCCCGCCCTCGGGCGCCAGCACCACCGTGGTGCCGGTGAGCCAGCCGCCGCCGTCACGCGTCGCATGCCCCACCCGCACGCCGGCCACATCGGTCAGTGCGTCAACTGTCATGGGCCCAGTGTCGTGCACACCCCGGGCGGGCAGGCGCCGCTACGAGCACCTCGGCTCAGCGCCGTACCCTGGGAGGCATGAGCACCGCCCCCGATCCCGAGCCGCGCGAGCCGAAGCCCGCGCTGGTCTTCGACGACCCGCTGGACCAGCAGACCTCGGACGACACGGACCGGGGGTGGGGCGAGCGCCCGTCCGGCGACAGCGCGGCCGATCTCAAGCGCTTCCTCGACGAGAAGCCACCCCACCACATCTGACGCACATCCGATGCCGGGGCTATGCCTCTCCTCGGCCCGCCCCCCGCTGCGAGACCAGCTCGTCGCGGATCTCCTTGAGCACCTCCAGCTCCGTCACCTCGACGAGCTCCTTCGTGCCCTCCCTCGCCTTCCTGCGGTCCTCCACCCGGGCCAGGTACTTGGCCATGGGCAGCACCATCAGGAAGTACACGACCGCCGCGGTGATCGCGAACTGCAGCGTGGCGCCGAGCACCGAACCCCACAGGATCCGCACCCCCGTCGCCGTGTCGCCGGTGCCCTCGCAGGGGCCCTTCAGGCAGGAGCTGTAGCTGTCCAGGTTCTTCGTGCCGAACGCCCCGACCAGCGGGTTGATCACGCCCTTCACGACCGCGTTGACGATGTTGGTGAAGGCCGCGCCGATCACCACCGCGACGGCCAGATCGACGACGTTCCCGCGCATCAGGAAGGCCTTGAAGCCCTGCCACACGGATTCCTTCTTCTCGCTCACCTTCAGGCCCCATCCCACATGCGCGGTGCGTGCAACAAAACGCTCCGCAACCTACGTCAGCGCCGTGCCGGCCTGTCCAATCGGGTCGCTCGCACGAGGGACTTGACGCCCCGGCAGTGATCGAAATGGCATGAGAAGTCATGACCGCGGCGCCCTTCAGCACAGGGTCACCGCTAGCCGTGCCGTGGTGCTCGCACCGGCGAGGTCGGCCGCCACGGCACGCGGCACCGACAGCACCACCAGCGCCCCGCCCTCGGTCAAGGACCCGCCCTCGCCCGGCGGCCCCTCCGCCACCGGTTCCGGCACCTCGCTCACCCGCGCCCCGCGCGCGACCACCCGGGCCTCACCCCCGGTCGCCGTCTCCTCCGCGGCGATGACATCGAC
>NZ_JAOCQE010000530.1 GCF_025290915.1 Streptomyces sp. 15-116A | reverse complement strand
CCCGCACCAGCACCGGCACCCACGCGACCCCGCCCCGACCCGCACCAACACCCCTCAGCCAAGCGCGCCAACCTCACCTCACCCCTCGGCTCAACCGAACGGAGTGAGCTGGCGCACACCTGCCGTAGAGTTGTGGCCGGTCGATACATGGCCATGGCAGATCGGAAGGGCAGCAACGCGTGACCGTCGACGACTCGGGTTCCGGCACGGACGCGCAGGGCGCCGACACCGGTGAGGATCCGCTCGCTCTGCGTCTCGAACAGCTCATCCTGGGCGCCGAGCGCCGTTACACCCCCTTTCAGGCGGCCCGCAGCGCCGGCGTCACCATGGAGCTGGCGACCCGCTTCTGGCGGGCCATGGGCTTCGCCGACGTAGGACAGGCCAAGGCGCTCACCGAAGCGGACGTACTCGCACTGCGGCGCCTCGCCGGTCTCGTGGAGGCCGGGCTGCTGAGCGAGGCGATGGCCGTGCAGGTCGCGCGGTCCACCGGGCAGACCACCGCACGCTTGGCGGAATGGCAGATCGATTCCTTCCTGGAGGGACTGACCGAGCCGCCCGAGCCGGGGATGACGCGTACCGAGGTCACGTATCCGATCGTCGAGCTGCTGCTGCCCGAGCTCGAGGAGTTCCTCGTGTACGTGTGGCGGCGGCAGCTCGCCGCGTCTGCCGGGCGCGTGGTGCAGGGCGCCGACGACGAGGAGATGGTCGACCGGCGGCTGGCGGTCGCGTTCGCCGATCTCGTCGGGTTCACGCGACTCACCCGGCGGATGGAGGAGGAGGAGCTCGGCGAGCTCGTCGAGGCCTTCGAGACCACCGCCGCCGATCTGGTGGCCGCGCGGGGTGGGCGGCTGATCAAGACGCTGGGCGACGAGGTGCTGTACGCGGCGGATGACGCCGGCACGGCCGCGGAGATCGCGCTGCGGCTGATCGAGACCATGGCGAACGACGAGACCATGCCGGAGCTGCGGGTCGGGATGGCGTTCGGCACGGTGACCACCCGGATGGGTGATGTGTTCGGTACGACGGTGAACCTCGCCTCCCGGCTCACTTCCATAGCGCCCAGGGACGCCGTCCTCGTCGACACCGCGTTCGCCGAGGAGCTGATCCGTACCGGTGACGCCCCCGCTTCCGAGGCTGCCGCGGCCGAGGCTGCCGCCGCCGCGGAGAAGGAGGGGGAGGAGCCGCCGACGTACCGCTTCGCCCTGCAGCCGATGTGGCAGCGGCCGGTGCGTGGTCTGGGGGTCGTCGAGCCCTGGCTGCTCACGCGTCGGGACTCTTCTTCCGCCTAGTTCTTCCGTCAGCCGCCCAGGCCCAGGCCGCCCACGCAGACTCCCAGGATCGGTACGCACAGGCCCGGGTTGTTGTCGTCGTTGCCGTTGCCGTTGCCGTTTCCGTTCCCGGGTGGGTCGTCGCGCTCGGGTGGTTCGGGCTGCGGTGGTGTCGAGGGGCGCTGGGGTGGGGCGGGGCGTTGGGGGGCCGGGGCGTGGTTTGTGGGTGGT
>NZ_JAOCQE010000053.1 GCF_025290915.1 Streptomyces sp. 15-116A | reverse complement strand
CGGCACCACATGGTCCCCGTGCTGCTTCGCCCCGTCTTGCTTCGCCCCGTCTTGCTTCGCCCCGTCCCCCATCGCCCCTTCCTCCTTCCGCACCGGACGCCCCCACCGCCCCGCCCACAGCACCGCGCCCCCGGCTACCACCCCCAGCCCCGCGGTCACCGGCCACAGCATCCCCGGCGCCGACTCGTACAACGCACCCCCGAGCGGCGCCGCCAGCACCATGCCGCTGATGGAGACACCGGCGTACAGGGACTGGAAGCGGCCCTGGGCATGCTCGGGTGCCTGGTCGGCGACATAGGCGGTGGCCGGGGTCTTGTACAGGAGTTCGCCGAGCGTGAGCAGCGTCATCATCGCGACAGCGGTGCCCAGGCCCGCCCCGAGCAGCAGCATGCCGTACCCGGCGGCCACCAGGAGCAGCCCGGTGCCCACGATGTGCAGGGGCGAGCGGCGGCGCAGCGCCAGCGCGGCGGGCAGCTCCAGGCACAGCAGCACCCCGCCGTTGATCGCGAGCAGCGCCCCGTACACCTCGGTGCCGAGCCCGTGGTCGGCGAGGAAGACGGGGAAGGTCGAGTACTGCTGTCGATAGACGACGTCCGTCACGAGGATCGCCGCGAGCAGCACCAGCACGGCCGGGCGTGCCCGCAGGGCCGGCCAGAGCCCGCCCGGCTTCCCGCGGCGCCGGCCACCGGAAGACCCCACGGCGCTGCCGGCACCAGCCGGGACCATACGCGCCGTCCACCATGCGAAGGCGAGCCCGCCCATTCCTTCGGCGACGTAGAGCCAGTCGTACGACAGCCGCGTGGCGACCATCGCCGCGAGCACAGGAGCGACGGCGAAGCCGCCGTTCCCCGCCGTGCGCACCAGGGCGAACGCCTGGCGGCGGGCGCCCTCCGGCACGACGGCCGCGACGAGCGCGGAGTTGGCGGCCCGCTGCACCCCGGCCGCGTACTCGGCGAGCGGCAGCGCGAGATACAGGGCGGCCGTCGGCAGCAGGGGCACGGCGGCCAGCAGGCACCCGGCGGTGCCGGCGGCCGCCAGCAGCACGCGCCGGTGCCCGTACCGGTCCCCGTACCAGCCGCCGGTGAAGTTGCCCGCGACCAGCCCGACCCCGCCGATGCCGCTGAGCAGGCCCGCCTCGCCGGTGCCGAGCCCCCGCGGGCCGGTCAGGTAGAGGAAGAGGTAGGCGAAGCTGACGCTCACGACACTGTTGACGAAGGTCCCCGCGGCCAGCAGCCACACCGTGCGCGGCACATCCCTCAACCCACCCACGTCCGTCCCCCGCATCCCGCACCTAGTGAGTTCCTTTTGGGAACGGACTATGTCAGCATGGCAGCCTCGGGTCAACGGCCGCCTCGGAACCGGGCGGCCGACCGGAGCGGAAGGAACGCGGCTCATGCCCCGCAGAACGCGCCTGGAGGACGCCGACTGTGCCATCGCACAGGCCCTGGACGTCGTCGGCGACTGGTGGACGCTGCTGATCGTGCGCGACACGGCCCGCGGCGTGCACCGCTTCGACGAGCTCCAGCGGGAACTGGGCATGTCCCGCAAGGTGTTGACGGAGCGGCTGCGGCTGCTCGTGGAAGCGGAGGTGCTCACGCGCGTGCCCTATCAGGACCGTCCGGTACGCCACGAGTACCGGCTCACCCCACGAGGCCGTGCCCTGCTGCCCGTTCTGGTCGCTCTGCAGGACTGGGGCGACGCCTGGATCCTGGGCGACGGTGGCACCACGGCCACGGCGGCGGAGGCGTCAGCGGAGGCGCGCAGGGTCCATCAGCTCCAGGGCACCCACGTCCCCGAGCTGCAACTGACCGGCCACGACGGCACCTTGCGCGACCCGGTGAGCGCCGACACCCCGTTCACCGTCCTGTACTGCTTCCCCGGCGCATACGCCCGCGCCGACGCCTATCCGCCCGGCTGGTCGGACATCCCCGGCGCCCGCGGCTGCACCCTGGAGTCCTGCACCTTCCGCGACCGGCACACCGAGTTCGCCGCGGCCGGTGCCACGGTGCACGGGGTGTCCACCCAACGCCCGGACGAGCAGCGGGCGTTCGCCGAGAAGGAGGGACTCGGCTTCCCGCTGCTGTCCGACGCCGAGCTGGAGCTGATCACCGCGCTGCGCCTGCCGACGTTCCGCGCGGCGGGGGTGAGCCGGCTCAAGCGCCTGACCCTCCTCGTGGACCGCGAGCGGGTCGTCCGGCATGTGCAGTACCCGGTCACGGACATCGCGGGCAGCGTGGCGGCGGCGCTGGAGGAGGTCCGCCGGCTCAGCGAACCGCAGCCTCCCCCGGAATGATCCGGCGCAGCATCTCGCGCGCGTACCCCTCGTCGTAGGGCGTGTCGGTGAGCAGGACCTGGAGGCAGATGCCGTCCATGAGGGCGACCAGGGCGCGCGCGGTCACCGGGTCCGTGCGGTGGGAGAGCAGGCCGGTGACGCCCTGGCACCACTCCGCCGCGACCGGGCGCAGGGCGGGGCGGCGCAGGGCGGCCAGATAGAGCTCGTACTCGAGTTCCACGCCGGTGCGCTCGCCCGCGAGCCACTCGCCCATCACGGCGGCGAGTTCGGCGGCCAGGTCGCTGTCCGGGTCCCGCAGTCCGGCGTGCGCGGCGACCACCTTGGCGAAGCCCTCGTTCGCCTGTCGCAGCGCGGCGACCAGCAGTTCGTCGAGGGTGGCGAAGTGGTACGTCGTCGAGCCGAGCGGCACATCGGCCTCGGCGGCCACGCTGCGGTGGCTCAGCCCGGCGATGCCCTTCTCCCCGACGACCCGGATCGCCGCGTCGATGATCCGCTGCCGCCGCTCGGGGTCGTAGCGCCGGACGCGCGTCGCGGCCATCAGTGCGCGCCCCCGAGATTCAGCACCACCACACCCACGATGATCAGCGCGATCCCGGCGGCCTTCGCTGCGGTGAGCCCCTCCCCCAGGAACAGGATCCCGATGGTGGCGATGGCGGCCGTGCCGACCCCGGCCCAGATCGCGTACGCCGTGCCGACGGAGACCGTGCGCAGGGTCTGGGCGAGCAGGGTGAAGGAGACCACGTACCCGAGGAGCGTCAGCAGCGAAGGACCGAGCCTGCTGAAACCGTCGCTGTACTTCATCGCGGTAGTGGCACCGACCTCGGCGGCGATGGCTCCGGCCAGGAGCAGATATCCCATGTGTACGAGCGTACATAACGCCGGACGCGGAAGACCCCGGAAACAGCGGAACGGCGGCACCCGAAGGCACCGCCGTTCCAAGAAACAGGCCGGCTCAGACGTTGAAGCCCAGCGCCCGCAGCTGCTCGCGGCCGTCGTCCGTGATCTTGTCCGGGCCCCACGGCGGCATCCAGACCCAGTTGATGCGCAGCTCGCTGACCAGGCCGTCCGTGGCGGACTTGGCCTGGTCCTCGATGACGTCGGTCAGCGGGCAGGCCGCCGAGGTCAGGGTCATGTCGACGGTCGCCACATTGGAGTCGTCGATGTGGATGCCGTAGATCAGGCCGAGGTTGACCACGTCGATCCCCAGCTCGGGGTCGACGACGTCCATCAGGGCCTCGCGGAGCTCCTCCTCCGAGGCCGGCTTCATCTCCACGGTCTCGCTCATGCCGTAGTCCTTTCGGCGTCGGCGCCCAGCGCCTGGGCCGTCGCGTCCTTCCACGCCATCCAGCTCAGGAGGGCGCACTTGACCCGCGCGGGGTACTTGGAGACACCGGCGAACGCGACCGCGTCCTCCAGGATCTCCTCCATCGCGTCGTCGGGCTCGATCTTCCCCTTGGACTGCATCAGCTCCAGGAAGGTCTCCTGGATCTTCTGCGCCTCGGCGAGGTCCTTGCCGACCAGCAGCTCGTTCAGCACGGAGGCCGAGGCCTGGCTGATGGAGCAGCCCTGACCCTCGTACGACACGTCGCTGATCGTCGAACCGTCGTACTTCACGCGCAGTGTGATCTCGTCGCCGCACGTCGGGTTGACGTGGTGCACCTCGGCGTCGCCGTCCCGAAGACCCCGGCCGTGCGGGTTCTTGTAGTGGTCCAGGATGACGTCCTGGTACATGGAGTCCAGCTTCACGCCTCAGCCCCTCATCCGAAGAAGTTCCGTACGTGCTCCAGGCCGTCGACCAGGGCGTCGATCTCGGCCGGCGTGGAGTACAGATAGAACGACGCTCGCGTGGTCGCAGGAATTCCGTACCGCAGGCAGACCGGGCGGGCGCAGTGGTGGCCGACCCGGACGGCGATGCCCTGCTCGTCGAGGACCTGGCCCACGTCGTGCGGGTGGATGTCGCCGAGGGTGAAGGAGATCGCCGCGCCCCGGTCCTCGGCCGTGGTCGGGCCGATGATGCGCAGGTCGGGGACCTCCGCCAGCCGCTTCACGGCGTACTCGGTGAGGGCGTGCTCATGGGCGAGGATCTTGTCCATGCCGATCGAGTTGAGGTAGTCGATCGCCGCGCCCAGACCGACCGCCTGCGCGATCGGCGGGGTGCCCGCCTCGAACTTGTGCGGGGCGGGGGCGTACGTCGACGAGTGCATCGACACGGTCTCGATCATCTCGCCGCCGCCGAGGAACGGAGGCAGGTCCTCCAGCAGTTCCTGGCGGCCCCACAGGACGCCGATGCCGGTCGGGCCGCACATCTTGTGGCCGGTGAAGGCCACGAAGTCGGCCTGCAGGGCCTGCACGTCCAGCGGCATGTGCGGGGCGGCCTGGGAGGCGTCGATGCAGACCAGCGCACCGACCTCCTGGGCCCGGCGGATGATCGTCTCGACCGGGTTGACCGTGCCCAGGATGTTCGACACCAGCACAAAGGAGACGATCTTCGTCTTCTCGGTGATGATCTCGTCGATGTTCGACAGGTCGAGGCGGCCGTCGTCCGTCAGACCGAACCACTTCAGCTTCGCGCCCGTGCGCTGCGCGAGCAGCTGCCACGGCACGATGTTGGAGTGGTGCTCCATCTCCGTGATGACGATCTCGGTGTCCGAGTCCACCCGGTAGGGCTCGTCGGCCCAGCCGAGCATGTTGGCCACGAGGTTGAGCGACTCGGAGGCGTTCTTGGTGAAGATCACCTCGTCGCGCGAGGGCGCGTTGATGAACTCCGCGACCTTGTCGCGCGCACCCTCGTACAGCGCCGTGGCCTCCTCGGCGAGCACATGCACACCGCGGTGGACGTTGGCGTTGTAGCGCTCGTAGTACTCACTGAGTGCGTCCAGCACCTGACGCGGCTTCTGGCTGGTGGCCGCGTTGTCCAGGTACACGAGCTTCTTGCCGTCGTGGACCTGGCGGTCCAGGACGGGGAAGTCCTTGCGGATCGCCTCGGTGTCGAGGAGGCCCGGCAGCTGTGTCACGCGGATGCGCCACCCTTCACGTACTTGTCGTAGCCCTCGGCCTCGAGCTGGTCGGCGAGCTCCGCGCCACCGGACTCGGCGATGCGGCCGTTCGCGAACACGTGCACGTGGTCGGGCTTGATGTAGCGCAGGATGCGCGTGTAGTGCGTGATCAGCAG
The DNA here is from genome assembly GCF_025290915.1 of Streptomyces sp. 15-116A. Classification (GTDB taxonomy): domain Bacteria; phylum Actinomycetota; class Actinomycetes; order Streptomycetales; family Streptomycetaceae; genus Streptomyces. The sequence continues at coordinate 25,595 of NZ_JAOCQE010000053.1, read as the reverse complement.
GGTGCCGACCTCGCCCGTCTCGCGGACGCGGTTGACGCCCTCGGAGACGACGCGCAGGGCGTCGACGTCCAGGCCGGAGTCGGTCTCGTCGAGGATCGCGACCTTCGGCTTGAGCAGCTCGAGCTGGAGGATCTCGTGGCGCTTCTTCTCACCGCCGGAGAAGCCCTCGTTGACGTTGCGCTCGGCGAAGGCGGGGTCCATGTTGAGGCGCTCCATGGCCTCCTTGACCTCCTTCACCCAGGTGCGCAGCTTGGGGGCCTCGCCGCGGATGGCGGTGGCGGAGGTGCGCAGGAAGTTGGAGACCGAGACGCCGGGGACCTCGACCGGGTACTGCATGGCGAGGAACAGGCCGGCGCGGGCGCGCTCGTCGACGGACATCTCCAGGACGTCCTCGCCGTCGAGGGTGACGGTGCCCTGGGTGATCGTGTACTTGGGGTGACCCGCGAGGGAGTAGGCGAGGGTCGACTTGCCGGAGCCGTTGGGGCCCATGATGGCGTGCGTCTCGCCCTGCTTCACGGTGAGGTCGACGCCCTTGAGGATCTCCTTCGTGGCGTTGTCGGCCTCGACGGTGACGTGCAGGTCTCGGATTTCAAGCGTTGCCATGGGTGCCTCAGGACTCCTGGGTGAGGGAGACGAGCACGTCGTCCCCTTCGATCTTTACGGGGTATACGGGGACGGGGCGCGTCGCCGGGAGGGCGTCGGGCTTGCCGGAACGGAGGTCGAAACGCGAGCCGTGCAGCCAGCACTCGATGTGGCAGTCGTCCACCTCGCCCTCCGAGAGGGAGACGTTCGCGTGCGAGCAGATGTCGTGGATCGCGAACACCTCGCCCTCGGTCTGCACGATGGAGACCGGCGTGCCGTCGAGTTCCACCCGCTTCGGGGTGTCCTCCTCCAGCTCGCCCAGTCCACAGACGCGTACGAAGGTCATGCGACCGAAGCCTCCAGCTCCTCCTCGATCTTGGCGATCAGGCGCTCCTCGATGTCCGGGACGCCGATCTGCTGGACCAGTTCGGCGAAGAAGCCTCGGACCACGAGGCGGCGCGCCTCGTGCTCGGGGATGCCTCGGGCCATCAGGTAGAAGAGCTGCTCGTCGTCGAAGCGGCCGGTCGCGGAGGCGTGTCCGGCGCCGACGATCTCGCCGGTCTCGATCTCCAGGTTGGGCACGGAGTCGACGCGCGCGCCGTCGGTGAGGACGAGGTTGCGGTTCATCTCGTAGGTGTCGGTGCCCTCGGCCTTGGCCTCGATGAGCACGTCACCGATCCACACCGCGTGCGCGTCGTCGCCCTGGAGCGCGCCCTTGTAGGCGACGTTCGACTTGCAGTGCGGGGTGTTGTGGTCGACCAGGAGGCGGTGCTCCTGGTGCTGGCCGGCGTCGGTGAAGTACAGGCCGAACAGCTCGGCCTCGCCACCGGTGCCCGCGTACGACACGCGCGGGTGCAGCCGTACGACGTCGCCGCCGAAGGTGACGACCACGGACTTGAAGGAGGCGTCGCGGCCGACGAGGGCGTTGTGCTGGGCCACGTGCACGGCCTTCTCGTCCCAGTCCTGGACGGAGACGACGGTGAGCTTGGCGCCGTCGCCGAGCACGTAGTCGACGTTGGCGGCGAGCACCGCGTCACCGGTGTGGTCGATGACCACGACGGCCTCGGCGAAGGCGCCGAGCTCGATGACCTGGTGGCCGTAGGCGACGCCGCCCTCGCCGTGCACCGCGATGCGGATCGGCTCGGTGAGGACGGTCTCCTTCGGCACGGTCACGACCGAGGCCTGCTCGAAGGCGGAGTACGCCTGGGCGGCGACGCGGTCCACCGGGGTGCCCGCCTTGCCGAGCCGGGCGTCGTCGCGGCCGACGGTCTCGACGGTGACGCCCGCGGGCGCCTCGACGGCGACCTTGACGCCCTCGCCGGTGGCGACGGCGGTGCCGTCGTGCAGCCCGCGCAGGCGCTCCAGCGGGGTGAACCGCCACTCCTCCTCGCGGCCGTGCGGGACGGGGAAGTCCGCGACGTCGAAGGAGGGGGGCGCGCTCATGCGGGTGGCGACGGTCGACTCCGCGGCGACCGCGATCGAGCCCGCGGTCGTGGAACCCACGGGGATGTTCTGAGCCTCAGCCATGGCTGTCGTAGTGCTCGCTTTCCTTTACGTAAGGGGCTTGACGGAACGGCGTGGTGCTTAGCCGACCGCGCCTTCCATCTGCAGCTCGATCAGCCGGTTGAGCTCGAGGGCGTACTCCATCGGCAGCTCCTTGGCGATCGGCTCGACGAAGCCGCGCACGATCATCGCCATCGCCTCGTCCTCGCTCAGGCCGCGGCTCATCAGGTAGAAGAGCTGGTCCTCGGAGACCTTGGAGACGGTCGCCTCGTGGCCCATGGACACGTCGTCCTCGCGGACGTCCACGTACGGGTAGGTGTCCGAGCGGGAGATGGTGTCGACGAGCAGCGCGTCGCACAGCACGTTGGACTTGGAGCCCGGGGCGCCCTCGCCGATCTCGATGAGACCGCGGTAGGACGTACGGCCGCCGCCTCGCGCCACCGACTTGGAGACGATGTTGGAGGAGGTGTTCGGCGCCATGTGGACCATCTTGGCGCCGGCGTCCTGGTGCTGGCCCTCACCGGCGAAGGCGATGGACAGGGTCTCGCCCTTGGCGTGCTCGCCCATCAGGTAGACGGCCGGGTACTTCATCGTCACCTTGGAGCCGATGTTGCCGTCGACCCACTCCATGGTCGCGCCCTCGTAGGCCACGGCACGCTTGGTGACCAGGTTGTAGACGTTGTTCGACCAGTTCTGGATGGTCGTGTAGCGGCAGCGGGCGTTCTTCTTGACGATGATCTCGACGACCGCGGAGTGCAGGGAGTCCGACTTGTAGATCGGAGCCGTGCAGCCCTCGACGTAGTGCACGTAGGCACCCTCGTCGACGATGATCAGGGTCCGCTCGAACTGGCCCATGTTCTCGGTGTTGATCCGGAAGTAGGCCTGGAGCGGGATCTCCACGTGCACGCCCTTCGGCACGTAGATGAAGGAGCCGCCCGACCACACGGCGGTGTTCAGGGCCGCGAACTTGTTGTCACCGGCGGGGATGACGGTGCCGAAGTACTCCTTGAAGAGCTCCGGGTGCTCCTTCAGCGCGGTGTCGGTGTCCAGGAAGATGACGCCCTGCTCCTCCAGGTCCTCGCGGATCTGGTGGTAGACGACCTCCGACTCGTACTGGGCGGCGACACCGGCGACGAGGCGCTTCTTCTCGGCCTCGGGGATGCCCAGCTTGTCGTAGGTGTTCTTGATGTCCTCGGGCAGGTCCTCCCAGGACTCCGCCTGCTTCTCCGTGGAGCGCACGAAGTACTTGATGTTGTCGAAGTCGATGCCCGACAGGTCCGAGCCCCAGTTCGGCATGGGCTTCTTCTCGAACAGGCGCAGGCCCTTGAGGCGGAGCTTGGTCATCCACTCCGGCTCGTCCTTCTTCGCGGAGATGTCCCGGACGACGTCCTCGCCCAGGCCGCGACGCGCCGACGCACCGGCCTCGTCCCGGTCGGCCCAGCCGTATTCGTACTTGCCCAGGCCCTCGAGCTCAGGGTGGGCAGTCTCCGTGGGGAGAGTCATGCGGGGTTCCTCCCGGCCGTGCTTGCAGATGCGTTGTGGGAAATCTTGGGGATGAACGTCGTGCAGACGCCGTCGCCGTGGGCGATGGTCGCCAGGCGCTGTACGTGTGTACCGAGGAGCTCGGCGAAAAATTCCGTCTCGGCCTCGCACAGCTGCGGGAACTGCTCGGCGACGTGGGCGACCGGGCAGTGGTGCTGGCAGAGCTGCTCGCCCTGCTGGGGCCGGGGCGCGCTGCGCGCAGTGGCAGCGTACCCGTCGGCGCTCAGCGCCTTGGCGAGGGCTTCGGTCCGCTGCTCGGGCGGGGCGGCCTGGACCGCCTTGCGGTAGCTCTCCGCCTGGGCGGCGATCCTGGCGCGGGCGAAGGCGGCGACCGCCTCACTGCCGCCCTCACGCTCGGCGATCCAGCGCATGGCGTCCACGGCGAGCTTGTCGTACGACTGGTCGAAGGCGTCCCGCCCGCAGTCGGTGAGGGCGAACACCTTCGCCGGGCGCCCGCGCGTACGCGCGCCGTAGACGCGCCGTTCCCGCGCTTCCACCACGCCGTCCGTCGCCAGGGCGTCGAGGTGCCGGCGTACGGCCGCCTGGGTGAGGCCCAGGCGCTCGGCGAGCTCGGCGACGGTCGACGGCCCGTGGTCCAGGATGGAGCGGGCCACCCGGTTGCGGGTGGACCGCTCACCGGTTGCCAGTTCCTCGTGGGAGGCCGCGCCGACGTTTTTCACAACGCCATTGTTGCGTAATTCATCAGAGCCGGGCAAGCGCGGTCCGGACGCCCGGAAGGTGCGCTGCATCACTTAGGCAAACCTAATCCGACCTGCGGAAACGATCTTTGATCGATCAAATCGGCGGCGTCGCCGAGCCGAACGAGACCGGCCCGTCGCACGCGGCAGGGTGCTGGCTCGGTACACACCGTCCCCGGGAGGAGGAGTTCCTGAACCCGCCGGTCTGAGCACTCCGCCGCGTCCCTAGACTCGTGACCCATGCGAAGTGAGCCCGTGGTCCAGGTCCAGGCCCTGGTGAAGCGGTACGGTCCGAAGACCGCGGTGGACGGCCTCGATCTGGTGGCGCGGCAGGGCGTGACCGCCGTGCTCGGTCCCAACGGGGCCGGCAAGACGACCACGATCGAGACCTGCGAGGGGTACCGGCGGCCGGATTCCGGCACGGTGCGTGTCCTGGGCCTCGACCCGGTCCGGCAGTCCGCCCGGCTGCGCCCTCGCATCGGCGTGATGCTCCAGTCCGGCGGGGTCTACTCCGGTGCCCGCGCCGACGAGATGCTCCGGCACGTGGCCAGGCTGCACGCGCATCCGCTGGACGTGGACGCGCTGATCGAGCGGCTCGGGCTCGGCTCCTGCGGGCGGACGACGTACCGGCGGCTCTCCGGCGGCCAGCAGCAGCGGCTCGCGCTGGCGATGGCCGTGGTGGGACGCCCGGAGCTGGTGTTCCTGGACGAGCCGACCGCCGGTCTCGACCCGCAGGCCCGCCGCGCCACCTGGGACCTCGTACGGGACCTGCGCGCCGACGGCGTCTCCGTGATCCTCACCACGCACTACATGGACGAGGCCGAGCAGCTCGCCGACGACGTGGCGATCATCGACGCGGGACGGGTGATAGCCCAGGGCTCCCCCGAGGAGCTGTGCAAGGGGGGCGCGGAGAACACCCTGCGCTTCACCGGCCGCCCGGGACTCGACGTCGCCTCGCTGCTCAAGGCCCTCCCCCCGGACTCCTCGGCCGCCGAGCTGACCCCGGGCTCGTACCGCGTGATCGGCAAGGTCGACCCCCAGCTGCTGGCCACGGTGACGTCCTGGTGCGCCCAGCACGGGGTGATGCCGGACAGCATCTCGGTGGAGCGGCACACTCTCGAGGACGTGTTCTTGGAGCTGACGGGCAAGGAGCTGCGTTCGTGACCACGACCACCCCCGGCACCTACGCGCCGAAGCCGGGCGCCGCACCGCTCGGCCGGATGATCGCGGCCCAGGCGGCCCTCGAGACGAAGATGCTGCTGCGCAACGGTGAGCAGCTGCTGCTGACCGTGGTCATCCCCACGCTGCTGCTGGTGCTGTTCAGCACCGTGGACATCGTCGACACCGGCGAGGGCGAGGCGGTGGACTTCCTCGCGCCGGGCATCCTCGCGCTCGCCGTGATGTCGACCGCGTTCACCGGCCAGGCCATCGCGACCGGCTTCGAGCGGCGGTACGGCGTGCTGAAGCGGCTCGCCTCCTCGCCGTTGCCGCGCTGGGGGCTGATGACCGCGAAGACGGTGTCCGTGCTGGTCACCGAGGTGCTGCAGATCGTGCTGCTCACGGTGATCGCCTTCGCGCTCGGCTGGTCGCCGCAGGGCAGCCCGCTCGCGGTGCTCCTGCTGCTCGTGCTCGGCACCGCCGCCTTCTCCGGGCTCGGCCTGCTGATGGCGGGCACGCTGAAGGCGGAGGCGACGCTGGCCGCCGCCAACCTGGTGTTCCTGCTGCTGCTCGTCGGCGGCGGGGTCGTCGTGCCGCTGGACAAGTTCCCCGACGCCGCCCAGGACGTCCTCGGGCTGCTGCCGATCGCCGCGTTGTCGGACGGGTTGCGGGACGTGCTCCAGCACGGGGCCGGGATGCCCTGGGGCGACCTCGGCATCCTCGCCGTGTGGTCCGTGGCGGGGCTCGCGGCGGCGGGCGCGTTGTTCCGCTGGGAGTGAGCCCCGGTGACCGCCCCGCATGACCCGGTGACCGCCCCTGGTGCCCCGGTGACCGCCCCTCGTGAAAGCGTGCACAAGCCTCGGCCTACGATGGGACGCGTGCCGAACGTGACCCGCGCCGACGCCCTGACGGCCCTGCGCAACCCCCTCGCCTTCATCGCCGCACGCTGGACTCCGGAGCCCCGGACGGTCCGGCGGGCGGCCCTCACCGCGCTCGTGATGTCGGTGGTGATCGTCGTCACCGGCGGCGCGGTGCGGCTGACCGGCTCCGGACTCGGCTGCCCGACCTGGCCCAAGTGCACCGAGGACTCGATCCACAACACCGCCGAGATGGGCATTCACGGCTACATCGAGTTCGGCAACCGGCTGCTGACCTACGTGCTCTGCGCCGCCGTCGGCTGGGCGATCATCGCCGCGCGCTCGGAGAAGCCGCGCCGGCGGAGCCTCACCCGGCTGGGCTGGGCGCAGTTCTGGATCGTCATGGGCAACGCGGTCCTCGGCGGCATCGTGGTCCTCGTCGGCCTGAACCCGTACACGGTCGCCGCGCACTTCCTGCTCTCCTCCGCGCTGATCGCGGTGGCGACGGTGATGTGGCAGCGCACCCGGGAGGGCGACGGCGAGCCCCGGCCGCTGGTGGGCAAGGCCGTGCAGCAGCTGGTGTGGTGCCTGGTGGCCGCGTCCGTGCTGCTGATCGCGGTCGGCACGGTGGTCACCGGCGCGGGGCCGCACGCGGGTGACTCCAGCGACGTCGAGCGGATGCCGCTGGACTGGGAGACGGTCAGCAAGCTGCACGCCGTGCTGGCGTGGATCGTGGTGACGCTGACGTTCGCGCTGTGGTTCGTGCTGAAGGCGGTGGACGCGCCGAAGGGGCCGTCGCGCAGGACGCGGGAGCTGTTCGTGATCCTGCTGGCGCAGGGTGCCATCGGTTACGTGCAGTACTTCACGGAGCTGCCCGAGGTGCTGGTGGGTCTGCACATGTTCGGGTCGTGCGTCATGTGGATCTGGGTGCTGAGGGTACTGCTGTCGCTGCGGGAGCGGCCGGGCGTGGCGAACGAGGCGCCGACGGCGGCGAGCGAGGCGGGGACGCTCACCAGGGCCTGAGCCCGTCTTCCCGGGTCACTCCAGCCCGTAGACCCGTCGCGCGTTTCCCTCCGCCAGCATCACCGCCACGCGCTGCGCGTCGGGCAGGGACCAGGCGCCTTCCGCGACCCAGGTGCCGAGGACCCGGCCGAGCGCCTCGCGGAACAGGCGGGCGCCCACGACGTGCAGTTCCGGCAGCCCTTGGGCGCCGGTCGAGAAGAGGATCTTGCCGAAGGGCGCCAGCTCCAGGATCTCCGCGAGGACGCTCGCCGCGCGGGCGCCCGTGCGGGCCAGGGCGGCGCCGGAGTCGGCGTAGACGTGCGGGAAGACACCGGCGAGATGGGCGGCGTGCCGGTGGTACGGGTAGCCGTGCAGCAGGACCAGATCGGTGCCGAGGCCCGCGGTGGCCCGCGCGAAGTCGGTGAGCAGCGCGGGGTCGGTGCGGTCGATACGGGCGCCTGGGGCGCCGAGCCCCGCGTGGAGTTGCAGGGGCAGGCCCGAGGCGACGGCGATCCACAGCAGGTGCCGTAGCAGCACCGGGTCGGTCAGCTCGTCCCCCACGCGGCGCCCGGCCAGCCAGCGCCCGGCCGCACCGCGTACCTCGCCGGGCCCCGGCGGCTCGGGAGCCAGGGCGAGTCCGTGGCGTACTCCGGCGACGGAGGTGAAGGCGACGGCGTGCGCGGCGGCTCCGTGGACCGATTCGGCGAGGTTGGCGAGGAAGGACTCGACGGTGCCGGAGGTGTCGGCGACCTGCTCCGCGAGTTGCTCCAGGCGGACGATCTCGTGGGCCTCGGCGTCACCGGCGGTGGCCAGTTCGGCCGGGGCGGTGAGGTCGCCGGGGAGGCCGGTGTCGACGAGGTAGGTGGTGATGCCGCTGCCACGCAGGAGCCTGCGGCCGGCTTCCAGGACACCGAGTTCCCGGCGCCGGGCCAGGTACATCGCGGGCGGGCAGTGGGGTTCCAGGCCGAGCAGGGGTGGGCACCAGCGGCGTACGGCGAAGCCGGTCTGGGTGTCGAAGAGGGTGGTGCCGGGGGCGGGTGGGCCCTCGGTGCGGCTGAGGTGGGCCTCGAAGGTGCCGAGGCCCAGCTCTGTTCTCAGGACGCCGTGACAGTACTGGTCCACTAAGGACGGCGTTTCGATCATCCCGGGGCTCCCGGCGTGGCGCTGCGCTTGCCGGGCTTAACGAGGGAGGGGTGGGTTAAGTGGCGCGAGAGCGTCTGCGGGGTGCCGGTGCGTTCGGCGGGTGCGGGTGCGTTGTGGTTGATCGCGCAGTTCCCCGCGCCCCTTCAGCGGCGTTGTTCAGCCGCCGATTTGGATGCCGGCCATTCTTTTCCACTCGTAGGGGCCCGTCTCTACCTTCGCTGCGAACTCGCCGTCGAAGGACTCGTGCCGGGTGATGCCCGCCTTCTCCACCGCCTTCTCGGCGATGTCGTACGACGGGGCCACCAGGTCGCCCCAGTCGCCGTCCTCGCCCACGAGGACGATGCGGGCGCCGCGTTCGCCGAGGTAGGCGATCTGGCCCTCGGCGCCGCCGTGGGCCTTGGCGAAGGTGGTGATCTGCTTGGCGAGCCGGGCCGCCTTCTGCTCGGCCTTGGGGTCCGCCTGCTGCGTGTCTGCCATGGTCAGGATGCTACCGAGCGGTAGATCAATAGGCGACGGGCGAGGTTCGTGGCCTTGGCCACTCACCTCGCCCGGGTGCCTGCAAGCGGGTCGGTCAGCGCAGGAAGGGGTCCACCGCCACCGCCACGAACAGCAGCGAGACGTAGGTGATGGACCAGTGGAACAGGCGCATCTCCTTGAGCTTCGCGCCGGTCACCTCGGCCTTCGCGCGGTTCAGCAGAGCGTGTGCTTCCCACAGCCACCAGCCGCCCGCGGCCAGTGCGACCGCCGTGTAGAACCAGCCGGTGTAGCCGAGCGGGGTCAGCAGCAGGGACACGGCGACCATGACCCAGCTGTAGAGCACGATCTGCTTGGCGACCACCTTGTTGGAGGCGATGACCGGCAGCATCGGCACGCCCACGCGCGCGTAGTCGTCCTTGACCTTCATGGACAGCGGCCAGTAGTGCGGCGGCGTCCAGAAGAACATGACGAGGAAGAGGATGACCGGGGCCCACGACATCGAGTTGGTGACGGAGGACCAGCCGATCAGCACCGGCATGCAGCCGGCGATGCCGCCCCACACGATGTTCTGCGACGTACGCCGTTTGAGGATCATCGTGTAGACGACGACGTAGAACAGGAGCGCGCCGAGGGCGAGCCAGGCGGACAGCCAGTTGACCGTGAGGCCGAACAGCAGCGTGGAGACGACCGCCAGGGTGATGCCGAAGGCGAGGCACTCGCGCGGGCTGACCATCCCGGTGACGAGAGGGCGCTGCGAGGTGCGGTCCATCAGCGCGTCGATGTCCCGGTCGATGTACATGTTGAGCGCGTTGGCGCCGCCCGCGGACAGGTAGCCGCCGACGCAGGTCAGCAGCACCAGCGTCAGGTCGGGCACGCCCTGCTGTGCCAGGAACATCACCGGGACGGTGGTGATGAGCAGCAGCTCGATGATCCGCGGCTTGGTGAGTGCCACGAAGCCCTTCACACGCGCCCCGAACGGCCGCCGTGCAGGGCTCTGGCTCGTCCCCAGCATCCCCGCTGGACGGGATTCAACGGCCGTCACGCACACCCCTACAGAGACATCCCAGCGAGCCTGCCGTGTGAACAGGCGGTAAAGGCTCGCGCGTACCACGCCACTTTAGACGTTGCCCAGACCCCGGCATTCGCGGGGGTCCGCTCGTGTTGGTCACGGCCGTCGGAGGTGCGCCTTCGAGCTCGATTGAGCGCCCGGTTGAGCGGGTCCGTATTCATCTGCCGAATGCAGGTACGGCCAAGTCAGGAGGCGGATCCCCGACAGGCCCGGCAGTCTGGAACGACCCGGAAGAACGCGTGTCCTACGGGGGTAGGCTCGACCTCGCCGGTGGGCCGTCATCGGCATCCGACATGTGGAGAGGAGCCCTGACTCAGGGTGAGCACCAAGCCGACCACCACAGACCTCGAGTGGACCGAATTGGATCAGCGGGCCGTCGACACCGCTCGCATCCTGGCCGCCGATGCCGTACAGAAGGTTGGCAACGGCCATCCGGGTACGGCGATGAGCCTGGCGCCTGCCGCCTACACCCTCTTCCAGAAGGTGATGCGGCACGACCCGGCGGACGCCGACTGGGTCGGGCGGGACCGTTTCGTGCTGTCCGCCGGCCATTCGTCCCTGACCCTCTACACCCAGCTGTACCTGGCCGGTTTCGGCCTGGAGCTGGACGACCTGAAGTCCTTCCGGACGTGGGGGTCGAAGACCCCGGGTCACCCCGAGTACGGCCACACCACCGGCGTGGAGACCACGACCGGCCCGCTGGGCCAGGGTGTCGCCAACGCGGTGGGCATGGCGATGGCCGCCCGCTTCGAGCGCGGCCTGTTCGACCCGGACGCCCCGGCGGGCGAGTCGCCGTTCGACCATTTCGTCTACTGCATCGCCGGTGACGGCTGTCTGCAGGAGGGCATCAGCGCGGAGGCGTCCTCGCTGGCGGGCCACCAGAAGCTGGGCAATCTGATCCTGCTGTGGGACGACAACCACATCTCGATCGAGGGCGACACGGAGACGGCCGTCTCCGAGGACACCGTCAAGCGGTACGAGGCCTACGGCTGGCATGTGCAGCGCGTGGAGCCGCAGGAGAACGGCGACCTGGACCCGGCCGCGATCTACGCGGCGATCCAGGAGGCGAAGGCGGTCACCGACCGGCCGTCGTTCATCGCGATGCGCTCGATCATCGCCTGGCCGGCCCCGAACGCGCAGAACACCGAGGCCGCGCACGGCTCGGCGCTGGGCGACGACGAGGTCGCGGCCACCAAGCGGGTGCTGGGCTTCGACCCGGAGCGGACCTTCGAGGTGTCCGACGAGGTCATCGAGCACACCCGCAAGGCGCTGGAGCGCGGCAAGCAGGCGAAGGCCGACTGGGAGAAGTCGTTCCAGGAGTGGCGGAGCAACAACCCGGAGCGCGCGGCCGAGTTCGACCGCATCGCCGCCGGTGAGCTGCCCAAGGGCTGGGAGGACACCATCCCGGTGTTCGAGCCGGGCAAGGCGGTCGCCACCCGTGCCGCGTCCGGCAAGGTGCTGCAGGCGCTCGGCGCGGTGATCCCGGAGCTGTGGGGCGGCTCGGCCGACCTCGCGGGCTCCAACAACACCACGATCGACAAGACGTCGTCGTTCCTCCCGGCGGACAACCCGCTGCCGGAGGCGAACCCGTACGGCCGCACCATCCACTTCGGCATCCGCGAGCACTCCATGGCCGCGGAGATGAACGGCATCGCCCTGCACGGCAACACGCGCGTCTACGGCGGCACCTTCCTGGTGTTCTCCGACTACATGCGCAACGCGGTGCGGCTGTCGGCGCTGATGCACCTGCCGGTGACATACGTGTGGACGCACGACTCGATCGGCCTCGGCGAGGACGGCCCGACGCACCAGCCGGTCGAGCACCTGGCCTCGCTGCGCGCGATCCCGGGCCTGAACATCGTGCGCCCGGCCGACGCGAACGAGACCGCGATCGCCTGGCGCGAGATCCTCAAGCGCTGGACGAAGGAGTTCGGCAAGGGCACCCCGCACGGCCTGGCGCTGACCCGGCAGGGCGTGCCGACGTACGAGCCGAACGAGGACGCGGCGCGCGGCGGCTATGTGCTGCTGGAGGCCGAGGGCGGCGAGCCGCGGGTGATCCTCATTGCCACCGGTTCCGAGGTGCATGTGGCCGTCGGGGCGCGTGAGCAGCTGCAGGCCGACGGTGTGCCGACGCGTGTGGTGTCGATGCCGTCCGTCGAGTGGTTCGAGGAGCAGGACCAGGGGTACCGGGACAGCGTTCTGCCGCCGTCCGTGAAGGCCCGGGTCGCCGTCGAGGCCGGCATCGGACTGACCTGGCACAAGTACGTCGGGGACGCGGGCCGCATCGTCTCCCTGGAGCACTTCGGTGCCTCCGCCGACGGCAAGGTGCTGTTCAAGGAGTACGGCTTCACCGCCGAGAACGTGGCCGCAGCCGCCCGGGAATCGATCGCCGCAGCCCAGCGCTGACGCTCAGAGACGACACGTAGGAGATGTAATTTCCATGACAGACGCACTCAAGCGCCTCTCCGAGGAAGGCGTCGCGATCTGGCTGGACGATCTGTCCCGCAAGCGGATCACGTCCGGCAACCTGGCCGAGCTGATCGACCAGCAGCACGTCGTGGGCGTCACCACCAACCCGACGATCTTCCAGAAGGCGATCTCCGAGGGCGACGGCTACGACCAGCAGCTGTCCGACCTTGCCGCGCGGAAGGTCACCGTCGAAGAGGCCATCCGCATGATCACCACGGCGGACGTCCGCGACGCCGCCGACATCCTGCGCCCGGTGTTCGACGCCACCGGCGGCAAGGACGGCCGGGTCTCGATCGAGGTCGACCCCCGGCTGGCGCACAACACCAAGGCGACGGTCGCCGAGGCCCGGCAGCTGGCCTGGCTGGTGGACCGGCCCAACACCCTCATCAAGATCCCGGCGACCCGTGCGGGCCTGCCGGCCATCACCGAGGTGATCGGCAACGGCATCAGCGTCAACGTCACGCTGATCTTCTCGCTGGAGCGCTACCGCGAGGTCATGGACGCCTACCTGGCGGGCCTGGAGAAGGCGAAGGCCAAGGGCCTGGACCTGTCGAAGATCCACTCGGTGGCGTCGTTCTTCGTGTCCCGCGTGGACACCGAGATCGACAAGCGGATCGACGCGCTCGGCACCGACGAGGCCAAGGCGCTGCGCGGCAAGGCCGCGATCGCCAACGCGCGTCTCGCCTACCAGGCGTACGAGGAGGTCTTCTCGACCGACCGCTGGAACGCGCTGGAGCGCGAGGGCGCCAACAAGCAGCGTCCGCTGTGGGCCTCGACCGGCGTGAAGGACAAGGCGTACAAGGCGACGATGTACGTCGACGAGCTGGTCGCGCCGAACACGGTGAACACCATGCCGGAGGCGACCCTGGTCGCCACCGAGGAGCAGGGCGAGATCACCGGCAACACCGTCGCCGGCACCTACGAGCAGGCGCGCGCCGACCTGGACGCGGTGGAGCGGCTCGGCATCTCCTACGACGAGGTGGTGCAGCTCCTCGAGGACGAGGGCGTCGACAAGTTCGAGGCGTCCTGGAACGACCTGCTGAAGTCGACCGAGGCGGAGCTCCAGCGCCTCGCCCCTTCGGAGGGCTGAGACCTTGTCCTCGCTTTCCGGTCCCGGAGCGAACCCGCTGCGTGACCCGGCGGACCGACGGCTCCCGCGTATCGCGGGGCCGTCGGGCCTGGTCATCTTCGGCGTCACGGGTGACCTGTCCCGCAAGAAGCTGATGCCGGCCGTCTACGACCTGGCCAACCGGGGGCTGCTGCCGCCGGGTTTCTCGCTGGTGGGCTTCGCCCGCCGCGAGTGGCAGAACGAGGACTTCGCGCAGGAGGTCCACGACGCGGTCAAGGAGCACGCCCGCACCCCCTTCCGTGAGGAGGTCTGGCAGCAGCTCATCCAGGGCATGCGCTTCGTCCAGGGCACCTTCGACGACGACGACGCCTTCGAGCGGCTGCGCGGCACGATCGAGGAGCTCGACAAGGCGCAGGGCACGGGCGGCAACTTCGCCTTCTATCTGTCGGTGCCGCCGCGTTCCTTCCCCGTGGTCATCCAGCAGCTGAAGAAGCACGGTCTGGCCGACCAGACGGGCGGCTCCTGGCGGCGCGCGGTCATCGAGAAGCCGTTCGGGCACGACCTGAAGTCGGCCGAGGAACTGAACGCCATCGTGCACGAGGTGTTCGCCCCGGACCAGGTGTTCCGCATCGACCACTATCTGGGCAAGGAGACCGTCCAGAACATCCTGGCGCTGCGCTTCGCCAACACGATGTTCGAGCCGATCTGGAACCGGTCCTTCGTGGACCACGTCCAGATCACGATGGCCGAGGACATCGGCATCGGCGGCAGGGCGGGCTACTACGACGGCATCGGCGCGGCTCGTGACGTCATCCAGAACCACCTGCTCCAGCTGCTCGCGCTGACCGCGATGGAGGAGCCCGCCTCCTTCGACGCGGACGCGCTCGCCGCGGAGAAGACCAAGGTGCTCGGTGCCGTACGGCTGCCGAAGGACCTGGGCCGCGACACCGTGCGCGGACAGTACGCGGCGGGCTGGCAGGGCGGCACCAAGGTGCGCGGTTATCTGGAGGAGGAGGGCATCGCCTCCACCTCGAAGACCGACACCTATGCCGCGATCAAGCTGGGCATCGACAACCGCCGCTGGGCGGGTGTCCCCTTCTATCTGCGCACCGGCAAGCGGCTGGGCCGCCGGGTCACCGAGATCGCGGTGGTCTTCCAGCGGGCGCCGCACTCCCCCTTCGACACCACGGCCACCGAGGAACTCGGGCAGAACGCCATCGTGATCCGCGTCCAGCCGGACGAGGGTGTCACGGTGCGCTTCGGCTCGAAGGTGCCGGGCACGTCGATGGAGATCCGGGACGTGTCGATGGACTTCGCCTACGGCGAGTCGTTCACCGAGTCCAGCCCGGAGGCGTACGAGCGGCTGATCCTGGACGTCCTGCTCGGCGACTCGAACCTCTTCCCGCGCACCGAGGAGGTCGAGCTGTCCTGGAAGATCCTCGACCCGATCGAGGAGTACTGGGACCGCCACGGCAAGCCCGCCCAGTACCCGGCCGGTACCTGGGGGCCCGTCGAGGCGGACGAAATGCTCGAGCGAGACGGACGGAGCTGGCGCCGGCCATGAAGATAGACCTCACGGACACCACGGCCAGCAAGATCAACAAGGCACTGGTGCAGGGCCGCCGCGCCATCGGCACGCCGGCCGTCGGCATGGTGCTGACGCTGGTCATCGTGACGGACGAGGAGAACGCCTACGACGCGCTGAAGGCGGCGAGCGACGCCTCGCACGAGCATCCCTCGCGCACCCTCGTGGTGATCAAGCGCGTCTCCCGCTCGCCCCGCGACCGCACCCAGTCCCGCCTCGACGCCGAGGTGCGGGTGGGCGCGGACGCGGGCACCGGCGAGACGGTGGTGCTGCGGCTGTACGGCGAGGTCGTCGACCACGCCCAGTCGGTGGTGCTGCCGCTGCTGCTGCCGGACGCCCCGGTGGTGGTGTGGTGGCCGGTCAACGCCCCGCTGGACCCGGCCGGTGACCCGCTGGGCGCACTGGCCCAGCGCCGGGTGACCGACACCTACGCCTGCGAGCAGCCGGTACGGGAGCTCGCGGCCCGCGCCGAGGCCTACACCCCCGGTGACACGGACCTGTCGTGGACGCGCATCACGCCCTGGCGTTCGATGCTGGCCGCGGCACTGGACCAGGTCAGCTGCAAGGTGCTGGGCGTCGAGGTGGAGGGCGAGGAGTTCAACCCGAGCTGCGAGCTGCTGGCGATGTGGCTCGCGGACCGGCTGGACGTGCCGGTCAAGCGCTCCCTGTCCAGCGGGCCCGGCCTCACGGCGGTCCGTATGGACACCGACTGCGGCCCGATCGTCCTCGACCGGGCCGACGGCGCCCTGGCGACGCTGTCCATCCAGGGCCAGCCGAAGCGTGCGGTGGCGCTCAAGCGCCGGGACACGGCGGAGCTGATCGCGGAGGAGCTGCGGCGCCTCGACCCGGACGACACGTACGCGTCGGCGCTGCGGTACGGGGTGGAGCGGCTGAGGACGGCGGGTGAGCCGGTGGGTGACGCGTCGCCCAAAGGAGCCGGGGAGGAGCGTGCCGCGGTCCCCGCGCCCGTCGAGGAGGCTGCGAAAGCTCCCGCGTCCGAGGCGACGGCCGAGGCGCCGGTGAAGCAGGCGACGGCGAAGAAGGCGGCGAAGTGAGTACGGCACCGCAGCTGGTCGTGCACCGCGACAAGGAGCTGATGGCTCAGGCCGCGGCGGCACGGCTGATCACCAGGATCGTCGACGCGCAGACCTCACGGGGTTCGGCGTCGGTGGTGCTGACGGGCGGGCGCAACGGCAACGGCCTGCTGGCCGCGCTCGCCGCGGCGCCCGCGCGGGACGCGATCGACTGGGGCCGGCTGGATGTGTGGTGGGGTGACGAGCGGTTCCTGCCGGAGGGCGATCCGGAGCGCAATGTCACTCAGGCGCGTGAGGCGCTGCTGGACTCGGTGCCGCTGGATCCGAAGCGGGTGCATGCCATGCCCGCGTCGGACGGCCCCTGCGGGGGAGACGTGGACGCGGCGGCGGCCGCGTACGCGGAGGAGCTGGCGCGGGCGGCGGGGCCGGAGAACCACGGCCCCGTCCCCACGTTCGACGTGCTGATGCTGGGCGTCGGCCCGGACACGCACGTGGCCTCCCTGTTCCCGGAGCTGCCCGCGGTGCGGGAGACGGAGCGGACGGTGGTCGGTGTCCACGGTGCGCCCAAGCCGCCGCCGACGCGGGTGTCCCTCACCCTCCCGGCGATCCGGGCGGCGCGGGAGGTGTGGCTGCTGGCGGCGGGCGAGGACAAGGCCCGGGCGGCGGCGATCGCGTTGTCGGGCGCCGGCGAGATCCAGGCGCCGGCAGCGGGCGCGTACGGCAAGTCCCGCACGCTGTGGCTCCTGGACGCGGCGGCGGCGTCGCAGTTGCCGCGGTCCCTGTACCCCCCGGCGTCGGCGTAACCACCCGGGGGCTCCGCCCCCGGCCCCCCCGGTCCTCGCCCACCCACCACCCGACTCGCTTGGACAAGAGGGCACCGCAAGGGCTGAATTGCCCGTGCGGTGCCCTCTCGTCCGACCGAGTCGTGTCGCTGGTGCGGTGCCTGTGCATCCAACCGAGTCGGGTGGTGGGTGGGCGAGGGCGGGGGTCCGGGGGCGGAGCCCCCGGGACGGGAAGCGCTACTTCACCGAACCCGCCATCACGCCCTGCACGAAGTGCCGCTGGAACGCGAAGAACACCACGACCGGCACCACCAGCGACAAGAACGCCCCCGGCGCCAGCACATCGATGTTGCTCCCGAACTGCCGTATCTGCGACTGCAGCTGCACCGTCAACGGCTGCGCCGAACTGTCCGCGAACAGCAACGCCACCAGCATGTCGTTCCACACCCACAGGAACTGGAAGATGGCCAGGCTGGCGATCGCCGGCCGCCCCACCGGGAGAACCAGCCGCGTGAAGATCCGCCACTCGCTCCCCCCGTCCATCCGCGCCGCCTCCAGCATCTCCTTGGGAATCTCCGCGAAGTAGTTCCGCAGCAGGAACACCGCGAACGGCAGCCCGTACGCCACATGGAACAGCACGACACCCGGGATCGTCCCGAACAGCCCCAGCTGCCCGAAGAGTTTGGCGACCGGCAGCAGCCCGATCTGCACCGGCACGACCAACAGGGCGACCACGACGAGGAAGATGGGCTCCCGCCCGGGAAAGTCCAGCCAGGCGAAGGCATACCCGGCGAGCGCGGCGACGACCACCACCAGCGCGGTGGCCGGCACCGAGATCAGCACGGTGTTCCAGAACGCCTGCGTCATGCCGGAGTTCTCCAGCAGCGCCGAGTAGTTGTCGAAGGACAGCTGCCCGGGGCTGGTGAACACCGTCCACCAGCCCCCCTTGGCCGTGTCCTCCGCCGACCGCAGCGAGGACAGGAACAGTCCGGCCAGCGGCGTCATCCACACCAGGCCGATCACGACCAGGAAGGCCTGCACCACGCCGCTGCTCAGGCCGCGCCGGATCGCCTTCATCGCTGACTCCTCTTGAAACGCCGGACGTTGAACACCATGGCCGGGATGACCAGAAGCAGCAGCAGCACACCGAGCGCGCTGCCGAGCCCCTGGTTGTTGCCGCCGCCGAACGACACGAGCCACATCTGGGTGGCGAGCACGGTCGCGTCCTCCTGAACGGGCCCCGGCGCGATGATGTAGACGAGGTCGAAGACCTTCATCACATTGATCACCAGGGTCACGAACACCACGGTGAGGACGGGCGCGAGCAGCGGCACGGTGATCTTGCGGAAGATCTGCCACTCGTTGGCCCCGTCCATCCGCGCCGCCTCCAGCGTCTCCCGGGGCAGGGTGGCAAGCCCGGCGCCGATCAGGACCATGGAGAAGCCGGTCCAGATCCACAGGTACGCGCCGATGATCGCCGGGGTGACGAGTGTGGGCCCGAGCCAGGAGATGCCGTCGTAGGGTGCCGCGAAGTTGTCCGAGGGCAGCTTCACGGCGTACGAGCCGCTCTCGAGGCCGGTGAAGCGGAAGGACCCGTCGGCGGCGGTGGTCGTGCTCGCGACGGTCTCGCCGTCACGCACTGCCTCCACCGTCATGCCGGGCAGTCCGCTCTCGCGCGGGTCGACGACGCCCGGCTTCCCTCCGCCACCGGGCGTGAAGTCGAGGTACACGACACCGCGCACCTCGTCGGCGCCGGCCTCGGCGGCGGCCGCCTGCCGGGCGGGTTCGGCGTCGCCGGGAAGGTCCTTGGGGGCGACGCCCACCAGACCGAGTGCGGCGGTGCCGCCCGGTGAGACGTCCGCGCCGGTGACGTACGAGCCGTCCTTCTCCTTGACCAGGCCCTCCCCGTCCCGCGCACGTGCCGTCGGATAGGAGGAACCGCCCTCGAAGGCGTCGTGGATGGACACCGCCGCCGCGTTGAGGACGCCCTTGTCCGGGTCCTCGTCGTAGGCGAGCCGGAAGATGATGCCGGCCGCGAGGAAGGACACCGCCATCGGCATGAACAGCAGCAGCTTGAAGGCGGTGGCCCAGCGGACCTTCTCCACCAGCACGGCCAGGATCAGGCCGAGGCCGGTGAGCAGGGTGGGGGCGACGACGACCCAGATCGCGGTGTTGCGGATGGCGGTGAGGGTGGTCGGGTCGCGGAACATCTCGGCGTAGTTCTCGCCGCCCACGAAGGTGTTCCCGGAGGCGTCGAAGAAGCTGCGGCCGACGGAGAACAGCACAGGGTAGACGACCAGCGCGCCCAGCAGGAGCAGCGCGGGCAGCACGAACAGCAGGGCGATGACCCGGCCCCGCCGGCGCAGGCGTCGGCCGCGTGCGCCGTCGGGGTGGGCGGACGCCGGGCGCCTCGCCTCTTTCACCAGGGTGGTGGTCATGGTCAGTTCCCGTACGCCTTGGCCGCGGCGGCCTCGAGCTCGGCGGCGGTCTTCTTCGGGTCGGCCGGGTCGCGCAGGAAGTCCTGGAGGATCTTCCACTCGCCGGCGCCCTTGGTGCCGCCGAACGCGGCCGGGGCCTGGTCGGACATGTCGAAGCGGACCGAATCGCCCGCCGCGATCAGGGACTTGGCGGTGGCGCGGGTGACGTCGTCTCCGTAGGAGGCGAGGTCGAGCTTCTTGTTCGGGGAGAGGAAGCCGCCCGCCTCGGCCCAGACGGCCGCCGCCTCCGGGGAGGCCAGGTACTCGACGAGCGCCATGCCGGCCTTGGAGTTCTTGCCGTCCTTCAGGACGACGGCCGCGTCGCCGCCGCTGACCACGGGTGCCTTGCCGTCGCCGACCGGCGGGAAGGGGAAGAAGTTCGCGTCGGTGCCGATGGTCTTGCCGAACTGGTCCTTGGCGACACCGGCGACGAAGTCGCCCTCGTAGACCATCGCCGCGTCGGGCTCGGGGCCGAAGACCTTCTCCACGGAGCCCGGGAAGTCGGTGTTGAGGGCTTCCTTCTGGCCGCCCGCGATGAGCTGCTTGTCCTTGAACAGCTTGCCGAGGGTGGTGAGCGCCTCGACGACCGTCGGGTCGGTCCACTTGATCTTGTGGGCGGCGAGGGCGTCGTACTTCTCGGGGCCGGCCTGGGAGAGGTAGACGTTCTCGAACCAGTCGGTGAGCGTCCAGCCGTCCTGACCGGCGACGGAGAACGCGGCGAGGCCGGAGTCGGAGATGGTCTGCCCGTTCTTCAGCATCTCGTCGTAGGTCTTGGGCGCCTTGACTCCGGCCTGTTCGAGGGCCTCAGGGCTGTACCAGACGGTCGACTTGTGGGCGGCCTTGAAGTAGAGGCCGTACAGGGTGCCGTCGACGCTGCCGTAGTCCTGCCAGACCTTCGCGAAGTTGCCGCCCACGGCGGACTTCACCTTCTGGTCCAGCGGCTTGAGCCAGCCCTTCTCGGCGAACT
Organism: Streptomyces sp. 15-116A; assembly: GCF_025290915.1. Taxonomy (GTDB): domain Bacteria; phylum Actinomycetota; class Actinomycetes; order Streptomycetales; family Streptomycetaceae; genus Streptomyces. The sequence goes on along the minus strand of NZ_JAOCQE010000053.1, from coordinate 5,181 downwards.
GCTTGAGCACGCCGACCTGCGGGACCATCACGACGTCGGGGGCGTTGCCGCCCTCGATCTTGCTGCCGACGACGGTGGAGACGTTGTCGCCGGTGGAGATGAACTGTGTCTTGGCGCCGGTCTTCTCGGTGAAGGCGTCCAGCACCTTCTGGAAGTTCTTCTGCTCGCTGCCGGTCCACACACCGGCCACGGTGACGGTCTGTCCGCCGAGCGCCTTGTCGCCGCCGCCGGCCGCGACGGGCTCGTCGCCGCCGCAGGCGGTGGCGGTCAGGGCGAGGACGAGGGCGGTGCATCCGGTGAGCAGGGTGGTACGTCGGGTACGTCGCATCTTCGTTGATGTCCCTTCGGGATACGGGTGGTGCCGGAGGCGGGTCTTCAGGAGTCGCTGATCCACCAGGCGGCGGTGGAGCCGGGGAGCACCCCGGCCGGGCAGGGTCCGCTGGCGAGCAGCGGGGTGCCGGGGGCCGGGGCGGGTACGGGGGCGGTGCCGAAGTTGACGGCGCACACCAGGTCGTCGCCGCGGACGAAGGCGAGCACGCCGGGCTGGGTGTCCAGCCAGCGCAGCGTGCCCTCGCCCAGCTGCGGGAGCGCGGCGCGCAGTTGCAGGCCGTCGCGGTAGAGGTGCCAGAAGGACTGGGTGTCGGCGAGGGCGCGGTCGGTGGCGTACTCGGCGAAGTACTCGGGCTGCGGCAGCCAGGGCTTGGCGCCGCCGTCGCCTGCGGTGAAGCCGAACGGGGAGGCCTGCCCGGACCAGGGCAGCGGCACCCGGCAGCCGTCGCGGATGCGGGCGCGGCTGCCGGTGCGGCGGAAGATCGGGTCGGTGAGGACGTCGTCGGGCAGGTCGACGACCTCGGGCAGGCCCAGCTCCTCGCCCTGGTAGATGTACGCGGCGCCGGGCAGCGCCAGCATCAGCAGCGCGGCGGCGCGGGCGCGGGCGGCGCCGAGTCCGCTGCCCTGCGGGGTGGGCTCGCCGTAGCGGGTGACGGTGCGGACCTGGTCGTGGTTGTTGAGGACCCAGGTGACGGTGGAGCCGGTGCCGGCGATGTCCTGCATCGCCTCGGATATGACCTTGCGGAAGGCGTCGGCGTCCCAGGGGGCGCCGAGCAGGTCGAAGAAGAACGCCTGGTGCAGCTCGTCCGGGCGGACGTACTGGGCGTGCTCGCGGGCGGTGGGCACGGACACCTCGCCGACCAGGAGCCGTTCGCGGCCGTCGCGTTCCCGGTACTCCTCGCACAGGGCGCGCCAGTGCCGCCACACCTCGTGCACCTCGGGCTGGTTCCAGGCGAGCGGGTTGACCGAGTCGCGGGTGCGGGCGTCGGCCTCGGGGTCGTCGGAGTCGGGCAGCTCGGGGTGCTTGAAGAGACCGGCGGCGACGTCGATGCGGAAGCCGTCGACGCCCCGGTCCAGCCAGAAGCGCAGGGTGCGGTCGAACTCGGCGGCGACCTCGGGGTTGCGCCAGTTCCAGTCGGGCTGTTCGGGCGTGAACATGTGCAGGTACCACTGGCCGGGGCGGCCGTCCGCCTCGGTGACGCGGGTCCAGGCGGGGCCGCCGAACATGGCGTGCCAGTTGTTGGGCGGTTCGCCGCCGTCGGGGCCGCGGCCGTCGGCGAAGTGGAAACGGGCGCGTTCGGGGCTGCCGGGCGGGCTGTCCAGGGCCGCGCGGAACCAGGGGTGCTCGCTGGAGCAGTGGTTGGGGACGATGTCGAGCAGCACCTTGATGCCGAGCCGGCGGGCGGCGCGGACGAGCAGGTCGAACTCGGCGAGGTCGCCGAAGACCGGGTCGACGTCGCAGTAGTCGGCCACGTCGTAGCCGTGGTCGTGCTGCGGCGAGGGGTAGAAGGGGCTCAGCCAGATCCCGTCCACGCCGAGCTTCTTCAGATAGGGCAGGCCCGCCCTGACCCCGGCGAGATCGCCGATGCCGTCACCGGTGCTGTCCAGGAAGCTGCGGACGTACACCTGGTAGATCACCGCGTCGCGCCACCAGTTGTGCTTGCTTGACATGCATGCATGTTAGGTAGCGGTGTCGCGGGGGTGTCAATGAAAAGAACACAGACTACTGCCCAGTCGGGGCGCCAAATCGGTACTTTTGCGGGCACTCCGGAGTCAGATGAGATGTGCGCGTTACATAACAGGTAACTAGCGATGGGAGACGGCGGCGAGCTCGCGCGCCAGCCTGCGCACCGCGGCCTCGGGCGTCTGCCGCCCGGTCATCGCGTCGTGCACGACCGCCTGCACCACCAGGCTGACCTGGTCGTAGTGCGGGCTCTTGGGGCGCGGCGCGGCGGCGAGCACGCTCTCGCGCAGGGTCGGCAGATACGGGAACTGCCGGACCAGCTCCGGATCGTCGTACAGTGCGGCCCGTACCGGCGGCAGCGCGCCGCGCGTGAGGACCTGGCGCTGGACCGGCTCGCTGGTGAGGTACGCGATCAGGCGCGCGGCGGTGTCGGGGTGCCGGGCGTGGGTGCCGACGGCCAGGTTGGAGCCGCCGAGGACGCTGGTGCCCGGCCCGTCGGGTCCGGGCAGCGGTACGGCGCCGACCTTGCCGGCGACCTTCGATCCGGGCGCGGAGGCGGCGACGTAGGCGTAGGGCCAGTTGCGCAGGAAGAGCAGCCGGCCGTCCTGGAAGGCCTGCTTGGACTCCTCCTCCTTGTACGTCAGCGCCTCCTTCGGGATCCAGCCCTCGCGCACCCCACGCGCCAGGAACCCGATGCCCTCGCGGGCGGCCCGTGAGTTCACGGTGACCCGCTCGCCCTCGTCGCCGAGGATGGTGCCGCCCGCCGAGTAGACGGCCTCGGCCGCGTTCACGGTCAGGCCCTCGTAGGGCAGGAACTGGCCCGCGTAGCCGTCGAGGCCGTACTTCGGCGCGAGGGTCTTCGCGGCGCGCTCCAGATCGGCCCAGGTGCGCGGCGGCGGCACGCCCTCCTTCGCCAGGACGTCCTCGCGGTACAGCAGCAGCCCGGCGTTGGTGACGTACGGGACGGCGTACAGCCGGTCGTCGTAGGTCGCGGTGTTCACGACCGGCCGCAGGAAGGTGTCCAGCGGGAAGCGGTCGCGCGGCAGCGGGCGGATCCAGCCGGCGGCGGCGAACTCGGAGGTCCAGCTGACGTCGATGTTCAGCACGTCGAACCGGCCGCTCTCGCCGCGGCGCAGATCGGTGATCATCTGCGCCCGGGTCTCGTCGGCGGAGTCGGGCAGCTCGACGAGGGTGACCTTCTCGTCGGGGTGGGCCCTGTTCCAGCCCTGGAGCAACGGGCCGAGATAGCCGGTGAGATCGCCGGCCGTCGCGAGGGTCACCGGTCCACGACCGCTGCCGGCGGGCTCGTCGGCACTGGCTCCGGCGGCGACGTAACCGGTCAGGACCACGACCAGCACAAGAAGGCCCCTACCCGCGGCACGGATCCACCGCATAGGTTCCTCCCTGTACACCGGCCCCCGGGCACCCTCGTCCGGGAGTCAGAGGCCATGTATACCTGTTAGGTATGCGCGATACTAGGGCCTGCGGCACATTGACCAGATGCGAGGAGGAGAGCTCGAGTGCGGCTGCCCCTCCTGGCCCTGCTCGCCCGCGGTCCGGCCCACGGCTACGAGCTCAAGCAGGACCTTGAGCAACTGCTGGGCTCGGCGTACCCTCAGCCGAACGTCGGCCAGATCTACGTGACCCTCGGCCGCCTCGAGAAGTCGGGACTGATCGAGGGCGAGGACGTCGAGCAGTCCAGCCGGCCCAACAAGAAGGTCTACCACCTCACCGACGCCGGGCGCGAGGCGCTGCGCGCCTGGTACGAGGAGACGGCGGACGAACCGCGGGTGCGGGACGAGTTCTTCATGAAGCTGGCCCTCGCCCCGCAGACCGGACTCGCCGACCAGATCGCCCTGATCAACAAGCAGCGCCGCCAGTACCTCAACACCATGCGGGAGCTGTCGAAGCTCGCCGCCGCCGAAGACCGGGACAACCGCGTCGCCCATCTGCTGATCGAGGGCGCGATGCTGCACCTGCAGGCCGACCTCGACTGGCTGGAACGGTGCCAGGAAGAGCTGGAGGAGCTGGAGTGAGCGAGAGCACCGCTCCCGTGCTGCGCGCCGAAGGCCTGGTCAAGACCCACCACGGCGAGGGCGCCCCGGCGCATGCCGTGCGCGGGGTCGGTCTTCGGGTGGAGCGCGGCGAGTTCGTGGCGGTCACCGGCCCGTCCGGCGCCGGCAAGTCGACGCTGCTGCATCTGCTCGGCGGCCTCCAGCGCCCCGACAAGGGCAGCATCTGGCTGGACGGCGAGTGCACCGACGCCTACAGCGAGGCCCGCTGGGCGGTGGAGCGCCGCAAGCGCATCGGGATCGTCTTCCAGTTCTTCAACCTGGTCTCCGATCTGTCGGTCGCCGACAACGTGGAGCTGCCCGCCCTGCTCGCCGGGGTGCCGCCGAAGAAGGCCCGCGCCGAGCGGGAGGCGCTGCTGGCCGAGCTGGGCCTGGACGGCAAGGAGCGCAGCATGCCGGGCGAGCTGTCCGGCGGTGAGCAGCAGCGGGTCGCGCTGGCCCGCGCCCTGGTCAACCACCCTCCGCTGCTGCTGGCCGACGAACCCGCGGGCAGCCTGGACAGCAAGGGCACGCGTGAGGTGATGCGGCTGCTGTCCCGCTTCCACCAGCGCGGGCAGAGCATCGTCCTCGTCACGCACGACGCCCGGCTGGCGAGCGCGGCGGACCGGGTGATCAGCTTCTTCGACGGGCGGATCGTCGACGACGCCGAACTGCACGGCACGCCGTCGCGCGGCAAGGGCATCTCCGGGGTGCTGGAGCTGAAGGACTGACATGCGGGTGCTGTCCGACCACCGCTGTCCGAGGGGTTGAGGTCCGTGCGAGCCACCCTGCGCTGGGCGCACTCCGATCTGCGTACGCATCGCGGTGAGGCGCTGTTCCTGGTCCTGGCCACCGCGGGCATCGTGGTGTCCCTGCTGCTGGCCACCGCCCTGTTCGGCTACGCCACCAACCCCTGGCAGCGCGTCTTCGCCCAGGCGCACGGCGCGCACGTCACGCTGCACACCACCGGCGCGGCCGACGCCGGAAAGCTCGCCCGGCTGGAGGGGGTGCGGGACGTCGCCGGCCCCTACCCGACCGCCTCGGTCACCGTCGCCTCGCGCGGCAGCCGTGCCTCGGTCGAGCTGCGCGGCACCGGCGAACGGCCCGGCGTCGGCC
>NZ_JAOCQE010000529.1 GCF_025290915.1 Streptomyces sp. 15-116A | reverse complement strand
CCGGCGGGTCCGGCGACGCCCGGCCGGGACGCGGAGCCCTTGCGCGCCTTCGCCCCCGTCGACGGCCCGGCGAGCTCGCTGAGCGCGGCGCGCGCCTGCGAGATCCGGATCGCCTCCATCGTCATGTCGTGACGCATCTCCGAGCGGCTCCAGGCGCGCTCGGCGAGCTCCCACATCGTCGTCAGATGCACCGGGTTGGTCCCGGTGACCTCGGCCAGGGCCACGATCGCGCCCTTGGGTGCGAGCAGCCGGCCGTTGAGATACCGCTCCCAGGACGTCTTGCTGTAGCCCGTGCGGTCCGATACGGACGCGACGCTCAGGCCACTGCGGTCCACGACCCGCCTGAGCTGGCTCGTGAACTCCCTGATCTGCGGATCGAGCTCATCCGGCAAGGCCTTCCAACGAGGCATTGCTTCCCCCCTCTTCCCCCCGGTTCGTGCTGTTTCGTTCCTCGCGCATGGTGCCCTTGGCCGAGTCGTCGTTCTGGCTACCCACAGGGATGCCACCAACAAGGATCTCAGTTCCCGGGGTGGGGGCGCACGGGAGCATCAGGGCCGCGGGCGTGCACCGTCGCACGCCCTCTCGCTTGCGGTCCAGTGTCCCACCGCTCGCCCCCTCCACCGAACACAACCCGGCACATGTGCGTGGGACACCCCGGACCGTCCCGAATGTCCACGCTAGCCCCGGCGTCGAACCACTTCCGGGCAAATCCGCGAACTTGTCAATACATCGACACACAGCAACCACATGTACGAACACGTAAAAAACCGCCGTACCGCTCATCCCACGGAACGAAGATCCCGGCTCTGTCCGGGGATTCCGGGGCACGTAGCGGAACGGTCACTTCCGTGCCACAGCGACCGGACAGCCGTTGAACAGGCACTTCACCGTGCAGGAGGGTGGTTCCCGGCGGCGGCCCGTCCTTCCACGGGGGTGAGGACGGGCCGTCGTCCGCCTGTCTTTGTGACCCCGGCTAGCTGCTGACCGTGAAGTGCAGCGTGTCCTTCAGGAACGGAAGCTCCAGCAGCGGGTCCGGCTGCATCATCAGCGCGAGCAGCACGATCGCCGAACCCAGGACGCCGTACGTGACGATGTCGGTGAAGCGGGAGCGCACCGCGAGCATGCCGACGTCCGGCACGAGCCAGCGCAGCACCGCGCCGGCCAGCAGGGCGGCGCCGATCAGCAGCGTGCCCCAGCGGAACACGTCCAGGGCGGTCAGCAGCAGCCCGAGACCGACCGTGAGCAGCACGGCGAGGATCGGCCACTGCCGCGCGGGCGCGGGCGCGTCCCCGGGCGCCGCCCGTCCACCACCCTCGGGCCGCGCGGTGTCCCGCGTGAACAAGGGAAACCGCCGCGTCGTACGCCGCGGCGTCCCCTCGGAGTCGGGCGCACTGACGGGGTCCCGGACGGTGAGCTCGTCATCCGGCGCCTCTCCGCCGGGCGTGCCGCGACCGGGCTGCTCCTCGCCGCGACGGGCCGCGCGGTCGACTTCCGCCTCGCCGCCGGGGGTCG
>NZ_JAOCQE010000528.1 GCF_025290915.1 Streptomyces sp. 15-116A | reverse complement strand
GAGGTCGAGCGCGTCACGGTCGGCGACGTACGCGGTGAGGTCCCGCTCCCCCGGGCCGCCGGTGACCACCACGCGGCGTCCGTCGGCGGCCAGTTCGCGTACGGCCTGCGCGCACCGCTCGGGGCTCCAGGCGCGGGCGGGGACGCTGGCTCCCGGGTGCAGGACGACGTACCCGGCGGGCCCGGTCAGTTCCTCGGTCGCCGGCGGCGGCAGCACGCGCAGCCGTCCGTCGTCGACGCGGGGGAATCCGGCGGCCTCCGCGAGGTCGAGCGCGGCCTCCGCCTCGTGGGCGTGCGGGGCACGGCGGTGGCGTACGTCGAGGAGGGAGCCGGGGTGGTCCTCGCTGTCGGCGGCGACGAAGCGGACACCGGCGAGCCGCAGCAGCAGCGCGGTCGGCAGCGGTGACTGGTGGAAGGAGGTCAGCACGAGGGCGGTGTCGGCCCCGGTGCGGGCGATGGCATCGACGACGCCTTCGACGTCCGCGCGCTCCACCGGCGGCGGCTGGAACCCGACCCAGGGCGCGTCCCACACGAGCACGTCGTCCACCCCGGGCAGCAACCGCGCGGCGGGCGCCCCGTGCGGTCCGCACAACACGCTGACCCTCTCGGCCCGCGCGGCAACAGCACGCACCGCGGGCCCGGCGAGCAGCACATCACCGAAGCTGTCGAGCCGCACGACGAGCGCCTTCACGACGGCCTCCCGGAAACGGCCCCACCGACACCGACGTCCCGGGCCCCTGCCGGACCACCGCCGCCCTCGGCCGGGCCGCCCTCCCACGAGGCCCCGTCGAGCCACTCGTCCAGTACCGCCCGCACGGCCGTCGGCAGGTCCGGGGCCACCCGGGGGGCCGCTGCCGTCTCCTCCGGGCGGGTCTGTGCGGTGGGGACGAGGAGGGCGTGGGCGCCGGCGTGATGCGCGGCCTCGATGTCGGGGCCGATGTCGCCGATGACGACGCAGTCGGCCGGGTCGGTGCAGATGCGGCCGGCCGCCCAGAGGATCATCCCGGGACGGGGCTTGCGGCAGTGGCAGCCGTCGTCGGGGCCGTGCGGGCAGATCGCCCAGACGTCGAAGGGGCCGAGGAGTTCGTCGACGCGCCGGTTGACGCGGCGCACGTCACCGGCGGTCAGCAGCCCGCGGGCGATGCCGGACTGGTTGGTGACGACGCCGGTGCGGATGCCGCGGGCCCGCAGCGCGGCGAGCGCCTCGCGGGCGCCCGGGACGGGGCGTACCCGGTCGGGGTCGCCGTTGTAGGGGACGTCCTCGATCAGCGTGCCGTCGCGGTCGAACAGCACGGCCTTCACCGCGTTCACCGGGCCGCCTCCTGCCAGGCGGGGGCGGTTCGGTGCCGCCAGGCTCCGGCCAGCCGGTGCCAGGTCGCGGCGGGCGGGATGAGCACGCTGGTGGCCAGCATGGTCGTCACCTCGTCCCGGGTGCGCGGCCCGGGCAGGATGCGGGCGCGGGCGAACTCGGCGGTCCCGGCGGCCCAGCCGAGCGCGCACACGGCACCGGCCCGGC
>NZ_JAOCQE010000527.1 GCF_025290915.1 Streptomyces sp. 15-116A | reverse complement strand
GGGCGTCCTTGGCGGCGGTGGTCACCGCGAACTGGGCCGGGGACAGGCGGCCGTCGAGGATGAGGCCGGCCTTGGCGTGCAGATAGCCCATGTCGAGGGGGCCGCCCGCGACGAGGCCGAGGAAGTCGGCGGGTTCGACGTCGAGGGCCTGGGCCAGGGCGAGGGCCTCGCCCACGGCCGAAGTGGCGGCCAGTACCCAGCTGTTGGCCACCAGTTTCAGCCGGGTCGCGCTGCCCGCCGCCCCGTCCTCGCCGGTCCACACCGTGCGGGCGCCGACGGCGTCGAACACGGGCGTCACCGTGTCCCTGCCCTCGGCCGGGCCGGCGGCGAGGACGGTCAGCTGCCCGGCCTCGGCGGGCCGGCGCGTGCCGAGGACGGGGGCGTCGTAGAAGAGCAGGCCGTGTTCACGCGCGAATTCGGCCAGTTCGGCGACGCCTTCGAGCCCGGCCGTCGTGGACTGCACCCAGGCGGCGGAGCGGCGCAGGGCGGGCGCCGCCTTGCGCATCGTCTCCAGGGTGGCCGGGCCGTCGTACAGCATGGTGAGCACGACGTCGGCGGAGTCGACCGCGTCGGCCGGGGTGTCCGCGATCCGAACGCCGTCGGCGGCCAGGGGTTCCGCCTTGGCGCGGGTGCGGTTCCAGGCCTGGACGGTGTGGCCGGCCCGGGCGAGGTTGCGGGCCATCGCCGCGCCCATGATGCCGGTGCCCAGGACGCTCACGGTGAGCTTGTCGGTCATGACCTCGGCTCTCTGTCGTCACGGTCGGTGGGGTGCCCGTGAGTCGCGGGACGTCGCACGGGATTCGTCAGGTGCTCCGGATCATTGTGCGCGGACGGCGGTGCGTCGGCGCGCTCGTTCCGGCATACGGCGCCGCTCCCGGCCGTGGGCTACGCGAGCGCCGCGAGCGGGTCGTCCAGGACCGGCTGCCAGGCCAGTTCCGCGGCGCCCACCAGGCTGTTGTGGTCCAGGGTGCAGGGAAGGATCGGGACGCCGCCGCTGCGGCCCCACAGGCTGCGGTCGGCGACGACGGCGCGCAGCCGCTCGGGGTCGGCCTGCAGGAGGGTGCGGTGCAGTCCGCCGAGGATGATCCGGTCCGGGTTGAGGATGTTCACCAGTCCGGCGAGGCCAAGACCGAGGCGGTCGATGAGGGCCTGGGTGGCGGTACGGACGGCGGGATCGTCGTAGTGGCCGCGGATCAGTTCCTCGGCCTGCTTCAGCAGGGACATCTCGGGGCCCGGGGCGCGTCCGGCCGCGGTGAGCAGGGCCAGCGGGTCCGCCTCGACGTCCAGGCAGCCGCGGCTGCCGCAGTGGCAGGGGCGGCCCTCGGGGTTGACGGTGAGGTGGCCGACCTCCAGGGCGAGACCCGAACTGCCGCTGTGCAGGCGCCCGTCGAGGACCAGCGCGCCGCCGACGCCCCGGTGCCCGGTGGCCACGCACAGCAGGTCACGCGAGCCGCGCCCGGCGCCGTGCCGGTGTTCGGCGAGGGCGGCGAGGTTGACGTCGTTGGCGGCGAAGGCGGGCCCG